>JAWVZO010000020.1:0-22083 GCA_033722135.1 Gammaproteobacteria bacterium | reverse complement strand
GTCGTTGCGCGCGTCGCGCAGCTCGACCGGCAGCGCCAGCCGGTGGATCTCCTTGCGCACCTTGATGCAGAACGGGCAGGTGGCGAACTGGTAGAGGGCGAGGCCGCGGGAGCGCCGCTCGACCTCGGCCTGCGCTTCCGGTGGCCGGCTGACCGGCCGCGGGCGCGAGGCGGCCTCCCAGAGCAGCAGGGGCGGTCCGAGCACGGCGCGGACGCCGCGGAAGAAGGTACGGATGACGATACGCACGGGTGACTCCTGTCGGCCGGGTGCGCGCCCCGGGTCCGGGCGCGCTGGAAGGGCCGCAGTCTAGCGGGTGCGCGCCGCGCCGGCGCTGATGCAGGTCAGTCGCGCCGCGGCGGCAGCGCGTCGGGCGTCGCGTCGTCCGCCTGCGGCCGGAGCTCCCGGAAGATCAGCCGCGACTGGACACCCAGGACCAGCAGGGCCAGCAACGCCCAGATGCCGATCGCGTGGCTCTCGCCCGACAGCACCCGCGCCTCGCTCCACAGCGCGCTTGCCCAGGCGCCGACCAGCATCGCGCACGCCACACCCCGGCAGAACAGCCCGACCAGGACGGCGACCGGAATGGCGTCGAACCGCACGGGGCTGCCCCGCCGCACCATCCACCACACCGAGACGAGCCCGTAGAGGATCAGCGGCGAGAGCACGATCACGTTGGCGGAGAGGTCCTCCCGGCCCATCGCGTCGACGAACGGGTGCATGAAGGCGTGGACCAGCACCACGAACGGCAGGAACGGGGCGGTGACGACCAGGAACCCCGTCTCGGCGATCACCATCAACGTCGACGCGACGTGCACCGCGCCGTGCGCGTGCTCGGTCCACCGGTGCGGCATGCGTCCCTCCCTGGCGCGTGGTTCTGTTCAGGTGCGACTTGTACCCGGTTCCGGGGTCGTTGTCTGTCGTGGAAAAGCCACACGGATCGCGTGGCCACCTCAGCGCGCCGCGCCGGGGTTCCACTCCCGCCAGCCGCCGACCAGCGGGAAGTAGAGGGCGAGGCGCTGCGGGCGGGCGTCCAGCCGCGCCAGCACCTGCCCGTAGCGCTCGAGCTGCTCGCGGTAGCGCGCCTGCTCGCGGTCGAGGAAGAGGTCGAGTCCGCCGCCGCCGTGCTCGCTGGTCTTGAAGTCGACGATCCAGCGCACGCCGTCGGCGTCGACGAAGGTGCGGTCGATGACCAGCGCGACGAGGCGGCCGTCGAGCTCGGCGGTCAGCGCCAGCTCGCTGCGCGCCTCGGCGTGGCCGGGATCGAACAGCCAGCGGCCGCGCGGGTCGGCGAGCGTGGCGCGCAGCGTGCGCAGCACCCGCGCGAGGGCCGAGTCGAGCGGCGCGCCGCTCAGCCCCTGCTCGCGCAGCGCGGCGCGCGCGTAGGCCTCGGCGCCGTCAGGCAGCGCGCCGTCCGGCGGCAGCCCGGCGCGGCCCCACGCCTCGAACAGGCGGTGCACGACGGTACCCGCGGCGCGCGCCCCCTCCCCGGCCCAGTCGAAGATCACCGGCTCCGCGGCCGGCATCTCGGGCGGCATCCCGCTGCCGGCCACCGCCTCCGGGAACGGCGGGCAGTGCCAGTCGCGCGGGAGGCGGGTCAGCGGCGCGTCGGGCGCCAAGGACGTCTGCGCGGCCGCCGGCTCGCCGGCATCGAGGGCCGCGAACTCTCCCTCAACGGCCGGCCAGAGCCGGGCGAGGAACGACCCGCCCAGAGCGTAGATGTCACCCTTGGTGTTCGCCTCGGCCGCGCCGAGCAGGTGCAGCCGCCTGCGGGCGCGGGTCGCGGCGACGTAGAGCAGGCGCCCGGTCTCGTGGTCGGCGCGCTCGCGCTCGAGGCGCCGGATCCAGGCGTAGAGCGGATCGCGCCCGGCGCCGCGCGCGTCCATCGGCGCCATCAGCAGTCCGCCGTCCGGGGGTTCGAGCCACGCCAGCAGGGGGCTGCGATCACGCCCCGTGGGCCGTCCGAGGCCGGGCAGGATGACGGTGTCGAACTCGAGCCCCTTGGCCTTGTGCACGGTCATCAGCTGCAGCGACCCGTCGGCCTCCGGGTCGGGCGGCGCGTAGAGCTCGGCGAGGGCCTCGGAGAAGCTCTCCGGGTCGGGCAGGTTCCCGCCGACGGCGTGGGCGTCGAGCAGGTCGAGGTAGGCCTCCGCGGCCTGCGCGGCGGCCGCGTCGCCGGTGGCCGGCCCGCCGAGCGCGAGCCACGTGCCCTCGACCCGCCGGCGCAGGTCGGCGCGGCCGCGCGCCGCGTGCGCGGCGTCGAGCGCGTCGGCGAGCCGCGCCACGCGCGCCCGGCCGTCGACCGTCAGCCGGGCGTGCCACGCCGGGTCGGCGAGGCGCGCCGGCAGCGGGGCGTCGTCGGCGTCGCCGGCGAGCACCAGCAGGTCGGCCAGCGAGAGGCCGCAGAGCGGGCCGCGCAGCAGCGCGAACCAGGCGACCCGGTCGCCGCGGTGGAGCAGCGCCCGGGTCAGCGCCTGCAGCGCCTCGACGGCGGGCTGCGCGGCGAGCGGCTCGACGTCGACGGCCCGGAAGCATAGCCCTGCAGCGCGCAGCCGCGGCAGCAGCGCGCGCAGGTGCGGCCGGCCGCGCACCAGCACCGCGACGCGGCCCTCCGGGTCGGCCGCGCGCGCCTCGCGGACCAGCGCGACGACCCGGTCCGCCTCGGCGTCGTCGTCGCGGCCGAGGCGCGGGTGGACCACGACGGGCGGACCGTCGCCGTCCGGGCGCACCGCCTCGGCCGGCGCGTACGGCACGCCGCCGGCGAGCGCGTCGGGCGCGGGGGCGAGCACCCCGGGAAAGGTCGCGTTGAACCAGGCCACCAGGCCGGCGTCGGAGCGGAAGTTGGCGGTCAGGCGCAGCGGCTCGAGGACGACCTGCCCGAGCCGTCCTCCGGCGGCGTTCAGGAACAGGCCCACCTCGGCCTCGCGGAAGCGGTAGATCGACTGCATCGGGTCGCCGACCAGGAACAGCGTGCGCCCGTCGCCCGCGGTCCACCCCTCGGTGAGCCGCTCGAGCAGCCGGTACTGCAGCAGCGAGGTGTCCTGGAACTCGTCGACCAGAAGGTGGGCGATGCGGTAATCGAGCGCCAGCGCGAGGTCGGTCGGCGCGCCGTCGTCGACCAGCGCGGCGTGGGCGCGCTGCGCCACTTCGAGGAAGTCGACCCGGCCGTGGCAAGCGAAGACCAGCGCGAGGTGCCCGGCGGCGAGCACCAGCAGCCGGGCGATCGCCTCCATCACCTCCCACTGCGCCTCCGGGTAGCGGACGGCCGGCAGGTCGGCGACCTCCCGCAGCCGTTCGGCGAGGCCGGGCCGCTGGTCGAGCGCCTCGAGCAGCAGCTTCATGCGCCGCTTGTGCTCGGCGCGGCGCTCCCGTTCGGCACCGGTGGCCTTGCCCTCGGGCGGGAAGCCCTCGCGGACCGTGAGGCGCTTGCGCCACTCTCCCGTCCTGGTCGTAAGGAGTTCCGCCAAACCGGCCCACGCGGGCAGAGAGGCCTCGTCGACACCGGGCTGATCGGACCGGTCGCGCCACGCGGCGAGCGCGCCCGGATCGAGCGCCTCGGCATCGAGCGCGGCGACCGCGTCGCGCGCGATGACGCACGCCTCGGCGAGCGCATCGCCGGGGAACGCCGCTCGCAGCCCCTCCAGGCGTGCCGCGATCTCGTCGCGGACCGTCGCCTCGAGCCGCGCGCGGCGCGCCTCGGGGGTGTCGTCGTGGTGCAGGTGGCGCAGCCACTGGTCGCGCCGCGCCAGCAGCGCGGCGATCAGCCGTTCGAGGCCCTCGAGGTCGGCGTCGCGGTGGGCGACGGCCCGGGCCACCGCGCGTCCGTCCGGGCCCTCGCCCTCCAGCGCGTCGAGCGCGGCCCGCGCCGCCTCGCGGTAGAGCGGCTCGGCGCGCTCGACGAGCTGCGGCGGACCGCCGAGCCCCGACAGGTACGGCAACTGCCGGCCGAGCCCTGCGCAGAACGCGTCGATGGTCTGGATGCGCAGCCGTTGCGGGCTATCGCGCAGCCCCCAGCCGCGCGCGGCATCGCGCGAAAGCGCCGCGCGCGCCAGGTCGCGGGTCAGGCGGGCGTGCGCCGACTCCGGCTCGGGGCCGTTGGCGGCGGCGTCGAGCGCGCGCAGCACGCGGTCGCGCATCTCCGCCGCCGCCTTGCGCGTGAAGGTGATCGCGACGATCTCCTCCGGCGCGTCCACACGGGCGAGCAGCGCCAGCACGCGCTGGATCAGCAGCTCGGTCTTGCCCGAGCCGGCCGGCGCCTGGACGATGAACGACCGCCCGGGGTCGAGCGCCCGGGCGCGGACGTCGGCGTCCGGGGCGCGCGATTCAGCCCTCGTCGCCTTCCCCCGGCCCGGTGCCGGCGAGCTCGTGGACCCGGCACAGCGGCTCGAGTCCGCAGTACACGCACGCGCCGGGCAGCGGGTCGACCGTGGCGACGCCGGCGACGTGGTCGTCGAGCAGCGCCACGGCCGCCTCCGCGGCGGCCGCGATCCGCGCCGCGGCGTCGGGGGCGCCCGGCACGCCGGGCAGCAGGTCGTCGCCGTCGGCGAGCCCGATGTAGCCGCACCCCTCGACGTGGACCTTCGCGAACGCCAGCGCGGCGACCCGCCCGGGCCCCACCGCCGCGGCGTAGAGCGGCAGCTGCGGCGCGGCTGGCCGCGGCGCGTCCCAGTCGCCGGCCCGCAGATCCCTGCCGGTCTTGTAGTCGACGATCGCCAGCCGCCCGTCCGGCAGCGTGTCGAGGCGGTCGAGCCGCAGGTGCAGTTCGTGGTCGCCGAAGCGGTGCGCGACCTGCAGCTCGGCCTCGGCGCGCCGTTCGGCCGGCAGGCCGGCGTCGACGTCGAGCCAACGCTCGACCAGGTCGATCAGGCGCGCCTGCTCGATGGCGCGCAGGCGGGGCCGGTCGCGAAGCCGCGCCTCGACGCACTGGAAGGCGCGCCCGCAGGCCAGCGTGACCCGGTCGCGGCGCCGCGCGGGATCGAGCCGGGCCAGCCCCGGGCCCTCGGCGACCCACAGCGCCTGCAGCACGTCGTGCACCAGCTTACCGCGCGTCATCGCGTCGAGGCCGCGCGGCGGCGGATCGAGCGGCCCGGCCGCGAGGCGATGGCGGGCGAAGGCGCGGAACGGGCAGGCCGCCTGGTCCGCGACGCGCCCGCTGCCGCCGGGAAGCCGGCCGGCCGGGCCCGGCGGCGCGGCCGCGTCGGTGAAGCGCTCGAGCGGCGCCGTCCCGACGAGGGCCGCGGCGCGGGGCGCCTCGTCGGGGACCAGCGCCCGCGCGTCGACGGGCGGGTACGGGGCGAGCAGCGGGCTCGGCGCGAGCTCGGCGTCGCCGTCGCGCGCCGCGTGGCTGAACACGACCGCGTCGGCGGCCGCGGCGAAGCCCCGGGTCAGGCGCGCGGCGACCTCGGTCTCGCGTTCCGCGGAGGCGTGCGGCATGGCGTGGTCGCGGCGCAGGCGCGCCGGCAGGAACGGGTTGGGGCGCGGCGGCGGCGGCCAGGCGCTCCCGTCGAGGCCGCAGATCCAGAGGCGGTCGAACGCCTGCCCCGCCGCCTCGAGCACGCCGAGCACCTCGACCGGCGCGTGCCCGCCCGCGGGCTGGAAGATCCGCTCGCGGGCGAGGCGCGAAACGGTCGCGAGCAGCGGCGCGAGCGGCGTCGCGCCGTGCACCGCATCGAGGCGGGCGACGTCGGCGAGCAGCTCGAGGAAGGCCGCGACCGCCTGGTAACCGGCGCTGTCGAGCGGCGCCTCGCCCGGCCAGCCGGCGGCCTCCAGCGTGCCGCCGAGCCGCGCCGTCCAGGCGCTCGGCGGATGTCGCGGGGCCTCTCCGCCACCCGGGCGCGCGGTGAGCGCGGCGCGCGCCACGGCGAGCCGCGCGGCGAAGCGCGGCGCCGCGGCGCCCGCGACCTCCAGCGCGGCGTCGAGTTGCCACGCTTCCCGGCCCGCGCCGCGCAGCGCCAGCTCGGCCCGGGTCCGTCCGTCGGCCTCGCTCACGGCCTCGCCGAGGTGCGGCGAGCGGAGCAGCAGGGAGAGCTCCGTGAACGGCCGCGGCCCCGGCCCGAGCGCCTCGAACAGGCGCAGCGCGGCGTCGACCGCCGGCCACTCGGCGAGCGGTCGGCCGAGGCTGAGCTCGTAAGGCCTCGGGTCGTCGAGCGTCCCGATCCGCAGCCGCCGCGGGGCCAGCACGGCGTCGAGGGCGCGCTCGACGCGGGCGCGCGTGCCGGCGAGGTCGGGGACGACCAGCCCTACGCGCGCCCCGGGCGACGCCTCGAGGGCCGTCCTCGCCCAGCTCGCCGCGGCGTGCAGCTCGTCGTCGAGGGTGGGCAGCACCGTCCTGCAGACCGTCCCGTGGCGCGACTCCGGCGTGACGGCGTCGACCCGCCCGCCGGCCGCCTCGAGCGTGTCGACCAGCGCCCGCTGCTGCGGGGTCAGCTCGGCGAAGGCGTAGAGCGCGAGCCGTTCCGGGGGTGCGAGCCGGCCCGCGCGCCAGGCCTCGGCGAGGCGGTCCGGAAGCCGCGCCTCGTCGATCCAGCCATCGCGCTCGCAGCGCGCGCGGTAGGTCCCGGCCCAGCGCCGGAAGGCCCGCGTGTCGCCGTTGGCGGCGAACTCCGGGGCGTCGGCGTCGAGGCGCCACGCGTGCAGCAGCGACCACGCCTCGGCGGCGCCGGTCACCGCGCCGTTCGGCAGCAGCAGCCGCTCGCGGTCGGCAGCCATCGCCGCCTCCCACAGAGCCGCGGCCTGCGCCGGGCCGAGCAGCGCCGGCCGCGCGCCGAGCGCCGGGTCGTTCCAGGTGCGGCGCAGCCATGCCGACCAGCCGAGCACCCGCGGGCTCTCCCACGCGGGCGTGCCGGACGCCAGGCGGCGCTCGGCCACCTCCAGCGCCAGCCGGCGGGCCAGCCGTCGGTTCGGCGTCAGGACCGTGACGCCTGCGTCGATCAGATCATGAATATCCAAATATAAATCAGCAGGTAAAGGATATTATCTAATGTGAATTGGAGGCCAGAGGCCTCCCGTTCGGGTCATGCGCCTCCCGCCATCATCCGCGCGCCCGGGCTCGCCCGGTGAGCCCGCGTTCAGAGCATCCCGTAGAGTCTCGGCAGCAGCAGCGAGTAGCCGAGCCAGAGCAGCAGGGTCAGCGGCACGCCGACGCGCACGAAGTCTGAGAAGGTGTAGCCGCCGGCGTTGAGCACCAGCAGGTTGGTCTGGTAGGCCATCGGCGTGGCGTAGCTCATGTTGGCGCCGAACAGCACCGCGAGCACGAACGGCTCGGGGGGCGCGCCGAGGCCGTTGGCGATGGCCACGGCGAACGGCGTGCCGATGACCGCCGCGGCGTTGTTCGAGACCACGTTGGTGAGCACCGCGAGCAGCAGGATCAGCCCGCTCAGGACCAGCGGCGGCGACAGCGACGTTGCGACCGACAGGAAGGCGCCGGCGACGTAGTCGGTCGCCCCCGTCGCCTGCAGCCCGGTGCCGAGGGCGAGGCTGGCGACGACCACCAGGATCACCGCCGGGCTGACCGCGCGGGTGACGTCCTGCCAGCGCAGGCAACGGGTGAACAGCAGCGCGATCACGCCGCACACCGCGCTGATCGCGATCGGCAGCAGTCCGCTGGCCGCCGATGCGACCACCGCGACCAGGATGGCGAGCGCGGTCGGCGCCTTGCTGGTGTGCGGCAGGTCGACCGTGGCGTCGAGCACCATCAGTTCGCCGCCGAGCTTCAGTTCGCGGATCGCCTTCGGGTCGCCCTGGACCAGCAGCACGTCGCCGACCCGCAGCACCGTCTCGGTCAGCGGCGTCGACGGCGTCGACCCGCTGCGGTGCAGCGCCAGCATGCGCAGCGGGTAGCGGTCCTCGAAGCGCGCCTGGCGCAGCGTCGTGCCGACCAGCATGGTCTGCGGGGTGACGACGATCTCGGCGATCTGCTGGTCGGAGGCCTCGTCGAAGCCGTGCTCCTCGTCGATGCGCTTGTCGCCGGCGAAGAGCTCGACGCCGAGCTCCTTCTCGTACTCCTTGAGCCGCTCCGGGGTGTCGCTGACCACCAGCTTGTCGCCGGCGCGCAGCACGCTGTCGGGCAGTGGCATCAGCGTCATCGCACCGCGGCGCACCTGGGTGACGCGCAGGCCCGACGCCTTCTCGCGCAGATCGGCCAGGGTCGCGCCATCGCCCGGGCTCTCCTCCGGGATGTGCAGCCGTGCGGTGAACACCCGCGGCGAGGTGTCTGCCAGCGGCGGGGTCCGCTCCGGGAGCAGCCGCGGCGCGATCAGCCAGAGGTAGAGGATGCCGACGCCGCCGACGATCATCGCCGGCACCGCGAAGTCGAACATGCCGAAGCGCTCCAGGCCGAGATCGACCGCGACCGAGACCACCAGCAGGTTGGTCGAGGTGCCGATCACGGTCGCGGTGCCGCCGACCACGGTGGCGAGACCCACCGGCAGCAGCGTCTTCGACGGCGAGAGGTTGGAGCGCAGCGCGACGCTGATCAGGATCGGCAGCAGCAGGACCACGATCGGCGTGTTGTTGATGAACGCGCTCAGCACCGCGGCCGTGACCATGGTGAGCAGCACCGACAGCGACGGCGAGCGGGCCCACGACTTGGCCAGCAGGCGGCCGACCGGCTCCAGCGCGCCGGTGCGCACCAGGCCGTGTCCCACCACCATCAGCGCGACCACCGCGATCAGCGCCTCGTGGGCGAAGCCGGCGAAGAACTCGACCGGCTTCAGCGGATCGCCGTCGCGGCTGTACGGGAAGAGCTGGAAGCCGAGCGCGAGCACGCCGATCACCACCAGGCTCGAGGTCTCCAGCGGGATGCGGTCGCGGGTGAACAGCACCAGCGCGAGGACGGTGAGCACCATCATCGCGATCGCATGCGGGTCGGGCGTCGGCACGGCGCTCAGTCCCAGGCGTAGGCGGCCATCGAGAGCACGCCGAAGGTGAAGCTGTCGTGGAGCAGGCGCCCGGCGTTCCCGCCCCCGGCGCCGAGCGCGACGTGAAACGGCAGAAGGTGCTCCGGGGTCGGGTGGTTGCGCGCGGCCTGCGGCGCCCGGTTCCAAACGTCCGCCAGGGCGTCCTCGTCGCCCGCCTCCACCGCGGCCGTGAGCCAGTCGGCGAACTCGCGCGCGTAGGCCTGGGGCGGGGCGTCGAGGGCATGGCGCGCGAAGTCGCGCAGGTTGTGGGTGGCGCCGCCGCTGGCCAGCACCAGCACCCCCTCGGCGCGCAGCGGGCGCAGCCGGCGGCCGAGCGCGACGTGCCAGGCCGGACCGCGCGCCGGCGACACCGAGAGCTGCACCACCGGCAGGTCGGCCTCCGGGTAGATCAGCCGCAGCGGCACCCACGCGCCGTGGTCGAGCCCCCGCTCCGGGTCGACGGCGGGCCCGAGCCCGTCGAGCAGGCCTGCGACGCGCCCGGCGAGCCCGGGATCGCCGGGCGCCGGGTAGTCGAGCGCGTAGAGGCCGTCCGGGAAGCCGTGGAAGTCGTGGATCACGCCCGGCGACGGGCTGCCGGTCAGCCGCGGGTCCGCCGTGGTCCAGTGCGCCGAGACGCAGAGGATCGCGCGCGGCCGCTGCAGCGCCGGGCCGAGCCCGGCCAGGAAGTCGCGCGCCGGGCAGGGATCGGTGAGCAGGGTCGGGGCACCGTGCGAGACGAACAGGCTCGGCAGCTCACTCACGGCCGGTCTCCCGAACGCGGGCGACGACGGCGTCGCGGACGAAGCGCGCGCCGGCGTCCAGCAGTCGTGCCACGGCGCGGTCGGCCGCGTCGCCCATCGCCACGGGGCCCGGCTCGGCGAGCGGCTCGGACTCCGCGAGCCGGGCGGTCGCCAGCACCTCCCGCCCGCGCGCGGTGAGCAGCTGGAGGCGCAGCTCGGCACGCAGCGAGCCGGGCGGCGGTTCGGCCACGAGCTCGAAGCGGAGCAGCTCCCCCTCCAGCAGCAGCTCGGCATCGCCGCGTCCGCCCGGGGCGACCACCGCTGGCGTGCCGCCGGCGCGCTCCAGCGCAGCCACCAGCCACTCCGCCAGCTGCAGGTCGGGCGGTGCGGCCCACGCGTTGTTGACGAAGGTGCCGCGCCGACCTTCGGCGTCGACGTAGACCATCGCGCGGTCGTCGATCAGCGGCCCGCGCCGCAGCTGAGCGACCGCCAGCGCCGGCGCACCCGGCACCGCCGGGGCCGGTGCCGGCAGGATGTCGGGCCGGACGGCGTGACGGGCCACGGTCTCGGTCGTCTCCGGGGTCGGCAGCAGCGGCGCGCAGCCCGCGAGGGCGAGCCACAGGGGCAACAGGCAGACCGTTCTCGGGTTCATCGGGCATCTCCTTCGCCGGGGCCCAGGGGCCGCCCACGGGGCCCGTGCAGCAGCAGGGACGGGTCGCGCTCGAGCGTCTCGGCGAACCGCCGCAGCGCGCGGGCGGCGTCGTCGAGGTCGCGGAGCATCGCCGTCATCGCCGGGTGGGTCTCGCTGGCGAAGCGCGCCAGCTCCTGCTCGGTCAACGTGCTGACGCGGTCGAGGTCGCCGCCGAGCCGCGCGCTCTCGGTGCGCAGCGTCTCGGCCAGGCGCTCGACCGACCCGGCCGCGGAGGCGAGCGCCGCGGCGTGGCCCTCGAGAGCGCGCAGCGCCTCCTCGGACTGGGTGACCAGCCCGGGCAGCCGCTCCCCGGCCCGCGCGGCGCCGGAGAACGCCGTGCCGAGGTCGGCGAGGCCGCGGTCGAGGGTTCCGGTATGGCGCCCGAGGACCTCGGCGACGGCGCTCAGCTCGGCGAGGATGGTGGCGATCGCCCGCCGGTTCGGATCGTCGAACAGCGCGCTGATCCGCCCGGCCGCCTCGACGAGCCGGTGCGAGACCTCGTCGACCCGCGCGAGCAGCGAGGTGCCGGCGGCGTCGAGGCGGCCCATCAGCGACGGGCGGCTTTGGATGACCGGGTACGGCTCGCCCTCGCGGGCGGCCAGCGGCTCGCCGTTCCCGTCGCTGGTCAGCTCGATGTACGACAGGCCCGTCAGCCCCTGGGTGGAGAGCCGGGCGACGGTGTCGGTCAGGATCGGCACCTCGCGGTCGATGTCGAGCAGCAGCCGTACCTGCCCCGGATCGCCCGGCGCGAGGCGGATCTGGCGCACCCGCCCGACGTCGACGCCGCGGTAGCGCACGGTCGAGTTCTCGCGCAGCCCGGCGACGGAGTCCGTCAGGTAGGTGGCGTAGGTGCGCGAAGGCGCCTCGAAATCGCCGAAGCCGAACCAGACCCCGGTGACGATCACGGCCGAGGTGAGCAGCACGACGAACAGGCCGACGACGGCATAGGGCGGACGGGTCTGCATTCAACGGGTCCCGTGACCGGCGCGGTCGTGACCGCGGTGCGGAACCCGCGATGTTAGAAGAGCGCCTGCGCGGATGCCAGCCGTGCGTGGCAAGCGTCGCCACGCACCACGGCGGCCCGGTCGCATCCGCGCCGCGCCGGTCACGTCCAGCCCAGTGCGGCGCGACCGCGCGGACCGCGGAAGTAGGCGCGCAGCGCGGGGTGGGGGTCGTCGCGCAGCGCCGCGACGGTGCCGAGGCCGACGATCCGCCCGCCGTCGAGGAACGCGACGCGGTCCACGATCCGGCACAGCGTGTCGAGGTCGTGGGTGACCAGCACCACGGTCAGGCCGAGCGAGTCCCTCAGGCGGAGGATCAGATCGTCCATCTCGCCGGCGCTGACCGGGTCGAGCCCGGCGCTCGGCTCGTCGAGGAAGAGCAACTCCGGGTCGAGCGCCAGCGCCCGGGCGACGGCGACCCGCTTGCGCATGCCGCCGCTCAGCTCGGACGGGTGGAGCGCGCCGGCCTCGCACGGCAGGCCGACCAGCGCCACCTTCAGCGAGGCGAGGTCGTGGATCGTCGCGTCGTCGAGGTCGGTGTGCTCGCGCAGCGGCAGGGCGACGTTCTCGAGCACCGTCAGCGAACTGAACAGCGCGCCCTGCTGGAACATCACCCCGGCGCGCCTGCGCAGGCGGTCGGCGGCGCGGTCGCCGAGGCCGACCACCTCCTCGCCGAACAGCCGGATCGAGCCCGCCGACGGGGTGTCCAGCAGGATCAGCTGGTGCAGCAGCGTGGTCTTGCCGACGCCGCTGCCGCCGACCAGCGCGAACACCTCGCGGCGCTCGATCGCCAGGTCGAGGTCGTGGAGGACGACGTGCTCGCCGAAGCGAACCCGCAGCCCGCGCACCTCGATGACCGGGTCGCCGCCGGCCACGTCAGACCCCCATCGCCGAGAAGAGGATGGAGAACGCCGCGTCGACCACGATCACCAGGAAGATGCCCTGCACGACGCTGACCGTGGTCTGGCGGCCGATGCTGTCGGTGTTGTTCGCGACGCGGAACCCCTGGAAGCAGCCGACCGACGCGATCAGCAGCGCGAAGACCGGCGCCTTGCCGATGCCGATCATGAAGTGGCGAGCGTCGAGCACCTCGGGGATGCGCTCGAAGAACTGCTGGAAGCTGACGTCGAGGATCGAGGCCGCCATGACCATGCCGCCGAACACGCCGAGCACGTCGGCGAACATGGTCAGCAGCGGCAGCGTCACCACCAGGCCGAGCAGCTTCGGCAGCACCAGCATCTCGAGCGGCGGGATGCCGAGCGTGCGCAGCGCGTCGACCTCCTCGTTGACCTGCATGGTGCCGATCTGCGCGGTGTAGGCCGAGCCGGTGCGGCCGGCCACGATCACCGCGGCCATCACCGGCGCGAGCTCACGCACCATGGTCAGCGCGACCAGCTCGACGACGTAGATGTTGGCGCCGTAGGTGCGCAACTGGATGCCGCCCTGGTAAGCGATGACGATGCCGATCAGGAAGCTCAGCAAGCCGATGATCGGCAGCGCGTTGACGCCGGCCGCGTGGATGTCGGCAACGATCTCGCGCCAGCGCAGCCGCCCCGGGTGGGCGAGGGTGTGGAGCAGGGCGAGGCCGACCTGGCCGATGAACGCGAAGAACGCGCGCATCTCCTCGAGCAGCTCGACGGTCCCGCGGCCGATTCGCTCGAGGTGCCCGGGCGGCGGCCCCGGCAGCGGGCAGACGAAGTCCGCGAGCCGCTCCTCGACCAGCGCAAGCAGTTCCCGGTACTCCTGGCGCAGCCCACGGACCTTGACCTCGGTGGCCCCCGCCCGGAGGACCTCGAGCAGGCGGCGCAGCGCGAGCGCGCCGCCGGTGTCGAAGGCGTCGAGGCCGGTCGCATCGACCACCGTCGGTCCCCGCTCGACGGCCGCGAGCTGCGGTTCGAGGCCCGCCAGCGCGCGGGTCGTCCAGGCCCCGGTGAGGCGCAGCGTGCTGGCGTCGCGGGAGCGCTCGATACGGGCGGATTGGCGGGAGGTGTCGGTCATCGCGGTGCGGTCGGACGTCTCGGCCCGATACTAGACGGCTCCCGGCCGTGGCGGCCACTTTTGACACGCTCGCTGCCGTCGATTATAAAACCAAGCGATCGCTTGCTTTAGGATCACCCGATGCCACCTGCCCCCGTCCCCGAACGCGCGCCGCGCCAGGACAACCGCCGCAACGCCCTGCTCGACGCGGCGGCGAACCAGTTCGCCGAGCGCGGCTTCCACGCCACCTCGACCCGGGAGCTGGCCGCGGCGGTCGGCATGCTGCCCGGCTCGATCTACTACCATTTCCCGTCGAAGAGCGACCTGCTGGTCGCGGTCTACGACGAAGGGGTGCGGCGCATCGAGACGGCGGTCGCGCAAGCCGTCGACGGCGTCGAGGCGCCGTGGGCGCGGGTCGAGGCGGCCTGCACCGCGCACCTCGAGGCCCTGCTCGACGGCAGCGCCTACGCCCGCGTCGTGGTGCGCGTGCAGCCGGAGGACGCCGGCGAGTCGGACGCCGAGCTGATCGCGCTGCGCGACCGCTACGAAGCGCTGTTCGCCGGGCTGATCGATGACCTCGACCTGCCCGACGCCGAGGCCTCCCGCGCGCTGCGCCTGCTGCTGCTCGGCGCCCTTAACTGGGTCCAGCACTGGTACCGTCCGGGGCGCGACGCCCCGCACGTCATCGTCCACCGATTCATGGGCCTGCTGGCCCGGGGAAAGACGCCATGAACGCACCCGCCCACGCCGATGTCCCGATCAAGGTGCTGGTCACCAAGGTCGGTCTCGACGGCCACGACCGCGGCAGCCGCCTGGTTGCCAACGCCCTGCGCGACGCCGGCATGGAGGTGGTCTACACCGGCCCGTGGCAGTCGATCCCCGCGGTGGTCAAGCTCGCCACCGAGGAGGACGTCGACCTGATCGGCATCAGTTCGCTGGCGACCGACCACCTGATCGTGCCGCAGCTGATGGAGGCGCTGCGCGAGGCGGGCCTCGGCGACGTGCCGGTGATCGTCGGCGGCATCGTGCCCGACGCCGACGAGCGCACGCTGCGCGAGGCCGGCGTGGCGCGCGTCTACCACCCGGGCAGCGCCCTGGCGGAGATCGTCGCCGACGTCACGGAGCTCTGCACCACGCCGGCCCGCGGGGTGGCGTCGTGAGCGGCGCGGCGCACGACCGGACGACCGCGCCGGCCGACGACACGGCGCGCGCGCGGTGGGAGGAAGAGATCGCCGCCGTGCCGGGCGCGGCGGCGCCGCGTCACAACCGCTCCGGTATCGAGGTCAGGCCGCTCTACACGCCGGACGACTGGGATGCGTCGGCCTACGACGCCGACCTCGGCTACCCGGGCCAGCCCCCGTTCACGCGCGGCATCTACCCGTCGATGCACCGCGGCCGGCGCTGGACCCAGCGCCAGCTGATCGGCCTCGGCACGCCGGCCGACTACAACGCGCGGCTGCGCACCCTGCTCGACGCAGGCGCCACCGCGATCAGCCTGATCCCGTGCAACTCGGTCTACCGCGGCGTCGACGCCGACACCGTCGATCCCCTGCTGCTCGGCACCTGCGGCACGGTGATCAACACGCCGCAGGACTTCGCCGATGCCCTCGACGGCATCCCCATCGAACGGCTATCGATCGGCCTCAACGACCCGCTGCCGTTCACGCTGCTCGCCCAGCTGCTGGTCGAGGCCCGGCGCCGCGGCGTGCCGTGGCGCGACCTGCGCGGCACCTCGAACCAGAGCGACTACCTCTCGCACTACGTCGCCAACCACATGTTCTTCCGCCTCGCCCTGCCCGGCTCGCGGCGCGTGCTGAGCGACGCGATCGATTTCCTCGGCCGCGAGGTGCCGCACTGGAACCCGCTGTCGGTGGTCGGTCAGCACATGCAGCAGGCCGGGGCGACGCCGGCCCAGGCGATGGCGTTCACGCTGTGCACCGCGCTGCAGGTGGCCGGGGACTGCATCGCGCGCGGCATGGACCCGGACGCCTTCCTGCCGCGCTTCACGTTCTTCTACGACATCTCGATCAGCTTCTTCGAGGAGATTGCCAAGTTCCGCGCCGGTCGGCGTCTCTGGGCGAAGCTGGCCCGCGAGCGGCTCGGCGCGCGCGACCCACGGAGCTGGCGCTTCAAGTTCCACGCCCAGACATCGGGCGTCGACCTGACCCGCCAGCAGCCGCTGAACAACATCGCGCGCGTCACCGCGCAGGCGATCGCCGGGCTGTTCGGCGGCCTGCAGTCGCTGCACACCGACGCCTACGACGAGGTGCTCTCGACCCCGACCGAGCATGCGGCGCGCATCGCCATCGCCACCCAGAACATCCTCTGCGAGGAGGCGGGGCTGGGCGACGTCATCGACCCGCTTGGCGGCAGCTTCTACGTCGAGTCGCTGACCGACAGGATGGAAGCGGAGATCGAGGCGGTGATCGCCGAGATCGACGCCGCCGGCGGGATGTACGCGGCCGTCGAACAGGGGCTCGTGCAGCGCATGATCGGCGAGTCGGCGATGGCGTTCCAGGCCCGCGTCGAGAGCGGCGCGCAGACCATCGTCGGCGTCAACGCCTACCTCGCGCCGGACGACCCCGGGGAACGCGCCCCGCTCGAGCGCCCCGACCCGGAGCGCATGGCGGCCCACCTCGAGCGCCTCGGCCGTTACAAGGCGGAACGCAGCGGCACCGCCGTGCGGGACGCGGACGACGCGCTGGCCCGGGCCGCCGACGACCCCGGCGCGAACCTGTTCGCCGCGGTGGTCGACGCGACCGCCGCCGGCCTGACCCAGGGCGAGATCGTCGCCCGCCTGAGGGAGCGGCTCGGCTTCGGCCAGCCGCAGGCGATGGTGTGAGGCGCGGCGCCGTCGACCTCGAGGCCGCGCTCGGCGGCGACCGGCGTGCGCTCGCGCGGGCGCTGACCGCGGTCGAGAACGAGACCACGGAAGGCCTCGGCCTGCTCGCCGCCCTCGACGGCCGCCTCGGCCGCGCGCGGGTGATCGGGCTGACCGGCCCGCCCGGCGCGGGCAAGTCGACGCTGGTCGGCGCCTGCCTCGGCGAGCTGCTCGCGCGGGACCTGCGCGTCGCCGTCGTCGCCGTCGACCCGAGCAGCCCCTACAGCGGCGGCGCGATCCTCGGCGACCGGTTGCGCATGGAGCGCCACGCCGCCGACGCGCGGGTGTTCATCCGCTCGCTGGCGGCGCGCGGCCACCTCGGCGGGCTCTCGCGCAGCACCGCCTGGGTGGTCGACCTGCTCGACGCCGCCGCTTTCGACGTGGTCCTCGTCGAGACGGTCGGTACCGGGCAGTCGGAGACCGAGATCGTCGACCTCGCCCAGGTGCGCGCGGTGCTCTGCGCGCCGGGGCTCGGCGACGACGTGCAGGCGCTGAAATCGGGCATCCTCGAGATCGCCGACCTGGTGGTGGTCAACAAGGCGGACCTGCCGGGCGCCGCGGAGACGCGCAACCAGCTCGAGGCGGCGCTCGCCATCGGCGGCCGCAGACCACCGGTGCTCGCCACCTCGGCGACCCGCGGCGACGGCATCGCCGGCCTGGTCGACGCCTGCCTGGCCGCGGAGACCGCCGGGGGACGGGCCCGCGATCCCGACCGCCGCCTGCGCCACGTCATCGCCCGCCTTGCCGGGGAGCAGGCCCGCCGGCGGCTGCAGGACGACGACGCGACGGGGGTCGCCGGGCTCTGCGCGGCGGTGCGGCGCGGCGAACTCGGGCTCGACGCGGCGGCGCGCCAGGCCCTCGCCACCCTGACAGACTGACCGGAAGGAGATGATCTTGACCCCATCGGACGCGAACGAAGGCAAGCCGCTCGCCCTCCACGTCGACGGCCGCCGGCTCGAGGCGGCCTGGTGGGGCCCGCCGCCCGGGGTGGCGCCGACGCTGGTGCTGCTGCACGAGGGACTCGGCTGCGTCGCGCTGTGGCGCGACTTCCCGGCGCGCCTCGCCGCGGCGACCGGCTGCGGGGTCCTCGCCTACTCCCGCCTCGGCTACGGCGGGTCGGACCCCTGCCCGCTGCCGCGTCCGTTGACCTACATGCACGACGAGGCGCTCGAGGTGCTGCCGCGGGTGCTCGAGGCGGCGCGGATCCGTGACGCCGTGGTCGTCGGCCACTCGGACGGCGGCTCGATCGCGCTGGTCCACGCCGGCGGCTGCGACACGCCCGCGCTGCGCGGCGTGGTGACGTTCGCCGCGCACGTCTTCTGCGAGGAGCTGAGCGTGAAATCCATCGACGCGGCCCGGCGCGCCTACGAGGAGGGCGACCTGCGCGCCAGGCTGGCCCGCTACCACGGGACCAACGTCGACTGCGCCTTCTGGGGCTGGAACCGCGCCTGGCTCGACCCGGAGTTCATGCACTGGAACCTGGAGGAGTACCTGCCGGGGATCGACGTGCCGGTGCTGGCGATCCAGGGCCGCGACGACGAGTACGGCACCGCGGCCCAGGTCGAGGCGATCGTCGCCGGCTGCGGCGCCGAGCCGCTGTTCCTCGACGACTGCGGCCACTCGCCGCAGCGCGACCGCGAGCACGCGACGCTCGAGGCGGTGAGCCGCTTCGTCCGACGGGTCCTGGCCGGATCGGCCGACGGGGCGCGGACCGGCTGATCCCGGCAGGCGTTCAGGGACGCCGCGGCGGCGAACCGACACCCCGCCGGACGTGCAGGACGAAGAGCAGCGCGATCAGGCCGAGGGTCAGGGCCTGGAACAGCATCGTGCGCCGCTCGGACCGGCGGAGCGGCCCGAGCAGGTCGGTCTCGTCCACGGACACCGCGACCGACCAGCCGGGTGCGGGCAGCGGCACGAAGTGGACCCAGCGCCGCGACTGGCCATCGACCCCGACGAGCACCGTCGCGCCCTCCTCGCCTTGCATCATCCGCGCCGCCAGCTCGCGGAGGTCCTCGTCGCCCATCGCGGCGGCCCGTTCCGTTAGCGGCACCTCGCCCGGTCCGGTGGCGAGCCCACCGGCGGCGATCACCCATCCCGCCTGCGAGAGCACCAGCAGCCCGGCCTCCGGGTCGAGCGCGGCGGCCTCGGCGACGAGGCGTTCCGCCAACGGGGCCAGCGCGAGGTCGGCGCGGGCCACCGCCGCCAGCCGGCGGCCCCCTTCACGCGCCTCGAAGGCCGGCACCGCGTAGCTGGCCACGCCCGGCGGAGCGTGGCGTTCATCGGCCACCGGTTCCAGCCAGGTCGGTGCGCCCGACAGCGCCGGCGTGCGGTACCAGGTCGACTCGCGGAAGCCGGGGGCGTGTTCGAGGAGGTCGACATGCGTCCATGCCCCGCCTTCGCGCGCCACGGCGAGCGCCAGGTCGGCACCGGCGGCGTAGGCCCCTGGGGCGTAGGCCACGGCCGCGCCATCCAATGCGGGCTCGGCATCGAGTATCGCCTGCACGGTCGCGAGCAGGGCGCGGCCGTCCGGCCGCGCGTGGTGAACGGCCGAGGCAAGCGTGCCGGTGGCCCGTTCCACGCCGCGCAGCGTCGTTCCCGCGCGATGGGCCACGGCGACCGCGACCAGCCGGGCACGCTCCGCGGCATGCTCCGCGAGACGCTGGCGGTTCTCGCTGAACGTGGCCAGCGACGCGACGGAGGCGACGGCCGCCGTCGTGGCGAGCACCCACGCGAGCAGGCGGAGAGGAAACGGCGACACGCGCCTAGCAGGTGCCCGCGGGCGGTGTCGCGCGACGGAGGCCGCTCACCAGATGGTCATGGCGTCGCGGAAGATCGCCTCGAGGTCGGCGAGCTCGGCCGGCACCGGCGAGTTGACCAGCAGGCGCTGCTGCTCGTGGCACCCCTTGGCCAGCGCGGGCACGTCGGCGTCGGTGAAGCCGAGCGCGGCGAGACCGTTGGGCATCTCCAGCTGTTGCATGATCTCCGCGATGCGTTCGCCGACCGCGGCCCCCGCCTCGTCGACCGAGATCGAGGCCGGGTCGCCGCCGAGCAGGCCGAACGCGGCCCGCGTCTTCTCGCCGGCGCGCCCACCGATGAAGCGGAAGCTCGCCGGCGTGCCGAGGGCCACCGACATGCCGTGCGGCACCTGCACCTTGTCGTCCGGGAAACCGGCGGGCACGAAGTCCTTGACCATCCCGGCGATCGGGTAGCTCATCGCGTGCGGCAGGTGCACCCCGGCGTTGCCGAAGCCCATCCCGGCGAACGTCGCGGCGAGCATCAGCTCGCTGCGCGCCTCGACGTCACCGGGCTCGCGGTAGGCGCGCGGCAGGAACTGCGCGCCGATCTCGATCGCGCGGCCGGCCCAGATGTCGGCGACCGGGTTGGCGCCGACGTACGGCGGGCGCTGCGCCGGGTTCTCCGGCATCGGCCGCCGGTCGAACGGCAGGCTGGTGTAGGACTCGAGCGCGTGGCAGAGGATGTCCATGCCGCACGCGGCGGTCACCGCCGGGGGCAGGGTCAGGGTCAGCTCGGGGTCGATCATCGCCAGGCGCGGGCGCAGCAGCCGGTGCGAGATGCCCGCCTTGAGCTCGAGGTCGAGCAGGTCGAGCACCGCGACCGACGTGGTCTCGCTGCCGGTGCCGGCGGTCGTCGGGATCGCGACCAGCGGCTTCAGCGGGCCGGGCACCGGCTTGCCCTCGCCGACCGGCTTGTTCACGTAGGCGAGGATCGGCTCGGGGTAGGTGGTGTAGAGGTTGACCGCCTTGGCCGTGTCGATCACCGAGCCGCCGCCGATCGCGACCAGGCCGTCGAAGGTTTCCTCCTGCGCGAAATCGATCGCCTGCTGCCACGAGCGGTCGGTCGGCTCGCAGAGCACGTCGCCGTAGACGACCGGATCGATGCCGCGCTCGCGGATCGCCCCGAGCGCCCGCTCGAGCAGCCCGAGCCCGACCAGGTGCGGATCGCTCAGCACCAGCACCCGCTTCACGCCGAGCGCCTCGAGATCCCAGCCGAGCTCGGCGATCACGCCCCAGCCGTACTTCAGCGGGACCGTTTCCATCGTGAAAGCGTTGTTGTGCATCGTTCCATCCTGCCGGGGCGGTGACACCGCAGCATATCGGCGTGCCCGGGGCGTGTCGACCGCCGCTGGCCGCTGCCGCCGACGCGGGTTAGCATGCGGCTTTCCACGACACCGGAGGCCAGCGTGGCATCGCGCGTCACCCCCGAGGAACTCGACAGGATCGCCCGCGAGAAGGTCCCGTTCATGGGCCAGCTCGGCAGCCGCATCGAGGCGCTGGACGCCGGCACGGTGCGCGTGCGCCTGCCCTTCAACCAGGACTTCCTGCGTCCGGGCGGCACCGTTCAGGGCCCGGTCCTGATGGGCCTGGCCGATCTCGCGATGTACTACGCGACGCTGAGCCTGATCGGCCCCGTCGAACTGGCCCTGACGATCAACCTCAACTGCAATTTCCTGCGCCGCCCGGCGCCCGGCGACGTCATCGCCGAGGGCAAGATCATCAAGCTCGGCAAGCGGCTCGCGGTCGGCGAGGTCGCCCTCTACAGCGACGGCGACCCGGACATGGTCGCCCACGTCACGGCCACCTACTCGATCCCGCCGGACCACGCCCCGCCTCCGCCGGCCTGAGCGAGCCGGGGGATGACCGCCACCCTGCGCGCCTGGCTCGCCGCCTCGGCGGTCTACCGCGACCCGCGCGTGGTCGCGGTCGGCTTCCTCGGCTTCTCCAGCGGCCTGCCGCTGGCGCTGACCTTCGGCACGCTGACGCTGTGGCTCGCCGAGGTCGGCGTCGACAAGACCACGATCGGCCTGTTCGCCCTGGCCGGCACGCCGTACACGCTGAAGTTCCTCTGGGCGCCGCTGGTCGACCGGGTGCCGCTGCCGTGGCTGACCCGCCGCTTCGGCCGGCGCCGGAGCTGGATGCTCGCCAGCCAGTTCGCCCTGATGGCGACCATCACCCTGCTCGGACACAGCGACCCCGCCACCGCGCCGACCGCGACCGCGCTGCTCGCGCTGCTGGTCGCGTTCTGTTCCGCGACCCAGGACATCGCTCTCGACGCCTACCGCGTGGAGATCCTCGACGAGCGGCGCTACGGCGCCGGCGCGGCGACCGTCGTGCTCGGCTACCGCGTCGGCATGCTCGCCTCGGGCGCAGGGGCGCTCTACGCGGCCAGTTTCAGCGACTGGCCGACCGCCTACGCGCTGATGGCCGCGCTGATGGGTGTCGGCGTGGTGACCGTGCTGCTCAACCCTGAGCCGCCCCTCGGCGATACGCCCGAGGCGCGCGCCCAGGCCGAGCGCGTCGCGCGCTTCCTCGACGCCCGTCCCGACCTGCGCGGCCGGGCCGGTCGCGCGCTCGCCTGGCTGCACGGCGCGGTGGTCGCCCCGTTCGCCGAGTTCCTCGCGCGTCCCGGCTGGCTCGCCGTGCTCGCGTTCATCGTGCTCTACAAATTCGGCGACGCGCTCGCCGGGGTGATGGGCAACCCGTTCTACGTCGAGCTCGGCTTCTCGAAGATCGAGATCGCCAACGTCACCAAGGCGTTCGGCCTCGCCGCGACCATCGCCGGCGGCTTCGCCGGCGGGCTGCTGGTCAGCCGGCTCGGCATCCTGCGCAGCCTGTGGATCTGCGGGCTGCTGCAGATGGCGTCGAACCTCGCGTTCGTCGTCCAGGCGCTGGTCGGCTACGACGTGGCCATGCTGACCGTGACCATCGGCCTCGAGAACCTGGCCGGCGGCATGGGCACCGCGGCCTTCGTCGCCTACCTGTCGAGCCTCTGCAACCTCGCCTTCACCGCGACCCAGTACGCCCTGCTCTCGTCGCTGGCCGCGTTCGGGCGCACGCTGCTGTCGTCGTCGGGCGGCTGGCTCGCCGACCAGGTCGACTGG
>JAWVZO010000019.1:0-22485 GCA_033722135.1 Gammaproteobacteria bacterium | reverse complement strand
GCCGCGCTGCGGGATCTCGGGCCGCGGCTTCGGCGGTGCGATATCGCTCGGCTCGAGCGGCCCGAAGTGCTCGACCGCCATGGCGTGCACCTCGTCCGGGTCGACGTCGCCGACCACCACCAGGGTCGCGTTGTTCGGCGCATACCACTGCCGGTACCAGGTGGCGAGATCATCGAGCCGCAGGTGGGCGAGGTCGTCCATCCAGCCGACCACCGGGTTGCGCACAGGGCTGGTCAGGAAGGCCGTGGCGTTGAAGCGCTCGTAGGTCAGCGACTGGGGGTTGTCCTCGGTGCGCAGCCGGCGCTCCTCCATGACCACCCGCACCTCCTTGGCGAACTCCGCGGGATCGAGCACCAGGTTGCGCATGCGCTCGGCCTCGAGCTCGAAGGCGGTCTCGAGCAGCGACCGCTCCAGCGTCTGGAAGTAGGCGGTGTAATCGCGACTGGTGAACGCGTTCTCGCGCCCGCCGAGCTCGGCGATGCGCCGCGAGAACTCGCCCGGCGCCAGGTTCTCGGTGCCCTTGAACATCATGTGCTCGAGCACGTGGGAGACGCCGGTGATGCCGTCGTGCTCGTAGCTGGAGCCGACCTTGTACCAGACCTGCGAGACCACCACCGGTGCGCGGTGGTCCTCCTGGACGACCAGCCGCAGGCCGTTGTCGAGGGTGTACTCGTGGACCTGCGGCTCGGCGGGGAGGACCGCGGGCATCAGGCCGGCGGCCAGCAGGAGGATCCTTGCGATCATGTTGTGCTGCTCCCTTTCTCCGGGGGGTGGCCGCCGCGCTTACCGGGGCGCGGGGCGGGGTGCTAGGATACCGGCTCCGCGAGCCGCGAGGCGTGTCCCGGGGCGGCGGCAAGCCCCACGTAAGACCACCGCACCGATGTTTGGTTTCAAGGACAAGTCGGCGCCCGAGACGCCCGAACCGGCCCGGCGCGGCCTGTTCGCCCGCCTGCGCGAGCGCCTCGGCAAGACCCGCAGCGGCCTGACCGGCGGGCTCGCCGGGCTGTTCCGCGGCCGGCAGATCGACGACGAGCTCCTCGAGGAGCTCGAGACCCGGCTGCTGATGGCCGACGTCGGCATCGCGGCGACGACGCAGATCGTCGGCGATCTGACCGCCCGCCTCAAGCGTCGCCAGCTCGACGACGGCGAGGCCCTGCTCGACGCCCTGCGCGAGGAGATGGAGGCGATCCTCGCGCCGGTGACCGTACCGCTGGAGCTCGACTCCGGCGCCGGCACCCCGCGCGTCATCCTGATGGTCGGCGTCAACGGGGCCGGCAAGACCACCACCATCGGCAAGCTGGCGCGCCGCTTCCAGGCCGAGGGGCGCTCGGTGCTGCTCGCCGCCGGCGACACCTTCCGCGCCGCGGCGGTCGAGCAGCTGCAGGCCTGGGGCGCCCGCCACGAGGTGCCGGTGATCGCCCAGCAGACCGGCGCCGACAGCGCGTCGGTCATCTTCGACGCCCTGCAGGCGGCGCGGGCGCGGCAGGCCGACGTGCTGATCGCCGACACCGCGGGCCGCCTGCACACCCAGGGCAACCTGATGGAGGAGCTGCGCAAGGTGGTGCGGGTGATGCGCAAGCTCGATCCCGAGGCGCCGCACGAGACCATGCTCGTGGTCGACGCCGGCACCGGCCAGAACGCGCTGGTCCAGGCGCGCCAGTTCCACGAGGCCGTCGGCGTGAGCGGGATCACGCTGACCAAGCTCGACGGCACCGCCAAGGGCGGCATCGTGCTGGCCATCGCGCGCGAGCTCGGCGTGCCGATCCGCTTCATCGGCATCGGCGAGCAGGCCGAGGACCTGCGGCCGTTCGACGGCGCGGAGTTCGTCGCCGCTCTGCTCGACCTCGAGCCCAGCTGAACCCCGCCCGGCATGATCCAGTTCGAAGGCGTGCACAAGCACTACCCCGGCGGGCACGAGGCCCTGAAGGGGATCACCTTCGGCGTCGAGCGCGGCGAGCTGGTCTTCCTGACCGGCCACTCCGGGGCCGGGAAGAGCACGCTGCTCAAGCTGATCGCGCTGATCGAGCGGGTCAGCCACGGCCAGGTGGTGGTCGACGGCGAGAACCTGACGCGGATGCGCCGCGCCCGGATCCCGTACCTGCGCCGCCGGCTCGGGATCATCTTTCAGGACCACCACCTGCTCTACGACCGCACGGTGTTCGACAACGTCGCGCTGCCGCTGGTGGTCAGCGGCGTGCCGCACGCCGAGGTCGGCCGCCGGGTACGCGCCGCGCTGGACAAGGTCGGCCTGCTCGGCAAGGAGCGCCTCTACCCGATCACGCTCTCGGGCGGCGAGCAGCAGCGGGTCGGTATCGCCCGTGCGGTGGTGCACAAGCCGGTGCTGCTGATCGCCGACGAGCCGACCGGGAACCTCGACCCCGATCTGGCGCGCGAGGTGATGCAGCTGTTCCTGCTGTTCAACCAGGTCGGCGTCACCGTGCTGATCGCGACCCACGCCTTGGACCTGGTCCGCGCCCTCGGCCGGCGCGTGCTCCACCTCGATCACGGCCACCTCGTCGCCCCGGCGGACGCCCCGGCATGAGGCCGTTCCCCCGGTCGCGCACGCAGCGCCCCCCGCGGCGCAGGCCCGCCACGCGGCGCCCGTCCGGCGGCCAGCGCAACGCCGTCCGCGCGCCCCGCCCGTCGCCGCGGGTCTACCTGCTGCGCCACGCCGAGGTGCTGCTGTCGAGCCTGGGCCGGCTGTGGCGCAACCCGGTGGGCAGCCTGATGACCGTGGCGGTGATCGGCATCGCTCTGGCGCTGCCGGCCGGGCTGCACCTGCTGCTCGAGAACGCGCGCATGCTCAGCGGCGGCTGGGACGGGTCGACGCAGATTTCGCTGTTCCTGCGCCGCGAGCTGCCGCCGGCCGAGTCGCAGCGGCTCGCCGAGGCGCTGCAGCAGCGGGCCGGGATCGCCGAGACCACGCTGATCCCGCGCGCCGAGGCGCTCGAGGAGTTCCGCACCCTTTCCGGCTTCGGCGGCGCCCTCGACGCACTCGACGAGAACCCGCTGCCCGACGTGATCGTCGTCCGTCCGGCCCCGGACCACGCCGCGCCGAAGGCCGTCGAGGCGCTGGTCGCCGACCTCGCCGTCACCCCTGGGGTCGAGCACGCGCGGCTCGACATGCAGTGGGTCAAGCGGCTCTACGCGCTGATGGAGATCGTCCGTCGCGGGGTCGAGGTGGTCGCCGTGCTGCTCGGCCTGGCGGTGCTGCTGGTGGTCGGCAACACCATCCGCCTCGACATCCAGAACCGCCGCCGCGAGATCGAGGTCGCCAAGCTGATCGGCGCGACCGACGCCTTCATCCGCCGCCCGTTCCTCTACAGCGGTGCCTGGTACGGCCTGTTCGGGGGCGCCGCCGCGTGGCTGCTGGTCAGCGCGGCCCTGTGGGCCACCGGGGGGCCGGTCCGGCAGCTCGCGATGCTCTACCAGAGCTCGTTCCGGCTCGTCGCCGCGGACGGCGCCACCGTGCTGGCGCTGCTCCTCGGCGGCGCGCTGCTCGGCCTCCTCGGCTCGTGGCTGGCCGTCGGCCGGCACCTGCGCGCCATCGAGCCGACCTGATTCCGCACGACGGAACCCGCGCCCGGAGGTGGGGTCAAATCGACGTGAACCGCCTTGGCACTCTCATGGCAAGAGTGCTAAAATACGGGTGGCAAAGGAGAAAGTAGCAGATGCGCGACCTGATACCGGCACAACTGGCCAGCCCGCAGGGCAGCCTCGACGCCTACCTCGCGACCATCGGGCAGATTCCCGTGCTCGATGCCGAGGAGGAGCGGGCGCTCGCGGTGCGCCTGCAGCGCGACAACGACCTTGTCGCCGCGCGGACGCTGGTGCTCTCGCACCTGCGCTTCGTGGTCCACGTCGCGCGCGGTTACTCCGGCTACGGCCTGCCGCTCGCCGACCTGATCCAGGAGGGCAACATCGGCCTGATGAAGGCCGTGCGCCGCTTCGACCCGGGGCAGAACGTGCGCCTGATCTCCTTCGCCGTCCACTGGATCCGGGCCGAGATCCATGAGTTCATCCTGCGCAACTGGCGCATCGTCAAGGTCGCCACGACCAAGGCCCAGCGCAAGCTGTTCTTCAACCTGCGCAAGGCGAAGAAACGTCTCGGCTGGCTGAGCCACGACGAGGTGGAGGCGGTCGCCACCGACCTCGGCGTCACCCCGGAGAACGTGCTCGAGATGGAGGCACGGCTGAGCGCGCACGACGCCCCGTTCGATCCGGTCGAGCGCGACGACGACGACGCGCCGCCCGCCCCGGTCGCCTACCTCGCCGACCAGCGCGCCGACCCGGCCGCGCAGCTCGAGGCGCTCGACAGCGCCGATCACGGCCGGCGCCAGCTCAGCGCCGCGCTCGAGGCGCTCGATCCGCGCAGCCGCGACATCGTCGAGAAGCGCTGGCTGGCCGAGCCGAAGGCGACGCTGAAGGAGTTGGCCGAGGTCCACGGCGTCTCCCTCGAGCGCATCCGCCAGCTCGAGAAGAACGCCCTCAACCGGCTGCGCGGCGCCATCGCCGCCTGATCCCGCGGCGGTGACGGACGCGACCGCCCTCCACGATCACACCCCTCCTCCCCGGTGAGCCCCGAGGAACTCGCGCTGTTCCTCGGCGTGGTCGCCGTCTGCGCCTGGCTGCAGGCGGTCAGCGGCTTCGCGCTCGCCCTCGGCCTGCTCGGCATGATGACCGAGTTCGACCTGGCGTCGATCCCGGTCACCGCGGTCGTGGTGAGCCTGGTCGGGCTCGCCAGCAGCCTCGTCTCGCTTGCCGGCGTGCGCGGCGCGATCCAGTGGCGCCGGCTCGTGCCGATCCTGCTCGGCATGCTGCCCACCGTCGGTGTGGGCGTCTGGCTGATGGATCGCCTGGCGCACGGCGCGACCAGCACGCTGCAGGTGATCCTCGGCGCCTTCATCGTCCTCGGCGGCGTGCTGATGCTGATGCGCCCGACCACCCGGGAACGTCCCGCGCGGCCGCTGACCGGGTTCCTCTCCGGCCTGCTCGGCGGCCTGTTCGGCGGCCTGTTCGCCGCCGTCGCGCCACCGGTCGTCTACCACCTCTACCGCGAACCGATGACCGTCGACGCGGTGCGCGCGACGCTGCACGCGCTGATCGTGGTGGGCGTGGCGATGCGCATGAGCTTCGTCTCCGCGTTCTCCGAGGTCCAGCCACTGGCGCTGGAGCTGGTCCTCTACGCGCTGCCGGTGGTGGTGCTCGGCACGCTTGCCGGACGCCACTTCATGCCGGAGCTCTCCGGCCGCACCCAGCGGCGCATCGCCGTGGTGCTGCTGATGGCGCTCGGGGTGCCGCTGCTGTTCGCCTGAACACCGGCTCCGCGCCCGCGGTCTGAGTTCACGTACCGAGCCGCCAGCGGAGCCACGCGTGCCCCGGACCCGCCCCCTGCCGCTCTCGACGTCCCGGCGCCGCCTGCTGTTCCAGGCGCTGGCCCGGGCCGAGCACGCCGGCGTACCGGTGGCCCAGGCACTGGATCCGCTGCGCGCGGGCGCCCGGGGCCGACTGGCGCAGCGCCTCGACCTGATGTGCGCCGCGCTCGAACGCGGCGTCCCCCTCGGTGACGCCGGGCGCCGGGCCGGGCTCTTCACGCCCTGGGAGGGACGGCTGCTCGACAGCGCCGCCAGGGCCGGCACCGTCGAGGCGGTCCTGGCCCGGCTCGCCGAGCACCACGCCACGCGGGCGCGCTGGCAGGCCCGGGTGCGCAACCGCCTCGCCCTGCCGCTGCTGCTGCTCGTGCTGTTCGCGCTGATCGCGCCGCTGCCAGCGCTGGTCGCCCAACGCATCGACGGCGCCGGCTACCTGATCCGCGCCCTGCTGCCGATCGGCCTGCTGGCGCTCGCCTGGCTGCTGCTCGCCCACGTCGCCCGGCGCCGCCACGGCCACGACCTGCCGCGCCCGGTCGAGCGGTTGCTGCTCCGGCTGCCGGGGATCGGCCGGATGCTGCGGCTGCGCGCGCAGCGGGACCTGCTGATGAACCTGGCGCTGCTGCTGGCCGCAGGACGGCCGGCGGTGGAGGCGCTGCGCGAGGCCGCGGCAACGGTGCGCAACCCGGTGCTGCGCGGCGCCTGGACGCAGGCGGCGGCCGACGTCGAGCGGGGCGCGACGGTGACCGAGGCGCTGGCCGGGGCCGGCGGGCTCGACCGTCGCGCCGGGGTGCCGCTGGTCGGCGCCGGCGAGTTCGCGGGGAGCCTCGACCGGATGGTCGAGCACCATGCCGAGGCACTCAACGAGCGCCTCGACCTGGCCGACGACGCCCTCGCGGAGTGGCTGCCGCGGCTGCTCTACTTCGGCGTGCTCGCGCTGCTCGCCTACGGCGTCGTGCGCATGGCGTGGTGAGCGTGGCGCGCGGCGGCTACCAGCTCATCTCGCGGCCGGCGGAGGTGAACAGCTTGCCGGTCTGCTCCATGGTGAATCCGTCGACGCACTCGAGCATCTTCTCCACGGCCTCGGCGGGACTGAGCGTGGCGCTCTCGCCCCCCATCGTGGTGCGCACCCAGCCGGGATGGAGCAGCAACACGCCGATGTCGCGCCGCCGCAGCTCGTGGGCCATGCCGTGCAGTGCCGCGTTCAGGGCCGCCTTGCTGGCGCGGTAGGCGTAGCTCCCGGGCGAGGTGATGCGGCTGACGCAGCCCATCTCGCTGGTGATCCCGACCACCAGCCGGCGCTCGCTGCGGGCGACGTGCTCGACCAGCGCGTCGGTGAGGCGCACGGGGCCAAGGACGTTGACCTGCCAGGTCTCCTCCCAGGCGTCGAACTTGAGCTTGCCGATGCGCAGGGTCGGGTCCCAGTCCTTCCAGACCCCGGCGTTGTGCACCAGCACGTCGATGCTGGCGTTGGGCAGCGTGCGGGCGAGGGTCGCGACCTGCGCCGGGTCGGTCACGTCGAGCTTGTGCAGGGTGATGGTGCCGTGGCTCTCCTCGATGCGGCGCAGCTCGCCCGCCTCGAAGGGATCGCGGCACGTGGCGTAGACCCGCCACCCCCGCTCGGCGCACTGCCGCGTCCATTCCAGGCCCATGCCCCGGCTCGCGCCAGTCACCAGGATGCTCGGCATCACCGCCTCCTACCCCCGACTCCCCTCCGGGTAGCATACCCCGGTGCCGCCGAGGCCGCAGTAACCGCCGGGATTCTTGGCCAGGTACTGCTGGTGGTACGGCTCGGCGAAGTAGAAGGTCGGCGCCGCGACGATCTCGGTCGTGATCCGGCCGAGGCCGCGGTCGTTGAGGGCGCGCTGGTACGCCGCGCACGAGGCGTCGGCCGCGTGCCGCTGGGCGTCGTCCGCGCAGTAGATCCCTGAGCGGTACTGGGTGCCGACGTCGTTGCCCTGGCGCATGCCCTGGGTCGGGTCGTGCGCCTCCCAGAAGGTCTCGAGCAGCCGCTCGTAGGCTATGTGCCGCGGATCGAACACCACGCGCACCACCTCGTTGTGGCCGGTGCGCCCGGTACAGACCTCCTCGTAGGTCGGGTTGGGCGTGAAGCCCCCGGCGTAGCCGACCGCGGTCACGTGCACGCCGGGCAGCTCCCAGAACCGGCGCTCGGCGCCCCAGAAGCAGCCGAGCCCGAACATCGCCAGCTCCATGCCCTCCGGGTAGGGCGGCGCGAGCGCATGGCCGTTGACGTAGTGCCTGTCGGGGACCTCCATCGCCGCGTCGCGTCCTGGCAGGGCCGTCTCTGCGTTCGGCATCTCGAGCTTTCTCTGCATCCAATCGAACACGATCAGCTCCGGTGGTAGTCGACGGGTCGGGTCAGCGTATCGCGCGGCGGCAGCTGGAGGTAGTAGCCCTGCTCGCGCAGCGCGTCCATCACGGCGCGGGGATCGGCGCGCGCGAGACGCCGATCCGCATGCAGTTCGATCTCCAGCACGACGCTGAGTTCACCCAGCCGGGCGAGCAGCGCCTCGGGCACGCGGGAGAGATCGTCGACGCGCTCGACGTAGAGGTAGGTGTCCGCTTCGCGGGCACCGCGGTAGACGACGCAGGAGAGGCGTTCCATGGCAACCAGTCTAGCCACGCGGGCGGGCCGTCCGCCAGGCCAGGCAGGTTCGGTGTGTATACTCGAAACCGTAGCGAACCGCGGAGCCCACGATGCACGATTCCCCCGCCACCCAGGCCGCCGCAGAGAGCCAGCAGACCCTCGACAACGAGCATCTGGTCCAGCTGGGCCTGGCCGATGCCGTGGTCCAGAGCGTCGAGGAGGGCGCCTCGGCCGAGGAGGTACAGCAGCTGGTCGCGCAGTTCGTCGACTACACAGAGCTGCATTTCATGTCGGAGCAGTTGCTGATGCGCCTGCACGCCTATCCCGACTACGACGAGCACGTCGCCGATCACGAGGCGATCGTCGAGGCGCTCCGGGCGCTGCGCGAGTCGACGGCCGGCGGCGAGGCCTCGCCGCTGACCGCCGAGCGCGCGCACAAGCTCAAGGGGCAGATGCTCGGCCACATCCGCAACCGCGACGCGGCGCTGCACGCCTTCATCGACGAGCTGAAGCACGGGAACTGAACGGCCCGGAAACGATGCATTCGATGCACGACGCACGGCACGTCGCGGCCGGGAGCGTCCTGTTCCGCGAGGGCGAACCCGGCGAGGCCGCCTACATCATCGAGCAGGGGCGGGTCGAGGTCTCGCTGCGGCGCAACGGGCACGACGTGGTGGTCGCCGAGCTCGGCCCGGGGGACCTGCTCGGCGAGATGGCGCTGCTCGACGCGGGCACCCGCTCCGCGACCGCCACTGCCGTCGAGGCGACCACCGTCGCCGCCATCCACCGCGACCAGCTCGACGCGGCGATGAACGCCGCCGACCCGGTGATCAAGCTGTTCCTGCGGGTGCTCCTCGAGCGCTTCCACGAGGCGAACGCCAGGCTGCACGGCGACGGTGACGCTCCCCGGAGGCCGTCCCGTGCCCTGCGCGAGGACCTCGATGCCGCCGTCGGGGACCTGCACCTGCGCGACGAGCTGCTGCGGGCGCTCGAGCGGGCCGAGTTCGCCCTCCACTACCCGCCGATCGTCGAGCTGGTCAGCGGCCACGTCGCCGGCTACGAGGCGCTGATCCGCTGGAACCACCCCGAGCGCGGTCTGGTCGGACCGTTCGAGTTCATCGGTTTCGCCGAGAAGAGCGGCCTGATCGCCGAGATCGGCCAGTGGGTGCTGGAGGAGGCGTGCGCCGCGGCGTGCCGGCTCGACGGGAGCGGCCCCGCCGGCGCCCCGTTCGTCACGCTCAACGTCTCACCGCGCCAGCTCGCCAGCGACGACTTCATCGACCGCGCCGGCGCCTGCCTCCAGGCGAGCAGCATCGACCCGCGGCGGATCAAGCTCGAGATGACCGAGAGCCTGCTGCTCGAGGACCCGCAACGGGCCGCGGAGCAGCTCGCCGAGATGAAGATGCTCGGCGTGCGTCTCGCGCTCGACGATTTCGGCACCGGCTACTCGAGCCTGAGCTACCTGCACCGTTACCCGTTCGACACCCTCAAGATCGACCGCTCGTTCGTCACCACCATGCTGCGCAGCGGGGACAGCATGGAGATCGTCCGCTGCATCCTGGGCATGGCCGAGGCGCTTATGCTCGATGTCGTCGCCGAGGGCATCGAGAGCGACGACGAGCTCTCCATGCTCGCCGGGCTCGGCTGCGCATACGGCCAGGGTTACCACTTCGCCAGGCCGCTCCCCGAGGCCGAGGCGTTCTCGATCCTCACCCGCTGATCAGTCCGCCGCGAGAAGCTCCCTGACCATGCCGTCGGCGGCCGGGTCGTCCCAGTCGACGTAGCTGCGCAGGTAACGGATCACCCGGCCCCGGCGATCGAGGAGGAAGTTCGCCGGCAGCACGTCGTCGGGGAGCACCTCGCCGACCGTCCGCGCCGGATCCACGTAGAGCTCCAGGTGCTCGATCCCCAGCCGTTCGAAGAACGGCGCGGCCTGCAGCGCGCCGCCCTGGTCGAGGGCCAGCGTGACGACGGTGAACGGCGCGTCGGCGAAGCGCCCGGCGAGACGGTCGAGTGCCGGCAGCTCGCGCACGCACGGCGGGCACCAGGTGGCCCAGAGGTTGAGCAGCACCACCTGGCCGGCGAAGTCCGCGAGGCGCACGGTGCCGCCGCGGGCGTCGCGGAAGGTCACCCCGGAGACGTCGTAGGGCGGTTCGACAGTCTTGAAGCTGGCGACGGTGCCGTCGGAGGGCTCGCTCGCCTCGTGGTAGGCGAGGCCCGGGGCGGAGACGAGCAGCAGGAACCCGAGGGCCCAGGGTCGGAAGGAGAGCATCCGCCCATCCTACCGGATCGTCGCGCGGCACGTGCTGCGCTATCCTCGGCCTGCCGAAACGGACCCCGCCCCATGAACGAACCGGACCCCCTCGACGCCGACCAGGCCCCCGACGACCCGCTCGTGCTGTTCACGCGGTGGTACCGCGCCGCGCAGCAGGCGGTCAGCGGCGAGCCGACAGCCATGACGCTCGCCACCGTCGGCCGCGACGGCCGTCCCGCCGCGCGGATGGTTCTGCTCAAGGACTACGACGCGGACGGGTTCGTCTTCTACACCAACTTCGCCAGCCGCAAGGGGGCCGAGCTCGAGGCCAACCCGTACGCCGCGCTGCTGTTCTGGTGGCCGCCGCTGCTGCGCCAGGTGCGCATCGAGGGCGCCGTCGAACGCGTCGCCGACGCCGAGGCCGACGCCTACTTCGCGACCCGGCCCCGCGGGAGCCAGATCGGGGCGTGGGCCTCGCCGCAGAGCGAGCCCCTCGCCGGCCGGGCCGCCCTCGAGTCACGGGTCGTCGAGGTCGCCGCGAGGTACGGCGACGACGCGATTCCGCGCCCGCCCTTCTGGGGAGGCTACCGGGTCGCGGCCGAGACCATCGAGTTCTGGCAGGGGCAGCCCGACCGCCTCCACGACCGGCTCGCCTACCGCCGGGAGCGGGACGGCTGGCGGCGCGTCCGGCTGGCCCCCTAGGAGGCGACGATGGGAAGCTGGGGCTGCCCGCACGAGCACCGCGGACGCTGCGCCCACGTCGCCGGGCGTCCCTGCGACCCCGGCATGAAGGGCTGCGTGCTGCACGGCCGGTTCGTGTTCAGCGACGCCGGCAGGAACAGCGCGGGCGTGCTGCGGCGCAAGCGCCGCAACCCGGACGGCTCGCGGCGCGAGGAGTGAATCAGCCGGGTGGAGCGCGCAGGGCCAGCGCCCGCTCGAGACAGGCCGGACAGAGACAGCCGAGGGCCGTGTCGGAACCCGGCAGCGGCAGCAACGGGGGGTAGTCGCGCGCGCACCAGCATGGCTCGGCGTCGTCGCGCCCGCAGTGGAACGGGGCGCCGCAGGCGGCGCAGCGGCTCGCGCCGGCGGGCGGGGTCGCGGGATCGTCCATGGTGGACGATTATACTGGGCAGCTGACACGAGCGTACCCGACACCATGAACGCAGCCCCCCTGCCCCCGCCCTTCGAGGGCGAGCTGTTCGCCTTCCTCCGCAAGCTCAGGCAGAACAACGAGCGCGACTGGTTCGAGGCGCACAAGCCGCTCTACGAAACCGCCGTGCGGATCCCCGCACTGGGCTTCATCGAGGCCATGGGCCCGCGGCTCGAGGCCATCTCGCCGCACTTCCGCGCGGTCGCGAAGAAGAGCGGCGGCTCGCTGATGCGGGTCTACCGCGATACCCGTTTCAGCAAGGACAAGACGCCCTACAAGACCAACGTCGGTATCCAGTTCCGGCACGAGGCCGGGCGCGACGTCCACTGCCCTGGTTTCTACCTTCATCTCGAGCCGGGCCGCTGCTTCCTCGGCGCCGGCATCTGGCGGCCGGACGCGGCCTCCCTGCGCAGGATCCGCGACTTCCTCGCCGACAACCCCGGCGGCTGGCGCCGGGCGCTCGACGACCGGCGCTTCGCGACACGCTTCATGCTCGACGGCGACTCGCTGCAGCGGGCCCCGCGCGGCTACCCCGCCGACCACCCTCTGATCGAGGATCTCAAGCGCAAGGACTTCATCGCGGTGGCGGATTTCTCCGACGCCAAGGCGCTCGACCGGGACTTCGTCGACTGGGTGGCGAACACCTACGCGACCGCGACGCCCCTGATGCGCTACCTCTGCCAGGCTCTCGACGTGCCGTTCTGACCCGCCCCCTACCAGGCCGGCACGGGCGCCGCGGGGTTCGGCACGCTGTGGCACCGTTCGCAGGCGTAGGTCGAGAAGGCCACGCGATCGTGGCAGACCCCGCAGTACTCGCCCTGGAGGATCGCCGACATGGTGATCGGGTTGGCCCCGGCCTCGGGCAGGAACGGCCGCGGGTGGCAGTTGCTGCAGTCCAGCCAGGCGGTGTGCTGGCGGTGCGGGAAACGGACGTAGGGCATCTCCGCGGTGTCGGTCATGAGGACCGGGGTGTCCAGCATTGGCCCCCTGTCCCCGCGGCCGTGGAGGTCGGCGCGCGGCGCGATCCGGCCCTCGGCGAGCGCCCGGACCCAGTCCACGTTGCCGAGGCGGTCACGGGGGAAGGACGCGGTCGCCTCGTCGGCGCGCTGGAGATGGCGCGCCCCCGGGTTCGCGGGATCGTAGAAGTCGCGGTCCGTCTCCCGGCCGTCGGTGGTCGCGACCGGTGCTGGGGCCGCCTCCTCGGCCGGGCCGTAGAGCCCCAGCGCCTGGTCGGCCGGCGTGGGCGGCTCGATCGGTTCGGGGACCTCGACCACGGGGGCCGACGGCGGCTTGCTGGGCGGCGGCGCGGTGCAGGCGGCCACCAGGCCCATCCCCAGGAGAAGGGCGCGGCGCACCGTCAGTGGGCGTGGATCGAGGTGGACTCGCCCCCGCCGCTGAGCACCATGTTGGCCAGCCCGGCGAGCAGGTGCGCCCGCGCGTCGACGTCCTCGGCCTCGAGCAGCGCCTGCTTCTCCTCGTCCGGCAGCGGCAAATTCATCGCGAACGCGTCGACGTAGACCGGGTCGGGCAGGGCCTCGGCCTGCTCCCAGTCGAGCTGCAGCCCGCGGTACTCGACCAGGCGCTCGAGCACCTCGTGCAGGCCGCGGCGGTCGAAGCTGACCTCGCGATCCGGGTCGAGGTCGTCTGGGAAGTCCGACCAGTCGGGCGTGACGATGCGGTAGCCGTGGTGCGACTCGAGCTCCTCGGCGATGGCGAACCGGCAGACGCCGGTGAGCACGATCATCAGCCGTCCGTCGCCGCTCTCGGAGAAGCTGGTGATCCGCCCGGCGCAACCGATGCGCCGCACCGGATCGCCGCCGCTGCGCGTGGCCGCCGGCGCCGGCTGGACCATGCCGATCATCCGCGACCCGCCCAGCACGTCGAGGGTCATGTTCAGGTAGCGCGGCTCGAAGATGTTCAGCGGCAGCTGGCGGCCGGGCAGCAGGATGGTGCCCCCCAGCGGGAAGATCGGCAGGGCCTCCGGAAGGTCCTCGAAACGGGGCGTGAAACGGCTCGACATGCTTGCTCCCAGGTTCACTCCAGACTAGCGCATCGGCCCCGGAGCGGCGTTGCGCTGCCTCAACGCTTCGACCGCCGCGCGCGCCTCGTCGTTCCCGCGCGCCGTTCCACTATGCTGTGAACGGGGAGGTCGGAGACGATGGCCAGGATCGCCGTTTTGGGTACGCTCGCGGTCGACCGGGTGGTGCGCCTGGACCGCGCGCTGCGCGTCGGGGCCCACCAGCAGGGACATGCCCTGGAGGACCGCTGCGGCGGCGGCGCGGCCAACGCCGCGGTAGCGCTTGCCCGTGCCGGCCACCGCGTGCTGCTGGTCTCCGCCGTCGGCGACGACGCGGCCGGACGACGGCTGCTCGAGACGCAGGCGGCGGCCGGGGTCGACACCCGCGAGGTCGCGATCCTGCCCGGTGCGACATCGCACTCCCTGCTGCTGGTCGACCCGTCCGGCGAGCGCACGATCGTCAACCTGCGGCGGCTGCACGCGCCGGCCCCGGAGCGCCTGCTGGACCAGGAGCTCGACGCCGTCTACGTGCGCAGCCGCGCCCCCGGGCTCGCGCCGCTGCTCGCCGAACTGGCGCGGCGGACCCGGGTGATCGCCCACATCCCACCATGCGCCGACGGCGCGGTGCCCGCCCACGTGCTGGTCGGCTCGGCCGCCGACCTCGCACCCGGGTTCCTGGCCGATCCCCACGCCGGGGGGCAACGGGCGAGCGGCGGGCTCGCCGCCTGGACGGTGGTCACCCACGGTTCCGACGGCGCCACGGCGCATGGGCCGGACGGTCCCGTCGCCCGGCCGGCCCCGGCCGTGCGCGCGGTCGACAGCACCGGGGCGGGCGACTGCTTCGCCGCCGGCCTGGTCCACGCCCTCGCCGCGGGACTGCCGATGGAGCGTGTCCTGGCCATCGCCTGCGCGTGGGGCGGCGCGGCCGTGGCGACCGACGGCTCGCTGCCCGGCGCAGGTTTCCCGCCCCCGGACCCGCCGTGAACCCGCGGGCGAACCTCGCTCCCCTGCCGCTGTCCGATGCGACGATGTCTCGCGCGTCCACCGGAACCGTCGCCGACCTCACGGCCTTCGTCGCCCGCCACGAGCGGCTGTTCGTGCTGACCGGCGCCGGCCTCAGCACCGGCTCGGGCATCCCCGACTACCGGGACGTCGACGGAGCCTGGAAGCGGAAGCCACCGGTGCAGTACGCCGAGTTCGTCGCCGACGCGGCGGTGCGCCGCCGCTACTGGGCGCGCAGCCTGCTCGGCTGGCCGGCCTTCGCCCAGGCCCGCCCCAACGCGGCGCACGTCGCCCTGGCCCGCCTCGAGGCCGCCGGGCGCGTGGCGCAACTGGTCACCCAGAACGTCGACGGCCTGCACCAGGCCGCCGGCAGCCGCCGGGTGATCGATCTGCACGGCCGGCTCGACGCCCTGGTCTGCTTGGGATGCGCCCGGGACAGCCCGCGGGACGCCTTCCAGAGGGATCTCGCGGAGCGCAACCCGGGGTTCGCCGGCCTGTCGGCCGACGTCGCGCCCGACGGCGATGCGGACCTCGACGGCATCGGATTCGACCGGTTCCACGTCCCGGACTGCACCGCCTGCGGCGGCCTGCTCAAGCCCGACGTCGTCTTCTTCGGCGAGGGGGTGCCGCGGCCGCGGGTCGAGGCCGCCCTGGCCGCGCTCGCCAGGGCCGACGCGCTGCTGATCGTCGGTTCGTCGCTGATGGTCTTCTCCGGCTTCCGCTTCGCCCGGGAGGCCACGGCGCGGGGTCTGCCCATCGCCGCGCTCAACCGTGGCCGCACGCGCGCCGACGAGCTGCTCACGCTCAAGGTCGAGGCCGACTGTGTGGCCGCGCTGGGGGAGATCGCCGCCCGGCTCGGCATCGCCACGCCAGCCGCCTGACCGCCCGGCCGCCGTCCGCGGCGCCGCCTGCTAGACTCCCCCGCCATGCAGCGGGCCCGGCAGGCATGAACGTCATCTTCTTCGCGCTGGTCGCGATCGCCTTCGCGGTCACCGCCTTCCACCAGCTGACCTGGATCCCCGCGACGCCGGAGGCGGTCTCGCCGATGCTCGCGCTCGGCAACGGCATGATCGAGTCGGCGAAGGGCGCGGTGACACTCGCCCTGGGGCTGGTCGGCGTCATGGCCTTCTTCCTCGGCCTGATGAAGGTGGCCGAAGCGGGCGGGCTGCTGCTGATCATCGCCCGCCTGCTGCGCCCGCTGCTGGTGCGCCTGTTCCCCGACGTGCCCGCCGACCACCCGGCGATGGGCGCGATGATCATGAACCTGTCGGCCAACGCGCTCGGCCTCGGCAACGCCGCGACGCCGTTCGGCATCCGCGCCATGCAGGCGCTCGACACCCTGAACCCGCACAAGGGCACGGCGAGCAACAGCATGGCGCTGTTCCTGGCGATCAACACCTCGAGCATCACGCTGCTGCCGACCGGGGTGATCGCGCTGCGCGCCGCCGCCGGATCGGCCGATCCGGCGGGGATCCTGCCGACGACCCTGTTCGCGACGCTCTGCTCGACCGTGGTCGCGATCACGGCCTGCAAGCTCTACCAGCGCTACTGGCCGAGCGCCGCTGAGGTGACGCCGGCCGGGGAGGCGCACGGCGCGCCGCCCTCCGACGAAACGCCCGAGGTGTCGCTGCCCGACGCCCCCGCGACCGGCTACCCCGGCTGGGTCTCGGCGCTCGCGCTGCTGGTGCTGGTCGCGCTGATCCCGGTGGCCGTGGTGCTCGGCGCAGCGCTCGGACCGTGGATCGTCCCCGGGCTCGCGGTGCTGCTGCTCGGCTTCGGCGTCGCGCGGCGGGTGCGCGTCTACGAGTGCTTCGTCGAGGGGGCGCGCGACGGTTTCGAGGTCGCGGTGCGGATCATCCCCTACCTCGTCGCGATCCTGGTTGCGGTCGGCATGTTCCGCGCGAGCGGCGCGATGGAGATCGTCGTCGGCGCCATCGGCGGGTTCACCGCGGCACTCGGCATGCCGGCCGAGGCGCTGCCGATGGCGCTGCTGCGGCCGCTGTCGGGGTCCGGGGCGTACGGCGTGCTGGCGGCGACGATCGCCGAGCCAGCGACCGGGCCCGACACCTACGTCGGTTACCTGGTCAGCACGCTCCAGGGTTCGACGGAGACGACGTTCTACGTCCTCGCGGTCTACTTCGGCGCGGTGCAGGTGCGGCGCGTGCGCCACGCCCTCGCGGCGGGGCTGACCGCCGACCTCGCCGGCATCGTCGGCGCCGTCGTCGCCTGCCTCTACCTGTTCGGCTGAGCGGCGCGGCGAGCGGATCAGGCGGGAAAACGGCCCAGGCCGGGCGGGGGCGGCTCGCGAGGGACGAACCAGAACGGCAGCGCACCCTCGATCCACCGGGCGATATGGCGCCAGTCGAGCAGCGGGTCGACCGGCGCGGCGGCGACCTCCTCGGCCACGGCGTCGCCGGCGTGCGCACGGGCATAGTCGCGGGCCCACGGGGCCGCCACGTAGAACCGCATGTAGCGCATCACGTAGGGCCGGACCCGCCTCGGCGTGGGATGCAGGCGGAACGCGCGGCGGTACGCGGCGAGGAACAGCCGCTCGTAGTCGTCGTAGTCGGGGCGGCCCCCCTGGGCCGGGTCGAGATCCCAGATCGGATGGGCGAATCGGTCGTTCCGCATGCACTTGCCTCGGGCCGTGGCACGGCCCCCGAGGGACGCTGCCGTGCGCCACGACACTGCAGCATAACCTTGGCAAAATGATTGATTAATGTCAATATCAAGCCGCCCATGAGCGCCCTTTTCCCGCACCCCTGGCGGCCCGTCGTGTCGAAAGGGATGAACGGCCGCCACGCACGGCCCCGCTTTGGACTCGGCCGGTGCAAACGCGCATAATCGCGTCCACCCGTCCGCTCGGCCCGGCCGCCGCCCCTTCTCAATCCCGGTGCGCTGACGCAAGAATCCACGATGAAATCTCTCGATGACTTCCGCCTGCAGCTCGGCGGCCGCGAACTCGTGCCGCTGGTGATCGGCGGCATGGGCGTGGACATCTCGACCTCCGACCTGGCCCTCGAGGCGGCCCGCCTGGGCGGCATCGGCCACATCTCCGACGCCATGGTGCCGACGGTCTCAGACCGCCGTTACCAGACCCGCTATGTCGCCGGGAAGCTCGCCAAGTACAAGTTCAACGTCGGCAACGACGACAAGTCGGTCGCCCAGTTCGACCTCGGCGAGCTGGCCGAGGCGCAGCGGCTCCACGTCGAGCACACCATGGGTCGCAAGCGCGGCGACGGCATGGTGTTCATCAACGTCATGGAGAAGCTGTCGATGAACAACCCGCAGGAGACGCTCAAGGTGCGCCTCGAGGCGGCGCTCGACGCCGGCATCGAAGGCATCTCGCTGAGCGCCGGCCTGCACCTCGGCTCCATGGGACTGATCCAGGATCACCCGCGCTTCCGGGACGCCAGCATCGGCATCATCGTCTCCTCGGCGCGCGCGCTGAACCTGTTCCTGCGCAAGACCAAGAGCCTCGACCGCCTGCCCGATTTCATCGTCGTCGAGGGCCCGCTGGCCGGTGGCCACCTGGGCTTCGGCATGGACTGGCGCGAGTACGACCTCAAGACCATCGTCGACGACGTCATCGCCTTCCTGAAAGCGCACGACCTGACGATCCCGGTGATCCCGGCCGGCGGGGTGTTCACCGGCTCCGACGGCGTGCGCTTCATGGAGATGGGCGCGAGCGCGGTGCAGGTGGCGACGCGTTTCACCGTGACCGAGGAGTGCGGCCTGCCGGCGAAGGTCAAGCAGGAGTACTTCAGGGCCAGCGAGGACGGCGTCGAGGTCAACCAGATCTCGCCGACCGGCTACCCGATGCGCATGCTCAAGAGCTCGCCGGCGATCGGCGCCGGCATCCGCCCGAACTGCGAGCAGTTCGGCTACCTGCTCGACCGCAACGGCCACTGCTCCTACATCGATGCCTACAACCGCGCCGTCGAGAAGGACCCCGACGACATCCACGTCTACGACAAGACCTGCCTGTGCACGGCGATGCGCAAGTTCACCTGCTGGACCTGCGGGGAGTACGTCTACCGCCTGAAGGACACCACGGTGCAGCAGCCCGACGGGAGCTACCGCGAGCTGACCGCCGAGCACGTCTTCGAGGATTACCGGCTGAGCCGGGACGACAAGGTCGCACTGCCCGACGCGGGGGACTGACCGCGCCGCGCGCGAACCGATCGGGCCCTCCGGCGGTCCAATGGGCCACCACTCGCGCCGCCGAGGCCCACCCATGAGATCTTCCGCTACGCGCCGCGTCCTCCTGCTGGTGGCCCTGTGCCTCGCCTGGTCCGTCGCCGCGACCGCCGGCCCGTTCCGCTTCGAACTCGAGGCCGCCACTCCGGCCACGTACGCGCGGCCGCACGACATCGTCCTCTCGCCCGACGGTGAATCGCTGTTCGTCGCCGACAACCACAACCACCGCATCGCCGTCCTCGATCCCCGGACGCTCGCCGAGCGAGGCACCTTCGGCGAGGGCGAGGTCCGCGAGCCGCACGACGTCGCGTTCGATCCGGACGGCCGCCTGCTCGTCGCCGACACCGGCAACGACCGGATCGCCATCTACGAGGTCGACGGCGCGACGGGTCGGCTGGTCGACGAACTGCGCGGGCGCCTGCGCCGCCCGGAGGGCGTGGCGGCCCACCCCGACGGGCGCGTCTTCGCCACGGGCGCCGCGTCGGGGAACCTGGTGGTCTACCGCGACGGCGCGGTCGTCGGCGAGACCGGCGGGCTCTCCGCGCCGCACGACGTCGCGTTCGATGCCGACGGCGCGGCGTGGATCGCCGACGCAGGGAACCACCGCATGGTCCGCGTCGACGCAGCCTACGCCATCGACCGGATCCTCGAGGGAGAGCGCTACGGCTTCGCCGGGCCGCGCTACCAGGACTTCGACGCGGCCGGACGGATGTTCGTCGCCGACAAGTACAACCACGCGATCAAGGTCATCGCCCCGGACGGCACGCTGCTGCAGGTGCTCGGCGGCGCGCGGGGCCTCGGCGAAGGGGTGTTCAACCAGCCGGAGGGGGTCGAGATCCGCGGCGACCAGGTCTGGTTCGCCGACACCTACAACGACCGCATCGTCCGCTACCGCGTGGCCGGACCGCGCTGACCCGGAATCTTCACGATTCCATCACGTGCGCAACGTTCGCCGGCGGAATCGGGTCTACTGGAGCGGACACGAAACCAACGGGAGATAACCGTGAGATACGCAACCATCGGCCTGGCGCTCGTCGCCACCGCCGCCCTGGCCCTGGTCGTCCAGGCCGGCACCGGCGCGGAAGAGAAGGCCGCCGCGCCACGTGACGACACCGCCGTCGCCACCTTCGCCGGCGGCTGTTTCTGGTGTACCGAGGCCGACTTCGAGAAGGTCCCGGGCGTCGTCGAGGTGGTCTCGGGCTACACCGGCGGCGACGTCGAGAACCCGACCTACCAGCAGGTCTCGACCGGCACCACCGGGCACATCGAGGCGGTCAGGGTCCGTTACGACCCCGACGTCATCACCTACGAGGGTCTGCTCGCCGCGTACTGGCGGATGTTCGATCCGACCGACGCGGGCGGCTCGTTCGTCGACCGCGGGGAGCAGTACACCTCGGCGATCTGGTACCACGACGAGGCGCAGAAGCGGGCCGCCGAGGCCTCGAAGGCCGCGCTCGCCGAGAGCGGCCGCTACGACGAGCCGATCGTCACGCCGATCCTGCCGGCGACGACCTTCTACGAGGCCGAGGACTACCACCAGGACTACTACGACAAGAACCCGATCCGGTACAACTTCTACCGCTACAACTCGGGTCGCGACCAGTACCTCGAGAAGACCTGGGGCGAGGCACTGAAGGTCGACTACACCCCGTACCGGCCCACGGAGGACGGCTCGGCCAAGCGCTACAGCAAGCCGCCTGAGAAGGAATTGCGCGCCATGCTGACCCCGATGCAGTTCGAGGTCACCCAGGAGGACGGCACCGAGCCGCCGTTCAAGAACGCCTACTGGGACGAGAAGCGCGACGGCATCTACGTCGACGTGGTCAGCGGCGAACCGCTCTTCTCGTCCACCGACAAGTTCAAGTCCGGCACCGGTTGGCCGAGCTTCACCAAGCCGCTGGTGCCCGAGCTGATCGTCGAGAAGAGCGACTACAAGCTGCTCTTTCCGCGCACCGAGGTGCGCAGCCGCTACGCCGACTCCCATCTCGGCCACGTCTTCAACGACGGGCCCGAGCCGACCGGCCTGCGCTACTGCATCAACTCCGCGGCGCTGCGCTTCGTGCCGAAGGAGAAGCTGGCCGAGGAGGGGTACGGGAAGTTCCTCGCGCTGTTCCGATAACGCGCCACCGACACGGGCGCGACGCTCGAAACGTCGCGCCGGGATCGCCGGGGGACTCAGGCCACCCTGGGCAAGCGCAGGGTGAACACCGCTCCGCCCCCCGGCCGGTTGCCGACCGTGAGTTCCCCGCCGTGCAGCCGCGCGATGCGCCGGGCGATGCTCAGGCCGAGACCCGCGTGGCCGCCCGCCCGCGCACCGGCGGCGCCGCGCCGGAACGGCTCGAAGATCGTCTCGAGCTGGGCCTCGGGGATGCCCGGTCCACGGTCGCTGACCTGGAGCACCGCCGCCGACACCTCGCCCCGGAGCGCCACCTCAACCTCACCCCCGCTCGGGGCGTGTTCGAGGGCGTTGGCGAGCAGGTTGTCGAAGACACGCTCGATCATCGCCACGTCGACACGGACCGTCGGCAAGTCGGCCCCGGGCGGCCTGAATTCGAGCCTCACGCCCAACGCCTCGGCATCCGGGCGGAACTTGAGAACCACGTCCTGCAACAGCTCGGCGAGGTTGACGGCCTCCATCTCGGGCTCGAGGTCGCGCGCCTCGAGGCGGGCGAGATCGAACAGGGCGTCGACCATGCCGCCGAGACGGCGCGCCTGGCGCAACGCGATGTCGAGGTACTCCTCGCGTCGGCCCTCGTCCAGGGAGGCCGATTTCATGCGCAGCGTCTCCAGGTAGCCGGTCACCGCGGCGAGCGGCGTGCGCAGGTCGTGCGAGACCTGGGCGACCAGTTCGCGGCGTGACCGGTCCTGGGCCCGCAGGGCCTCGAGCTGGGCGACGATGCGCTCGGCCATGCGGTCGAAGGCGTGGCCGAGGCGGGCGATCTCGTCGCCGTCCCCGCCATCTCCCCGGGAGAACGGCGCGTGTTCCGCGAAGCCGCTGCGCTCGAACGCCTCGAGGTGCCTGGCCAGTCGGCGCAGCCTCCGGGTCAGCAGGTGGAACAGCAGCAGGCCCGCGATCAGCCCGAAGCCGAGGCTGCCGGCGACCGCCCAGCCGCTGATGCGCAGCACGAAGCTCTCCTGGAGCGCGGCCACGGCCGAGTCGTACTGTTCGCCGCGCAGCACCACATAGAGGTAGCCCTCGGGGGACTCGGCCGACGGCACCGGGGTCACCGAGAAGGGCTTCATGCGGTCGTGCGACCGGGGGTCGTCGCCGAGCAGCGGGAACGGCGCGCCGTCGAGGAACGCGCGGATCGGCGCGAGATCCACCGACTTCCGCTTGACCTTCCCCGGGTCGGCGGAAAACGACAGGATCCGCCCCTCGGTGTCGAGCAGGTAGATCTCGATGCTCGGGTTGATCTCCATGTAGGCGCTGAAGGTCGCCTCGAGCGCCTCCATCGACAGGCGCCCCTCGGCGACCAGGTTGCGGTCGGCGACGATCCGCCTGGCGACGTCGCGGTTGATGTTCTGCGCCAGCTCCTGCAGGTGCCGGCTGGTCGAAGACGCGACGAGGACCGCGTAGAGCACGCCGATCGCGACCAGGACGCCGCAGAGCACGGCGGCGAGACGGGCGTAGAGGGTGTGGAACACGTCCGGACCGCCCGCGTCAGTCGGCCCCGGTCGGGCGTTCCGCGAACTTGTAGCCGACGCCCCAGACGGTGAGCACGTAGCGCGGCCGGGCCGGTTCGGGCTCGATCTTCGCGCGCAGCCGGTTGATGTGCGAGTTGACGGTGTGCTCGTAGCCCTCGTGGTTGTATCCCCAGACCCTGTCGAGCAGCTGCATGCGGCTGAACACGCGCCCGGGGTGGCGGGCGAAAAAGCTGAGCAGGT
>JAWVZO010000018.1:0-22615 GCA_033722135.1 Gammaproteobacteria bacterium | reverse complement strand
TCGGCACGGCAAGGACCCAACGGAGAGAACCCCGATGAATAGAATCGCGCTGACGCTCATCACGCTGGCCGGCGTTTTCGCCATGCAGGCGCAAGCGGCCGGGACCGTGAAGATCACCCCGCTCGGCAGCCACGACGGCGAGTTCTGTCGGCTCGACCGGGCGCTGGTGCTCGAGGATCCGGACGGCACGCGGATCCTCTACGACGCCGGGCGCACGGTACGCGGCCCCGACGATCCGCGGCTCGGCAAGATCGACGCGGTCCTGCTCAGCCACGTGCACGGCGACCACCTCGGCGACCGCATCCAGCCGGCGGCCAACGCCGGGACCTGCGCGAGCCCCGACTTCTCGGTCAAGGTCGCGCCGACGGCCAACAGCGTGAGCATCGTCGTCGGCAAGCAGGCGGACTTCATCGTCGGGGGGGAGATGAACGCCTTCTTCGCCAAGGCCGTCACGGCCGCCGGCGGCGACGGCAAGCAGGTCAGGCTGGTGCGCTTCGGTGCCTCCGCCAAAGTCGGGGGCGTGACCGTCGCCGGCGTGCCGGCGGTGCACAGCAACGGCCTGCACCCGGCCTTCCTGATCGGCGATTACGCGAAGATCCTCGCCGACAACGGGCTGACTGCGTACCTCGGCCCCCCGGGCGGGTTCGTGGTGACCTTCACCAACGGGCTGTCGGTCTACCTGTCGGGCGACACCGGCATCACCGCGGAGCAACAGAGCGTGGTGCGCGGCCACTACGGCGCGAAACTCGCGGTGATCAACATCGGTGACGTCTTCACCACCGGGCCGACCGAGGCCGCCTATGTCATCAACGAGCTGGTCAGGCCGGCCTCGGTGATCGCCTCCCATGCCAACGAGCCCGCGACCGAGAACGGCAAGCTGCTCGACGGGACACGCACCGCGGCATTCAAGGCCGCCACGAAGGTGCCGGTGCACCTGCCGCTGAGCGGGCGAACGATGGCCTTCGATGCCGGTGGGCGTTGCGTGGAGGGGTGTTGAGTCAGACTCGCGCTCCACGGGCCCGAGCCGCGGGCACGACAGGGGCGCCGCGGCCTTGAGCCACGACTATTTCCGACTAAACTGGTAGGAGATAGGGGGTATCCCCAGCAACCATCCATCAGCAAAACGGCTGAAGCAGCCAGAGGAGGTTACGTGTCGGACAAGCCGGGCAACCAGGGCGAAGGCAACCGCGAAGCGGCCGAGCGATACAATCGGGAGACCCGCGAATTCGTCGAGTCGGGCAAGGTCGACGAGGCTGCCGAGCGCGCGAAGAAAGGCGACGAGAAGGCGATGGAGCGTGCCGAGGAGAAGGGTAAGGAGCGCGCCAAGGAGTTCGACCCGAACGTCGACCGGGATTACTCCGAGGGCACCAAGTAGGCCGGACGCCCGGGCCTCTTCCCGCGATCGGGTCCCGCTTCCCCGGCATCCCTCCCGGAGGGGCCGGCGAGGCTGCCGCCGGGGAGGCTCCCCCGATCGGGCGCGGCATTCTCGCCGGATTGCAGGGCACCGGCGGGCTGCGGCGGGAGACGCGGTGCCGCTGTCAGTAGGCCTCGACCTGTCTGGCGTTGACGCGGTAGCTGACCCTGACGTCCGCCTGGCCGTCTGAATAGTCGACGGAAAGGTCCGCCGTCGCGGCTTCCAGCGGGCCCGAGATCCACACCGGGGCGAACAGGCCCTCGGCCTCGAAACCGTCCGGGTAGACCACGTGCACGACCTGGTTCGGGCTGGGCGGCGGGGTGTGGATGCAGGCGCCGACGTAGGGCACGAGCAGGAACTCGACCGCTTTCCGGCCCTTCATCTCCAGCGGCAGCACGTAACCGGGCATGCGGACCGTCTTGCCGACGACCTCACCGTTCACGGCAGTGGCCTCCTCGATCAGTCTGGCCAGCACCACCTCGTACTGCACGAGCAGGTCGTCCGGATCGTAGCCGTCGGCGGCGAGGAACTGACGGGCCGAGGCGTCCGCGCGCGCCAGCTCGGGATCCTCCGTTTCCGCTTCGGCGAACGCGACCACGGCGCGCATCGCCTCGATCTGCGCCTCGCTCATGGTGATGAATGGGTCGTCGTAGGGTTCGGCCTTCGGCAGCAGGTCATCCCAGCCGATCTCGGTGCTCTCCGTGGCGTGAGAGAGCGACGCGGCGAGCGCGGCGGTCGATAGCGCGAGTCCCAGCAGGAGCGATTTCACGGGCATGTCTCAAACCCTCATGGCGAGTCCATCGGCCAGCGTCCTGCGATAGACACGCCAGGCGGGGAACAGGCTGGCGAGCAGGCCGAACGCGCCGACCAGCAACAGGATACCCAACTCGTACTGGGACAGGGTATCGAGACCCACGTTCAGTCCGAAACGATCCGCGAGCAGCGGCGACGCCAGGGCGATCCCGAGATAGAAGAGCAGCGTCCCGGCGATCAGGCCCGTCGCGGTGATGACCGCGGCCTCGAGGACGATCAGGCCGCAGACATGCCAGGGCGTGGCGCCGACCGAACGGAGGATCGCGAACTCGCGGCGTCGCGCGTCCAGCGTGGCCGAGACCATGGTGACCATGCCCAGCATGCCGGCGACCACGACCGCCATGGCGACCAGCCGCAGGCTGTTCTCGGCGATCGCGGTCAACGTCCAGAGCTCGAGCAGCGTCGCCGCGGGCAGGACCGCCGAGAGCGGTTCGTCGGGGTATTCCGCGATGAACCGCTGCATCGAGAGCACGGCCGACTTCGATTTCAGGCCGATGAGCATGGCATTGATGCGGCCGGGGAGATGCTCGAGTTCGTCCGCGCCGTGGTCCTCGACATGCGCCTCCGTCTCCTCGAGGCCGCGCGTCGCGTCGTGGCGCTCCTCGCGGTCGTCCCGCGAGGCTCTTCGTGCACCTGCTCCGCGTGCTTCCGCCGAGCGGTCGCGGGTCCCGCGGACTCGCGAATCCGTCGTGCGCGACCGTCCCTTGCCGATGGCCAACGGGTCCGCGCCGCGCGTTTCGGCCCGCACGGCGTCCTCGTGGATGGCGGCGAAGCCGGGGAGCGACACGAATACCATGCGATCGACCGGCGTGCCGGTGCGCTCCAGCACGCCGGTGACCGTGAACGGCGCCTCGTCGTGGACATCGAAGGCCGTCTCGCCGGCGCCGTGGGCGTTGACGATCCGGGCGCCCACCGCGTACCCGTGTCGCAGGGCGACCTCGGCGCCGAGAACCGCCCCGGTCGGGCCGGTGAAGGACGAGCCGTCGGCGAAGGAGAGCGGCCTCCCCCCGGCGTAGCGGTAGCGTCCGAAGTACTCCCGGGTGGTGCCGATGACCGGGAAGCCCCGGTGGTTGTCGCCGTGCGCGATCGGGACCGCCCATTCGACCTGCGGCAGCGCGGCGATGCGTTCGTAGGTATCCATCCCGATGGCATTGGTCGTCGAGCCGATGCCGAAGACCGTCGCCATCAGGATCTGCACTGCGTTGCCCCGCGCGGCGACGATGAGGTCGATGCCCGAGACGGTGTCCGTGAACCCGTCGCGGGCCTCGCTGCGCAGTCGCTCGATGCCGAGGATCAGGGCGACGCTGATCGCGATCGACAGCACCGTCAGGGTGAAGGTGGTGCGGCGGTTGAGGAGGCTGAGCAGGCCGAGCTTCAGCATGGGCGTCCCCGCGGCGCGCGGTTGATCTCGGCGAAGTCGAGCGTGCGGTCGAAGTGTCCGGCAAGGCCGCGGTCGTGGCTCACGAAGAGCAGCGTGCTGCCGGCGGCACGGCACTCGGCGAGCAGCAGGTCGACGAAGTCGTCGCGCAGTGCGGCATCGAGCGCGGAGGTCGGCTCGTCGGCGAGGACCAAGTCGGGTGATCCGATCAGTGCCCGTGCCGCGGCGACCCGCTGTTGCTGCCCGACGCTGAGCTCGAGTGCCCGGGCATGCAGGACCGTCGCGTCGCCCAGCCCGAGGTGCGCGAGCAGGCGGACCGCCGCGCTCGCGGGTTCGCCCGATCCGCCCGCGGCTGCGCGCGCTCGACGGGTGCGCGAGAAGCGGCAGGGCAGGAGGACGTTGTCGAGGGTCGAGAGGTAGGGGACGAGATTGAATTGCTGGAAAACGATCCCGACGTGATCGGCCCGGAAACGGTCTCGCGCCGTGCCGTGCAGCGCGCCGAGGTCGGTGCCCGCCAGGTGGACGGCGCCTGCCCCGATTTCCACGACGCCGGCGATGGCGGCGAGCAGCGTCGACTTGCCGCTGCCGCTGCGTCCCTGGAGAAACAGCGTCTCGCCGGGTCCGACCTCCAGCGAGGCGATGTCGAGGACCGGGTCCGGCTCCCCCGGCCAGGCGTACCGGAGACTCCGGATTCCGAGCGTCATGAATGCGGCCCCTGGGCGGGGGCCGGATCGGGACGCACGGCGACGGCCAGCAGAGAAACGCCGAATGGCAGGTCGAAACGGGCGAGCAGGTGGCGCTCGGAGCGGAACACGGCGTACAGCAGCCGGTTCAGCAGCCGCCCCGGGAGCGCCATCTCTGCCGTGCCGTCGTCCTCGAGACGCAGCAGGCGACGGCCCAGTCGCACCAGCGCGACGACCGGGAACAGCAGCGTGTTGAAGTAGCTGCAGCGGCGGACCTCCAGTCCGGCCGAGCGCAGCAGGCCCACCAGCTGCGGGCGGGTGTAACGGCGCTTGTGGGCGACGGCCTCGTCGTGGGCGCTCCACAGCCATCCGAACGCGGGGACGGTGACCACCAGGTGGCCTCCCGGCGCGAGCCGCCTGCCGAGCTCGGCGGCCGTGGCCGCGTCGTCGTCGATGTGTTCGAGCACGTCGAAGGCGCAGACCAGGTCGAGATCCACCGCGTCGCGCGGCATCCCGTCGGGCAGGTGGCCGTGCTCCACGCGGCCGCTCCCCTTCGCCCGGGCTACCGCCAGCGCCTCCCGGTCGGGCTCGCAGGCCTGCAACTCGCCGAACGCCCCGAGCATCTCCAGGTTGCCGCCGGTGCCGCAGCCCGCCTCGAGGATCCTCGCGCCGGGCCCGAGCGGGAGGCGGGCGATCGCATCGCGGATGATCTCCCGGCGTGCCCGGAACCACCAGTGCAGGTCCTCGACCCGGGCCATGAGACGGTAGGCTTCAGGGTGCATTCACGGCCCCCGCGGCGAGGTTCATCGATCGCCCTGGCCGCGCTCCGGGAGGGTCCGTAGCAGGCGGCGAACCTGGTCGTTCGGCCAGAGACGGAAGGCCGCGAGGTATTCGCGACGCGCCGCTTCGTATGCGCCCCGCTTATGGTACACGACGCCGAGATTCAAACGGGGGATGTAGGCGTTCGGGGACTGCGTGGCGGTGCGTTGCCACAGGCTCGACTCGTCACGCCAGACCTCCGTACGCGACCAGGTGAGCGATGCCAGCAGCAGAGCGATCCCCAGGGCGCAGGAGGTGACGAGCGTGTGGCTGGACTCGGCACGGTGGCCGATCGTCCCGCCCATGGCGCTCGCCAAGTGCCGAAGTCCCAGGAGCAGGATCGCCACAATGCCCATGCTCGGCAGGTAGAGGTAGCGATCGGCCATGATGATTGCGTTGTGCGGGATGATCTGGGCATAGGGCAGGAAGAACGCGATCGTCCACACGCTCCAGAAGCGCACCCGGCGCCCACAGCCGAACAGCGCGACGAGAATGACGACGGCGAGCGCGATCGTGGCGATCAGGACGACGGGGTCGTCGAATCCCGTGTATCTCGTCGGATCGTAGTAGGCGTTCAACCCGGCCGGCCAGAAGAGGGAAAGACCGTATTTCCAGTAAACGACGCTCATGGTCGGGTAGACCGTGCCGAGGAGGAGGTCGAGGTCGACCGGGTTGGTCGCGGTTGCGTCGAGCCAGTTCCTGTTGAGCTGCAGCGTGATCAGGAACTGCGCGACCGAGGGGATCGCGAACAGCGCGAGACGGAACAGGCTGCTACGCGCCAGGGTTCCTGACGTGTATTCATGAACGGCCAGGACGATGGGAAATCCGATGACGCTCGGCTTGGAGAAGACCGCGAGGAGAAAGCAGGTCAACGAAGCGATGAGCACCCGTTGGCTGGGTCGCTCGAGATGTCGGGCGTAGAGGAGAAACGAGAGCAGGACGAAGAAGGCGGCGAGAAGTGTTTTCCGCTCGGCGATCCATGACACCGCTTCACTGTGGACCGGGTGGACGGCGAACAGCAGGGCGCCGGCCACGAGCAACAGCAGGCGGCCGACACCGAGCCGGCTCAGCACGAGCAGGAACAGGACCGAATTGAGTGCATGCAGGATCACGTTGGTGAGATGGAACCCGGCAGGGTCCATTCCCCAGATCATTCGATCGAACGCGTACGAGAGCATCTGCACCGGGTGATAGGTCTTCATCACCGGCTCCGTGAGCAAGGCGGTGAGGTTCCCGAGGTCCAGATCGACCAGCTTCGGATTGTTCTCTACGTAACCACCGTCGTCCCATTCGGTCTGGAACTCGAAGGTGACGGTCTTCGCGTACAGCGAGGCGGCGATGAGAAATACGGCGGCGGCGGCCAGGAAAAGGCGAGCTGGTCGGTCGCCCGGCGATGAGGCTCTATGTTCCGGCAAGGGATGACTCGCGGCCCGGTCGCCCGCCAGGCCTCACAGGTTCTCGGTTGCGTAGTCCGCGAGCCGGGAGCGCTCTCCGCGCATCAGCGTCACGTGCCCACTGTGCTCCCAGCCCTTGAAGCGGTCGACGATGTAGGTGAGGCCGGACGAGGTCTCGGTCAGGTACGGGGTGTCGATCTGCGAGATGTTGCCGAGGCAGACCACCTTGGTCCCGGGGCCGGCGCGGGTGATCAGGGTCTTCATCTGCTTGGCGGTCAGGTTCTGCGCCTCGTCGAGGATGATGTACTTGTTGAGGAAGGTGCGTCCGCGCATGAAGTTCAGCGAGCGGATCTTGATCCGGTTGTGGAGCAGGTCGTTGGTCGCCGCCTTGCCCCATTCGCCGCCGATCTCGGTCTTGGTCAGTACCTCGAGGTTGTCCATCAGCGCGCCCATCCAGGGCGTCATCTTCTCCTCCTCGGTGCCGGGCAGGAAACCGATGTCCTCCCCTACGGGGACCGTCACGCGGGTCATGACGATCTCCCGGTAGCGGTTCTCGTCGAGGGTCTGGTAGAGGCCCGCGGCCAGCGCCAGCAGCGTCTTGCCGGTGCCGGCGACGCCGAGCAGGCTGACGAAGTCGATCTCCGGGTCGAGCAGCAGGTTCAGGGCGTAGTTCTGCTCACGGTTGCGCGCCGTGATGCCCCAGATGGCGTGCCCCGGGCTGGTGTAGTCGTCGACCAGTTCCAGTTCCGCGCTGTCGCCGTCGATCCTGCGCACCACCGCGTCGAACGGCTCCTCGCCGTCGAGGTGCAGGAAACCGTTCGGGTGCCACTCGCCGACCAGCGGCCCGGAGACCCGGTAGAAGGTCCGCCCCTCCTCCTTCCAGGACGCCATCTCCTTGCCGTGCTCGATCCAGAAGTCCTCCGGCAGCTGGGTGTGCCCCGAGTAGAGGAGGTTGACGTCGTCGAGGACCTGGTCGTTGAAGTAGTCCTCGACGTGCAGGCCGACCGCCGCGCCCTTGATGCGCAGGTTGATGTCCTTCGAGGTCAGCGTGACGTGGTGGTCGGGGAAGACGCCGCGCAGCGCGAGCGTGACGGCGAGGATGTCGTTGTCCGACTTGTGCGCGACCAGCTCGCTCGGCAGCTGCGCCTTGACCAGCCGGGTCTGGAAGAACAGCCGGCCGCTCGGCGAGATGGCGTGGTTGTAGGGCATGGTGCCCGAGAGCGGGATGCCCTCGTCGATCGCGCTGACATCGTAGTCCGAGAGCAGTTCGTCGAGGAAGCGGCTCACCTGGCGCACGTTGCGCGCGACCTCTGAGACGCCCCGCTTGTGGCTGTCGAGCTCCTCGAGCACCACCATCGGCAGGTAGACGTCGTGCTCCTGGAAGTGGAACAGCGCGGTGGGATCGTGCATCAACACGTTGGTGTCGATGACGAACAGCCGCTTGCCGGCGACCTTCGGCTTCCGCGTGGTCATCATGGCGGCCGGCTCAGAGCGCGTCGAGCGCCGCGAGCACCTCGTCGACGTGCCCCTTGACCCTGACCTTGCGCCACTCCCGGACGAGCCTGCCGTCGGCGTCGATCAGGAACGTGCTGCGCTCGATGCCGAGCACCTTGCGGCCGTACATGTTCTTCTCCTTGATCACGTCGTAGCGCCGGCACACGGTCTCCTCGGTATCGGCGAGCAGGTCGAAGGGAAGGTCCTGCTTGGCCTTGAACTTCTCGTGACTCTGCAGGGTGTCGCGCGAGACGCCGAGGATGACCGCGTCGTGGGTGGCGAAGGCGTCGTGACGGTCGCGGAAGTCCTGGCCCTCCTGCGTGCAGCCCGGCGTGCTGTCCTTGGGGTAGAAGTAGAGCACCACGGGACGGCCGCGCAGGTCGGAGAGCCTGATCTTCCGGTCTCCGGTCGCGGGCAGGGTGAAATCCGGGGCCTTGTTGCCAACCTTCGGCTTGCTCATGCGCGGCTCCTTGCGTGCCTGGCTCGGGGTGTCAGTTCTTGACCGGCTCCATCACCGCGTCGAGGTTGAGCTGGTCGCAGTGATCGAGGAACTCCTCGCGCAGCGTCCCGATGTGCTGGCTGGCGGGGATGCCGACGGTCAGGGTCACGGCGAACATCGGTGACCCGGTGTGTGCCGCCGGGTAGGTGTGGGTGACCAGGTCCTCGATGTTGATCCCCCGCGCGGAGAAGAAGTGCGCGAGCTGGTGCACGATGCCGGGATGGTCGAGCGCCACGACCTCGACCATGTAGGGCAGGCGGTCGTCCCTGCGGTCGGGCGTGTCGGTCCGGCGGCAGAAGATCTGCATGCCGAGGGCCTCGGCGCTCCTCGGCAGGGCGTCCTCGAGCTTGGCGATCTCGTTCCACTGTCCGGAGACGAGGAGCATGACGGCGAACTCGCCGCCGAGCACCGCCGCGCGGCTGTCCTCGATGTTGCAGCCGGCGTCGAGAATCAGCTCGGACAGGTCGTCGACGATCCCGGGTCGGTCTTCGCCGAGCGCCGAGATCACCAGGAGTCGCTTCATGGAAGGGTTCCACGGGGTTTCGCGCGGCAGTATGCAGCGCGCCGGGGGTGTCGGCAAGTGAGCGCGCGAACGCGCTCCCGCGGCCTTGTCAGCCGCGTGCCGCGCCAGTACCATGCCTGAGTTTCAAGGCATTACCGACCGGTGTCAGGCGGGATGCCCGGCGGAGTTGAACCCATGTTTCACGGCAGTATGGTCGCCCTCGTCACGCCGATGGCCGCTGACGGGAGCCTCGACTATGGTGCGCTCGAACGGCTGATCGAGTTCCACGTCGAGCACGGCACCGACGGGATCGTCGCCGTCGGCACCACCGGCGAATCGGCCACCCTCGACCATGCCGAGCACTGCGACGTGATCCGCCGCGTCGTGCAGATGGTGGCCGGGCGGATTCCGGTCATCGCCGGCACCGGCGCCAACTCGACCACCGAGGCGATCGACCTCACCCGCTGCGCGATGCAGGCCGGGGCGGACGCGTGCCTGCTGGTCACGCCCTACTACAACAAGCCGACGCAGGAGGGGCTCTACCTGCACCACAAGGCCGTGGCCGAGGCGGTGGCGATCCCCCAGATCCTGTACAACGTCCCCGGGCGGACCGCCTGCGACATGCTTCCCGAGACCGCGGTCCGCCTCGCCTCGATCTCGAACATCGTCGGTATCAAGGAGGCGACCGGCGAGATCGAGCGGGTCGCGCGGATCCTCGACGGCGCCGGCGACCGGCTCGACATCTACAGCGGCGACGACGCCACCAGCCGGGAGCTTATCCTGGCCGGTGGCAAGGGCTGCATCTCGGTGACCGCCAACGTCGCGCCGCGCGCGATGCACGACATGTGCGTGGCCGCCCTGGCCGGCGACGCCGACGAGGCGGCGCGCATCGACGCCTCCCTCGCCGCCCTGCACCGCGACCTGTTCGTCGAGGCCAACCCGATCCCGGTCAAGTGGGCCCTCGCCGAGATGGGACTGATCCCGCTCGGCATCAGGCTGCCGCTGACGCCGCTCGGCGAGAACTACCATCCCACCGTGCGCGCCGCGCTCACCGAGGCCGGCATCGCCCTCGGTGTCCGAGGGGAATAACGAATGCACCATCACCGCGAGAGAGACTCCGTGGATCATCTGAACCCCTACCGGACGGTCGGCCGTGGCCTGGTCCTGGCCTGCGCCGCGCTGGCCCTGGGCGCCTGCGCGACCCGGGACATCACCATCCAGGACAAGAAGATCGAGTACCAGCAGGCCTACGAGGTCCCCCAGCTCGAGGTCCCGCCCGACCTGACCACGAACAGCATGGACGACCGTCTCGTGGTGCCGGACATCAACCCGCGCGAGTCCGCGACCTACTCGGCGTATGCCGGGGAGCGCCAGGGGGGACGCGTGGTCCAGACCGGGGTGCTGCCCGCCGTCGAGGGCGTCCGGCTCGAGCGGCGCGGCGACATGCGCTGGCTGGTGATCGATTCCCCGCCCACCGACGTCTTCGGGGCGACGCGCGACTTCTTCCTCGACCTCGGCTTCCTGCTCACCCGCGAAGACCAGACTCTCGGCATCCTCGAGACCGACTGGCTGGAGAACCGGGCGGCGATCCCCCAGGGCTTCATCCGCCGCACGCTGACCAAGATTCCCGGCGTCGAGGGGCTCTACTCCTCGGACACCCTGGACCGTTACCGGGTGCGTCTCGAACGAGGCGCCGAGCCGGGGACCACCGAGCTCTACCTGACCATGCGCGGCCTGGAGAAGGTCGCCAAGGGGCCCGAGTTCGTCTGGCAGCCGCGCCCCAGCGATCCCGAACTCGAGGCCGAGATGCTGGTGCGCCTGATGATGTACTGGGGCGCGACCGAGGAACGGGCCCGCCTGAAGCTCGCCCAGCCCGTGCCGCGTCCCGACCGCGCCCGCCTGCTCGCCGGGGCGGGCGGCGAGCCGACCGGCCTCGTCGTGCTCGAGCCCTTCCCGGGCGCCTGGCGGCGCACCGGCGTGGCGCTGGATCGCATCGGCTTCGCGGTCGAGGACCAGGACCGGGAGGACGGGATCTACCGGGTCCGCTACCAGGATCTCGAGGCCGGTCGCGAGGAGAAGGGACTGCTCTCCAAGCTCGCCTTCTGGAGCGACGACAAGCCCGACGTGCGGACCTACGGCATCCGGCTGAGCGGGGATGGCGAGGAGACCCGCATCGACGTACGCGACGAGGCGGGCGCCGACGTGCAGAGCTCGACCTCGCAGACCATCCTCCGCCTGCTCTACGAGGAGCTCCGCTAGGTCGGTCACCGCCGCGGTGCGCTTCGCGGCCCTCGGCAGCGGCAGCCGCGGCAACGGCTGGCTGGTCGCGCACGACGCGACCCGCCTGCTCGTCGACTGCGGCTTCTCGCTGGCCGATACCACCCGGCGCCTCGCGCGACTCGGGCTCGCGCCGGGCCAGCTCGACGGCGTGCTGCTGACCCACGAGCACGCCGACCACGCCTCGGGGGTTGGTCCGCTCGCCCGCCGTCACGGCATCCCGGTCTGGATGACCCACGGCACCCGCCAGGCCCTGCGCGATGCCGACCTCCCCGACCTGCGCCTGTTCGACACCGAGTCGCCGTTCGCCGTCGGGGCGCTGGAGGTCGCGCCGTTCGCCGTGCCCCACGACGCGCGCGAGCCGAGCCAGTTCGTGATCGGCGACGGCGCACGCCGTCTCGGGCTGGTCACCGACCTCGGCTGCACCACGCCCCACGTCGAGCGCTCCCTCGCCGGTTGCGACGCCCTGGTGCTCGAGGCCAACCACGACCGCGGGATGCTCTCCCGGGGCAGCTACCCGCCGGCCCTCAAGCGCCGCATCTCGGGGCGTCACGGGCACCTCTGCAACGAGGACGCCGCCGGGCTGCTCGAACGCCTCGACACCGGGCGGCTGCAGCACTTCGTGGCCGCCCACCTCAGCGCGGAGAACAACCGCGTCGAACGGGTCCGGGAACTGTTCTCCGGGGTGCTCGGTTGCGCCCCGGCCGAGATCGAGGTCGCCGACCAGGCCGCCGGGATCGGCTGGCGCGAGCTCGCCTGAAGTCGGCGCGCGCGCTTTCCGCGCCGGAGCCGGCTCCGGTATCATGGCGCCCCGTCTCGACCCGGTCACGCCGTCTCGCGAGGAATCCATGCTGCTGCTCCCGGGCCGTACCGCCCTGTCGCCGTTCCGCATCGAGCAGTTGCAGGCCTCGCTGCAGACCCGGGTCCCGGAACTGCGCGGCGTTACCGTCGACCACCTGCACCTCGTCGATCTCGCGCGCCCGCTCGACGCGGAGGAGCGGGATCGGCTCGAGAAGCTTCTGACCTACGGTCCGGCAGAGGCCCCGTCGGCCGCGAGCGGGCGGCGCGTGATCGTCGTGCCCCGCTTCGGCACGCGCTCGCCGTGGTCGAGCAAGGCGACCGACATCGCCCGCATCTGCGGTCTCGATGCGGTCATCCGCCTCGAGCGCGGCCGCGTCTACACGCTCGACGACGGCACCTCAGGCGGACCCGGCCCCGAGGCGCTGACCGCGCTCCGCCCGCTGCTCCACGACCGCATGACCGAGTCGATCTGCCTCGAGGAGGCGGCTCTCGAGGCCCTGTTCCACCACGAGGCGCCCCGGCCGCTGGCCACGATCGCGCTCTCCACAGAGGGGCGGGAGGCCCTGGTACGCGCCAACGGCGAGCTCGGCCTGGCGCTCTCCGGAGACGAGATCGACTACCTCCATGACAACTATGCCCGGCTGGGTCGAGACCCGACCGACGTCGAGCTGATGATGTTCGCGCAGGCCAACTCCGAGCACTGCCGGCACAAGATCTTCAACGCCGAGTGGACCGTGGACGGCGCGCCCGGGGAGCGCTCGCTGTTCGCGATGATCCGCAACACCCATGCGGCCCATCCCGACGGCGTGCTCTCGGCCTACAGCGACAACGCCGCGGTCATCGCCGGACACGAGGCCGCGCGCTTCTTCCCGGATTCCTGCGACGGGGTCTACCGGCGGGTGCGCGAACCGGCCCACATCCTCATGAAGGTGGAGACCCACAACCATCCCACCGCGATCTCCCCGTTCCCCGGCGCGGCGACCGGCTCCGGCGGCGAGATCCGCGACGAGGGTGCCACCGGCCGCGGCGGCAAACCGAAGGCGGGCCTGACCGGCTTCTCGGTCTCCAATCTGCGCCTGCCGGGTTTCGAGCGGCCGTGGGAGGTCGTTCACGGGCGTCCCGACCGCATCGCGCCGGCGCTGGAGATCATGCGCGACGGGCCGATCGGCGGCGCGGCGTTCAACAACGAGTTCGGCCGCCCGAACCTGGCCGGTTACTTCCGCACCCTCGAACTGGCCACCGCCGACGGCGCGCTGCGCGGCTACCACAAACCGATCATGATCGCCGGCGGTTACGGCAACGTGCGTCCCGGCCACGTCGACAAGGGCACGCTGCCCGACGGCGCGCTGATCGTCGTGCTGGGCGGCCCGGCGATGCTGATCGGGCTCGGCGGCGGCGCCGCCTCGTCGCTGGCCAGCGGGACCAGCGACGCCGACCTCGACTTCGCGTCGGTGCAACGCGGAAACCCTGAGATGCAGCGGCGCTGCCAGGAGGTGATCGACCGCTGCTGGGCGCTCGGCGAGGCGAATCCGATCGTGTCGATCCACGACGTCGGCGCCGGGGGGCTCTCCAACGCGCTGCCCGAGCTGGTTCACGACAGCGACGTCGGCGGGCGCTTCGACCTGCGCGCGATCCCGACCGACGAGCCCGGCCTGTCGCCTAAGGAGCTGTGGTGCAACGAGGCGCAGGAGCGCTACGTGCTCGGCATCGTGCCGGACGACCTCGAGCGCTTCGCCGCGCTCTGCGACCGCGAGCGCTGCCCGTACGCCGTGGTCGGCACCGCGACGGCCGACCGGGTCCTGGCGGTCGACGACCCGGTGCTCGGCACGCCGCCGGTCGACATGCCGCTCGAGGTGCTGCTCGGCAAGCCGCCCAGGATGCGGCGCGACGTGACCCGCCGCGCCCCGGCGGCGGACGCCTTCAGCACCGCCGGGATCGATCCCGCCGAGGCCCTGGAGCGGGTGCTGCGCCTGCCGTCGGTCGCGGACAAGACCTTCCTCGTCACCATCGGCGACCGCACCGTGACCGGCTTGGTCGCCCGCGACCAGATGGTCGGCCCGTGGCAGGTGCCGGTGGCCGACTGCGCGGTCACGACCTCCGGCTACGACGGCTACACCGGCGAGGCGATGGCGATGGGCGAGCGCACGCCGGTCGCGCTGCTCGACGCCGCGGCCTCGGCGCGCATGGCGGTCGGCGAGGCGTTGACCAACCTTGCCGCGGCGCCGGTCGCCGCGCTCGGCGACGTCAAGCTCTCCGCGACCTGGATGGCCGCGGCCGCTGTCGACACGCTGGGCGATGTACGCCTCAGCGCCAACTGGATGGCCGCCGCCGGCCATCCAGGCGAGGACGCCGCGCTCTACGACACGGTCCGGGCCGTCGGCATGGAGCTCTGCCCGGCGCTGGGCCTCGCCATCCCGGTCGGCAAGGACTCGATGTCGATGCGCACCGCCTGGGAGGCCGACGACGGGCCGCGCGAGGTGGTCGCGCCGCTGTCGCTGATCGTCTCCGCGTTCGCGCCGGTCGGCGACGCGCGGCGGACCCTGACGCCGATGCTGCGCACCGACCGGGGCGAGAGCGAGCTGCTGTTCGTCGACCTCGCCGGCGGGCGTCAGCGGCTCGGCGGCTCGGCGCTCGGCCAGGTCCACGGCCGGGTCGGCCGCGAGCCGCCCGACCTCGAGGACCCGGCCCTGTTCCGGGCGTTCTTCGCCACGCTGCAGGCACTCAACGCCGAGGGCCTGCTGCTCGCCTACCACGACCGCTCCGACGGCGGCCTGCTGGTCACGCTGTGCGAGATGGCGTTCGCCGGCCGGGCCGGGTTCGACGTCGACGTCGCGCCGCTCGGCGGGGACGTCGTCGCCGCACTGTTCAACGAGGAGCTCGGTGCGGTGCTCCAGGTCGGCGCCGACGCGGCGGCGGAGGTCGTCGCGCGCTTCGCCGCCGCCGGTCTCGGCGAGGTCCACCGCCTCGGTCGGGCGACCGCCGCCGACCGCCTGGTGGTGCGTCACGGCGACACCGGCTGCCTCGACGCGTCGCGGGTCGACCTGCATCGCGCCTGGTCGGAGACCACCTGGCGCATGCAGGCCCTGCGCGACCACCCCGCGTGCGCCGACGAGGAGTACGATCGGCTCCTCGACGCCGACGATCCCGGGCTCGGCGGTCTCCGGCTCGGCTTCGACCCGGACGACGACGTCGCGGCACCGCTCGTCGCCACCGGCGCGCGTCCGCGCATCGCGGTGCTGCGCGAGCAGGGGGTCAACGGGCAGGTGGAGATGGCGGCGGCCTTCGACCGGGCCGGCTTCGACGCGGTCGACGTGCACATGAGCGACCTCGTCGCGGGACGCATCGGGCTCGACGGTTTCAACGGCCTGGTGGCCTGCGGGGGCTTCTCCTACGGCGACGTGCTCGGCGCCGGCGAGGGCTGGGCCAAGTCGATCCTGCTCAACCCGCGGGTCCGCGACCAGTTCGTAGCGTTCTTCGCCCGGGGCGACAGCTTCGGCCTCGGCGTCTGCAACGGCTGCCAGATGTTCGCCAACCTGCGCGAGCTGGTGCCGGGCGCCGGCCACTGGCCCCACTTCGTGCGCAACCGCTCCGAGCAGTTCGAGGCCCGGCTCGCCCTCGTCGAGGTCTGCCCGAGCCCCTCGCTGTTCCTCGACGGCATGGCCGGGTCGATCCTGCCGATCGCGGTCGCCCACGGCGAGGGGCGCGCGGAGTTTCCCGATGCCGACGCGGCCGGGCGCCTGCTCCGCGAGGAACTGGTCGCGCTGCGCTACGTCGATGGCCGGGGCCGGGTCGCGACGCGCTACCCGGACAATCCCAACGGCTCGCCGGAGGGCATCACGGGCCTGACCAGCGCCGATGGCCGGTTCACCGTCATGATGCCGCACCCCGAGCGGGTCTTCCGCACGGTGCAGTACTCGTGGCATCCCGGGACCTGGGGCGAGGACGGTCCGTGGCTCCGGCTGTTCCGCAACGCCCGTTGTCGCGTGGGATGAGCAGCAGAGACAGTGAACCGGTGCGTCACGCCGGTGATTTCCTGGACTGAACGAGTAGCCGATCGCGAGGGGCGACCGGCAATGGCTGTTACGGCGGACGTCCGCACGAGTGGCCTGCCGGAGGCTCGCTAGACCTCGACATCCTTATTTCGTCTCCTGTCGACTGGCGGCTGCCACCCGTGCCTAGTGCAGCCTCAGGGCACGCGCCGCGGGCGCGCTCTCCCGGATCCGCTGCTCGCGCAACGCCAGCCACGAGTGCATCGCGATCGCGGCGAGGATCGCCGTGCCCCCGAGCAGCGTCGACGGTGGCACGGGCTCGCGGAGGACCAGCCAGACCCAGGCGGGCCCGAAGACCGTCTCGATCAGCAGGAACAGGCTGACCTCCGGCGACGTGAGGTGCCGGGTGGCCGACATCAACAGGACCGACGCCAGCGGGATCTGCACCAGTCCCATCACCGCGAGCCACACGAATCCCCGGTCGGGGAGTCCCGGCCCGCCGACCTGTGGCAGCGCGAGCAGCGCCATGACCAGGCCGCTGAGCGCCACGATGGGCATGCGCGGGATCAGCGGGTAGCGGCGCATGATGCTCAGCATCAGCCCGGTCGACAGGGCGAGCGCCAGGGCCAGCAGGTCGCCGGTCCAGCCCGATCCGCCCAGCGACCCGGCGAAGACCAGCACCACGCCGGCGACCGACACGGCGATGGCCATCCAGGTCCGCCGCCGGACCCGCTCGCGCAGCAGGAGCCACGAGAACAGCGCGGCGAACAGGGCGCTGCTGCTGAGGATGACCACGGTGTTGGCGACGCTGGTGTGGCTGACCGAGAGCACGAACAGTGTCCCGTTGACGCCGTACAGCACGGCCAGCAGCAGCGTCGCCCCCAGGTGCCGGCCCAGCAGCCGGTACCCCTCGGACCGCGTGGTGACCAGGACCAGCACGCCGAGCGACAGCGCCATCAGGCCGCCGCGCCAGAACGCGACGGTCCACGGGTCGACGTCGGCCAGGCGGATCAGCAGGGCGTCGAAACTGAGCACCAGCACGCCGCTGGCGGCCAGCAGGATGCCGCGGCGGTGATCGGTTGCGGGGACGGTGGCTGGCATCTGGGGTCCATGCTTACGGGCGTCCCGGCCCTGGGCGTCACGGGACGGCGAACCGGGCCATCCTACGGGTCTCCCGGACCCGTGGGAATGCGTTCCGTGCGGGACGGCGCGCGGGACGGCGGAGAAGGGGGGCGTGCCCACGCGATCCACCCGTCAGGACGCGAGAGAGACCGCGACTTGACGGATGCCGCCCGCGGACTACAGATCAGTCACGGCGGGATCCCCCGTCCGGTGAACTTGCCAGGAGACCTCCCATGACCCGATCGATCACGCTGCTGCCCATTCTCCTCCTCGCCTCGGCCCTCGCCGGGCCGGTCGCGTCCGCGCCACTGGTCGTCGCGGAGGACGACTCCGTCCACAGCGTGCTGGCCGCCCAGCAAGACAAGCGGGTGACCGTGACCCTCGGGGGCGGGAAGGAGCTGACCGGCACGGTGGCGCGGGTCAACGCCGAGGTGGTGCACCTGCGCGAACTCTCCGGCATGGAGTTCTTCGACGCCGTCGTCGCGCTCTCCGACGTGGCGGCGGTGGTGATCCGCACCCGGCCCTGACGCGGCTGCCGGCTCCGGGCTAACCCGCGGTCAAGGCCTGGAGGAACCACAGCGAGCCCATGCCCACGGCCAGCGTCAGCAGCACGTTGCGCGAGAACCAGGCGACCACGGCCGCGACCAGGCCGGCCGCGAGGCGCAGGTTGTCCGGGGAGAGGTCGATCGCGCCGCCGGAGCGGAGCAGGGCGGGCGCCACGAGGGCGGCCATCACCGCCGCCGGGACGTAACGCAGCGCGCGGTGGAGCAGGGCGGGCACCGGGATCCACTGCCAGGTCTCGATGAACGACAGGCGCAGCAGCCAGGTGCAGAGCCCCGCGCCGATGATCGTCCACCAGAGCGCCGCTTCGCTCATCTCACCGCGTCCGTTCCGTGCCGGGCCTCCGCGAGCAGACCGGCGGCGATGCCGCTCGCCGCGCCGGCGACGATCCCGAGGTGGAGCGGGAGGTCGGTCGCGAGCGTCGCGACCAGCCCCCCGGTGAGGGCGGCCACGACGTGCGCGCGGTCGCTCAGCGCCGGTACCAGCAGCACCAGGAAGACCAGCGGGATGGCGAAGTCGAGCGACCATTCGCGCGGCACGCCCGTGCCCATGAACACGCCGACCGCGGTGGCGGTCTGCCAGGTGAGCCAGAGCGTGACGCCACCGCCGAGGTAGAACCAGTGCCCGTGCCGGCGGGCCGCGTCGCCGCCGTGCAGGTAGCGCTGGATGGTGGTGGCGTAGTTCTGGTCGACGAGCAGCGCGGCGAGCGGCAGCCGCCAGCGGCGCCCGAGGTGCTGGAAGTGCGGCGCCAGCGAGGCGCTGTACATCGCGAAGCGGAGGTTGATGGTGATCACGGTGAGCAGGATCACGGCCGGGATCGCTCCCTCGGCGACCAGCTGGAGCATGGCCAGCTGCGAGGCGCCGGCGAACACCAGGCCGGAGAGGACCATGGCCTGCACGGTGGTCAGCCCGGTGGCGATCGCGGTCAGGCCGGCGATGACCCCGAACGGGGCGATGCCGGGGAGCATCGGGACCACGGCGGCAGCGCCGGCGCCGAAGGCCTCGCGTCGCGTCGCCACCGTTCAGGTCCCGGGGCCGGCGCGCAGGGCCTGGAGGGTGGCGTGCAGACGCGCCGGGATCGTGATGCCCTCCCGGGCGGTGCGTTCCCGGGCCGCGAGTCGGCGCTGCCCCGGGAGGCGGGTGCCCTCCTGGTCGAGGAGTCGGTCGAACAGGAGCTCGCCGCGCGCGAGCTGGGCCGCCCGGTCGCCATCGCGCACGCAGCGCGCCGGATCGATCGCGAGCATGAACTCGCCGCCCTGGGGCGCGCCGGTGTCGGCGCGGTCGGCGGCACGCGCCTCGAAACTGAACAGGTCGCCGACCAGGGCGCCCGCGAGCAGTTCCACCATCAGGGCGATCGACGAGCCCTTGTGCCCTCCGAACGGGAGCTGGGCGCCGGCGAGCGCCGTGGCGGGATCGGTGGTCGGCTGCCCGTCGGGACCGATCGCCCAGCCCTCGGGAATCGGCTTGCCGTCGCGCAGGCAGAGCTGGATCTCGCCGCGCGCGCTGGCGCTCGAGGCCTGGTCCCAGACCAGGGGGGGCTGCCCGGCTCGCGGCCAGCCGAAGGCCATCGGGTTGGTGCCGAAAAGCGGCCGGGTACCGCCGGCCGGGGCGACGTAGTCGATGGCCGCGGTGAACGCGAAGGCCACCAGGCCCTGTTCCGCGAGCCGTTCCACCTCGGGCCACAGCGCCGCGACGTGCACGACCCGGGTCACGCAGAGCGCGGCGACCCCGAGGCAGCGGGCGCGCTCGGCGAGCGGCGCGGCGCCGACCTGCAGGGCCAGGGGGGCGAAACCGAGGCCACCGTCGACCCCGATCACCCCCGGTGCCAGATCAGCGATGCCGGGTTCGGCCGCCGGCGCGACCGTGCCCCCGGCGATGACGTCGACGTAGAACGGGATGCGGAACAGGCCATGCGAGGCGCACGCATCGCGCTCCGCCGCGGTGACCGTGGCGGCGATCGCCTCGGCCTGTGCCCGCGAGCAGCCGTGTGCCAGGCAGACCGCGCGGGCGAGATCGTGGACCTCCGTCAGGGAGAGCCGTACCGTGTCGTCCATCGCGTGCCTCCCATCAGCTTACCTTCCGCGTCTGCCCCGCTCCCGGGTCCGCTCCTCCGGCCCTCCCCGTGGTCGGAGGGATCCTACAGTCTAGCCGCCCCCGGGCCGCGCCCACGAGCGCCGCGGACGGCCGGTGTGCGCCTCGTCCGATCCCTGGCTGCGCCGCACTCTTCTCACCAGCGTCGAGGCAGGCCGGTGCCACGTGGCTACGTTCCCGGTCCCATGCGCAGGCTTCCGCAAGGGGCGTGCGCCCGTTGCGGGGCCGGGTGGGCTTTTCCGCCGTTGCTATACTCGACCGCGCCGCGGCCGCCCCGGCGGCCGGCGTCTTCACCGGAGGTACCCCCGATAGCGAACGAGCCGAAACACCCGCTCCCCGCGCCCCGGCTCCCGCCGCAGTACGAACTGCATCGGCCGGCGCGCGGCGGCGACGTCCTCGCCGAGGCCGGGCGGCTGGCCCGCGACGGCGCCGAGGAGGGCACGCTGGTCTGGTCCGACGCGGCCGACGACGGTTTTCGCGTCGCGCTGGTGCTCCGTCCCGAACGGCCCGCGGAACGGGTCCTGCAGCTGGTCTACGTCGCGCTGATGAGCCTCGGGCGCAGCGTCGCGGAGTTGCTGCCGTGGCCGATGGCGATGCGTTTCCGCTGGCCGGGCCGCCTGCTGCTCGGCGACGACGAGGTGGGCCGGGTCGGGGTCCTCTACCCGGGTTCTCCCGGCGAGGTGCCCGACTGGCTGGTGCTCGACCTGGCGCTGGAGCCGCACGTCCCGTGCCGCGACGACGACGCCTTGCCCGGAGAATCGGCACCGCCGGCGCAGCGACTGCTGGAGCGCTTCGCGCGCCACTTCCTGGCCGGCATCAACCGCTGGGACGGGGACGGCTTCGCCACGATCCGTCGCGAATGGCTGACCTCCGCCGAGGAGGTCGGCGATCCGGTCGCCATCGTCCTTGCCGAGCGCAGGGTCCGTGGAACGTTCGTCGACATCGATGGCGACGGGGCGCTCGTCGTCGACGACGCAGGGCGCCGTTCCCGCGTTCCCCTCTCCGCGGCATTTCCGCCGCGGCCGACCTCCGAGGCGCCCCCGGACCGCTGAGCCTGGCAAGCAACGCGGCGCGTGCTGCGCTGCAGCGGGACGTCGTCCCCGCGCCGTCTATACTCAGGGACACTCCGCGCTCCGTCCCAGACCTCGATGACTCCGCATCCAGACGACACCATCCCGCAACGCAACCGAGAGGCGCTTGCGTTCGTCGTCCTGACACTGGTCGTCGCGCCGCTGCTCGCGGTCGCCGTCGTCGGCGGTTACGGTCTCGCGGTCTGGATTTTCCAGATGATCGTCGGACCGCCGGGCCCGCCGGGCGGATGACCCTGTCCAACATGCGAGGCTGGACCCTCCCCGTATCCCGACGCGCCTTCCTGACGGCCGGCACCCGCCGCCTGAGCTTACCTGCCCGCCCGCCGTGGAGTGTCGACGAGGCCCGGTTCGTCTCCGGCTGCACACGCTGCGAAGCGTGCATTACGGCCTGCCCGGAGCGGATCCTGGTGCGCGGCGACGGGGGGTTCCCGGAGGTCGATTTCCGGCGCGGCGGATGCACCTTCTGCGGCGACTGCGCCCGCGCCTGCCCGGAACCGCTGTTCGCCCGGCCGGGAGGCGGCACGGCGCCGTGGGCGCTGCGCGCCGATGTCGGCGAGGCGTGTCTCGGCCGAGCGGGCGTCGTCTGCGAGCTCTGCCGCGACGCCTGCGACGCGCGCGCGCTGCGCTTCGTCGCCGGCAGGCGCCGCCTCACGGCACCATCGCTCGACGCCGACCGCTGCACCGGTTGCGGCGCCTGCGTGAGCGCCTGTCCGCCGGGCGCCCTGGAAGTGACCGTGCCGAGCGGGGCGACGGCCCGTGTCTGACGTCGATGAACTCCACGTCAGCGGACTGGTGCTCAGGGTCCGGCCCGACAGGCTGCGGGCGGTGGAGCGGGAAGCGGCCGCCATCGACGGGCTCGAGCGGGTCGCCGGCGACGCCGTCGGCCGGCTCGCGCTGACGCTCGAATGCGCAACGGAGCGGGCGCTGCACGACGCCATCGCACGGCTCGAGGGGCTCCCCGGCGTGCTCAGCGTCGCGCTCGTCTACCACCACCACGAGCCGCTCGCCGAGCTCGAGGAGGAGATCGACCATGAAAACCACCCGACGTGATTTCATCAAGGCCTCGGCCGCCGCAAGCGCGGCCACGGCGGCCGGCCTGGGCGTGCCGGCCGGCGCCGCGAACCTGGTCACCGACTCGGAGTACACGAAGCTCGAGTGGAGCAAGGCGCCGTGCCGCTTCTGCGGCACCGGCTGCGGCGTCAACGTCGCGGTCAAGGCCGGGCGCGTCGTCGCGACCCACGGCGACATCAAGTGCGAGGTCAACCGCGGCCTGAACTGCGTCAAGGGCTACTTCCTGTCCAAGATCCTCTACGGCGCCGACCGTCTGACGACCCCGATGCTGCGCATGAGAGACGGCAGGTTCGCCAAGGACGGCGAGTTCACGCCGATCAGCTGGGACCAGGCGTTCGACATCATGGCCGAGAAGTGGAAGGCCGCGATCGCCAAGACCCGCAACGACGACGCGATGCCGCCGGTCGGCATGTTCGGCTCCGGCCAGTGGACGGTCTGGGAGGGCTACGCCGCCGCAAAGCTCTACAAGGCCGGTTTCCGCTCGAACCACATCGACCCCAACGCCCGCCACTGCATGGCCTCGGCCGTCGCCGGCTTCATGCGCACCTTCGGCATCGACGAGCCGATGGGCTGCTACGACGACCTCGAGCACGCCGACGCGTTCGTGCTGTGGGGC
>JAWVZO010000017.1:0-23490 GCA_033722135.1 Gammaproteobacteria bacterium | reverse complement strand
GCCTGGCGCTGGGAGTCGTTGAAGTAGGCCGGCACCGTGATCACCGCCTCGGTGACCTTCTCGCCGAGGTAGTCCTCGGCGGTCTTCTTCATCTTCTGCAGGACCTTCGCCGAGATCTCGGGCGGCGCCATCTTCTTGCCCTGCGCCTCGACCCAGGCGTCGCCGTTGTCCGCCTTAACGATCTTGTACGGCACCATCTTGATGTCGCGCTGCACGACGTCGTCGGAGAACTTCCGGCCGATCAGCCGCTTGATCGCGTAGAGGGTGTTGTCGGGGTTGGTCACCGCCTGGCGCTTGGCCGACTGGCCGACCAGGGTCTCGCCGTCCTTCGTGAAGGCCACCACGGAGGGCGTGGTGCGGTCGCCCTCGCTGTTCTCGATGACGCGCTGCTTGCCTTCCTCCATGATCGACACGCACGAGTTGGTGGTGCCGAGGTCGATGCCGATGATCTTGCCCATTGCGATGCTCCGTTGAATTGCGAGTTCGGTCTGTTGTCCGTTCCTGGATCCTTAGGTGGGGCGGACCCGCCCCGAATTCAAGTCTTCCCGGGATCGTCCCGGGAACCGTCGGCCGCGGAGACGATGACCAGGGCCGGCCGCAGGAGACGGTCGTTGAGGGTGTAGCCCTTCTGGTAGACGGTCAGAACGTGGTCCGGAGCCACCTCGGTGCTCGGCTGCGTGGCCATCGCCTGGTGCAGGTCGGGATTGAACTTCTCGCCATCGGGGGCGATCTCGACGATGCCGTGCTTCTCGAGTGCCGACGTCAGCATCTTCAGCGTCAGCTCGGTGCCCTCGCGCAGCTTGGCGACGTTGGCGGCCTCGTCGGAGGCCGCCTGGAGGCCCAGTTCCAGGCTGTCGCGGACCGGAAGGAGTTCCGCCGCGAAACGCTCGAGCGCGTACTTGTGGGCGTTCTCCAACTCGCGTGCCGTCCGCTTGCGCAGGTTGTCCATGTCGGCCCGGGTGCGCAGCATCTGGTTCTTCGCCTCCTCGGCCTCGGCACGGGCCTGCCCGAGTTCGGCCTCGAGTTCGGCCACCTGCCGGGCCGCGTCGTCGCCCCCGGCCGCCTCGCCGGTCGCCTCCTGGTCCGGTGCCTGCTCCGGCGCCGATTCCGTATCCGGTGCCTCGGGGCGGCTCGCCTCGGTCTGTTCGTCGCTGGATGACCGCGTGGTGTCGGCGGTCGCGGTGGAAGTCTGCTTGTCGCTCATGCGCTCCTCGTCTCGAATTGCATGCGTCTGCCCCCCGGGGCGTGCCCCGGCCCGTGCGAGGTAGATGGGGTCGGGTCAGTCCGACTTCAATGCGGCCCCGAGCAACTTCGCGGTGACGTCGACCACGGGGATCACCCGCTCGTAGTCCATCCGCGTGGGGCCGATGACGCCGAGCACGCCGACCGGCTCGCCGTCGATGGCGTAGGTGGAGGTGACCATGCTGCAGTCGTCGAACACCGACTCGCCGGCCTCCTCGCCGATGAAGATGTGCATGCCGTCGGCCTTCAGGCAGCGGTCGAGCAGGCCGAGCAGCTGACGCTTGCGCTGGAACGCCTCGAACAGCTGGCGCAGCTTGGCCACGTCGCTCAGCTCGTCGAGGGTCATCAGGCGCGTCTCGCCGGAGATCACGTAGTCGTCGTCGTGCTCGGACGGGGTGAAAGCGGCGTTGGCGATGTCGATGGCGGTGCGCATCAGCCGGTCCATCGAGTTCCGCGTCTCCTTCATCTCGGCCAGCAGGCTGTCGCGCACCGCGAGGATGTCGCGACCGACGAAGTGCTCGTTGAGGTAGTTGGCCGCCTGCTGCAGTTCCGACTCGCCGTACTGGCGCTCGGTCTGGATGACGCGGTTCTGGACCTCTCGCTCGTTGACCACCAGGATCGCGAGCACCCGCTGCTCGCCGAGCGACAGGAACTCGACGTGGCGCAGCGTGAAGCGGGCCCGCCGGGGCACCATCACCAGCCCCGCCATGCGGGTCATCTCGGAGAGCATGCGCGAGGCGCTCTCGACCAACTCCTTGCCGTCGCCGTCGAGCTGCAGCCGGCTGCGCAGGGCCTGGATCTCGCGGTCCTCCAGACGCTTGAGCGAAACCAGCGAGTCGACGAAGAAGCGGAAGCCGCGCGCCGTCGGCACGCGCCCGGCCGAGGTGTGTGGCGAGACCACCAGCCCGAGTTCCTCGAGGTCGGCCATCACGTTGCGGATGGTGGCCGCGCTGAGTTCCAGGCCGGCCGCGCGCGACAGCGTCCGCGAGCCGATCGGCTGGCCCTCGCTGATGTACCTCTCGACCAGCACCCGCAGCAGGTGCCGGGCGCGCTCGTTGAGCTGATGATCCGCCGCCGTGGACTGGTCCATGGAGCCTCTGACCCCGATCGTGGCTGGATTAGCACTCTAAAGGAAGGAGTGCTAACGGCACGCTAGCAACTCGCCGGACGCCGTGTCAAGGCGCGGCTGACGCTCGCCGCGGCGGCGTGCTAGCTTACGCCGCAGCGGGGCCCGGCTCCGCGCCCGGAGCAAGCGGCGGAGCTCGATGGTCAGCAAGTTCACCAGGATCGGCCTGATCGGCAAGTACAACAGCCCGGAGGTGGGCAGCACCCTCTTGCAGGTGGGGCAGCATCTGCTCGGGCTCGGGCTGGAGGTGCTGCTCGACAGCGGCAGCCGGGATCAGGTCCCCGAGGATACCTTCCCGGTCGTCGATCGCGACCGGATCGGGCGGGACTGCGACCTCGCGATCGTGGTCGGCGGCGACGGCACCCTGCTCGCTGCGGCGCGCAGCCTGACGGACCACCGGGTGCCGCTGCTCGGCATCAACCTGGGCCGGCTCGGCTTCCTGGTCGACGTGTCGACGGACCAGATGCTCGAGCGCCTCGGACCGATCCTTGCCGGCGAGTACCAGGTGGAGGAGCGGATCCTGCTGCACGCGCGCGTCACCCGCGAGGGCGAGGTGATCGGCGAGTCGAACGCGTTCAACGATGTGGTCGTGCACAAGACCGACATGGCCCGCATGATCGATTTCGACACCTTCGTCGACGGCGACTTCCTCTACACGCTCCGTTCGGACGGCCTGATCATCGCGACGCCGAGCGGCTCGACGGCCTACGCGCTGTCCGGCGGCGGACCGATCATGCACCCGCAGCTGAACGCGCTGGTCCTGGTGCCCATCTGCCCGCACACGCTCAGCAACCGCCCGACCGTCCTCTCCGGCGACGATCACGTCGAGGTGGTGGTGCACGACAACGACGCCCTGGTGACCTGCGATGGTCAGATCAAGATCGCGCTGCTGGCCGACGACCGGATCTCCATCCGCCGGCGCGACCACCCCGTGCAGCTGATCCATCCCAGCGACTACCGCTACTTCGAAATACTTCGCGAGAAGCTGCACTGGCACAAGCGACCCTGACCCACCCGTCATGCTGAGCTATCTCCAGATACGCGATTTCGCGCTCGTCGAGCAGATCGAGATCGAGCCGGGCCCGGGCCTCACGGCGCTCACCGGCGAGACCGGCGCCGGCAAGTCGATGCTCGTCGACGCCCTCGGCCTGGTTCTCGGCGACCGCGCCGAGCCGCAGCAGATCAGGGCCGGCTGCGAGCGCGCCGAAGTCACCGCGGAGTTCCTGCTCGGCGAGGGGGCCGCGGCCCGCGAGTGGCTCGAGCAGCAGGGCCTCGCCGACGGCGACCAGTGCCTGATCCGCCGGGTGGTGGCGCGCGCCGGGCGCTCGCGCGCCTTCGTCAACGGCACGCCCGTCACCCTGCAGGACCTGAAAGCACTGGGGCAATCCCTTGCCGACATCCACGGCCAGCACGAACACCAGTCGCTGCTGCGTCCCGACAGCCAACGCCGCATGCTCGATGCCTGGGGACGCCACGGGACGTGTGCGGCGAAGGTTGCCGCCGCCTACCGGACCTGGAGCGAGGCCGAGGCCGAGCACGCCGCGCTGGCCGCCGACCGGGAGCGGGACACCGAACGTCGCACTCTGCTCCGCTTCCAGCTCGAGGAACTCGCCGGGCTCGAGCCGCGTCCCGGGGAGTACGCGGCACTCGAGACGGAGCACCGGCAGCTCGCTCATGCCGACGAACTCCGCGGCACCCTCGCGGCGCTCTGCGACGCGCTCTACGAGGCGGACGAGGACAGCATCCACGACCGGCTGGGACGCGCGGTGCGGGAACTCGGCGAACTGCAGCGCCTCGATCCCGGGCTGACCGAGCCGGCGGCCGCGCTCGACGAGGTCCTGATCACCCTCGGCGAGACCGCTTCCGACCTGCGCCAGCGCCTCGACCGGGCCGAGGTCGACCCCACCCGGCTGGCGGTGGTGGAACGGCGCCTCGAGCAGCTCCACGAGGCCTCCCGGAAGTACCGCGTCGCGCCGGACGAGTTGGCCGCGCTGCACGAGTCGCTCGCCGCGGAACTCGGCGATGACGAAGACACCGAGGCGCGTCTCGCGCGGCTCGCCGAGGCGGCCGAGGCCGCCGCCGGCGACTACCAACGCCACGCCGGCGAACTGACCCGGCGGCGCACCGCGGCCGCGACCGCGCTGGCCGAGGTGGTCACCGCGTCCCTGCAGGAACTGGCCATGCCGGGAGGGCGGTTCGAGGTGCAGCTGACCCCCCTCGACGAGGCGCGGGGCTCGCCCGGAGGCGATGAGAGGGTGCAGTTCCTGGTCACCGCGAACCCGGGTCAACCCCCGCGACCGCTGGCCCAGGTGGCATCGGGCGGCGAGCTGTCGCGCATCAGCCTGGCGATCCAGGCCGCCACCGCGGCGAACGTGGACGTACCGACGCTGGTCTACGACGAGGTCGACGTCGGCGTCGGCGGCAGCGTGGCCGAGATCGTCGGCCGTCTGCTGCGCGACCTGGCCGGCGCGCGCCAGGTGTTCTGCATCACCCACCTGCCCCAGGTCGCCGCCCAGGCCCACGGCCATCTCCAGGTGAGCAAGTCCGTGAAGGACGGCGAGACCACGACCGCCGTCGTCGCGCTCGACCGCGAGGCGCGCGTGGAGGAGCTGGCGCGGATGCTCGGCGGCCTGCGCATCACCGCCCAGACCCGGGCCCATGCCGAGGAGATGATCGCTCTGGCCGCGGCGGGATGAGCCGCCGGCGTGGCAGTCAGCGGCGACAGCGCCTGCAGATGCCGTAGATGGTCAGGTGGTGGTCGGTGATCTGGTACCCCGCCTCGTCGGCGATGGTCTCCTGGAGCCGCTCGATCCGCTCGTCGACGAACTCGTCCACCTGCCCGCAGCGGACGCAGACGATGTGGTCGTGGTGCCCGCCCTGGTTGAGCTCGTAGACCGCCTGGCCGCCCTCGAAATTGTGCTTGATCACCAGCCCGGCCTGCTCGAACTGGGTCAGCACCCGGTAGACCGTGGCCAGGCCGACCTCCTCGCCGCCGCGGGTCAGCTCCTGGTAGATCTCCTCGACGCTGAGGTGGCCGGAGGGATGGGACTCGAGCAGGCGCAGGACCTTGACCCGGGGCAGGGTCACCTTGAGGCCCGCTCGTTTCAGATCGCGGTTGTCCATGGCGTGTCCCGCCGCTCCGTGAGTTGCCGTTCGTTATACGCTATCATCGCCGCGTTTCGCCGCGGACCCCAGCCATGACCATGCGCCATTTGCCCATTGTCGTCTTTCTAGCACTGCTGCTCACGGCCTGCAGCCTCGAGCGGCTGCCCGGCGTCTACCGCATCGACGTCCAGCAGGGCAACGTCGTGACCCCGGCCATGGTGAAGGAGCTGCGGCCCGGCATGTCCCGCGACCAGGTGCGGTTCATCATGGGCACGCCGATGGTCGACAACACCTTCCAGCCGTCGCGCTGGGACTACTACTTCAGCATGAAGCCCGGCGGCGGGGGCGACAGGCTCGACTACCACCTCGCGCTGCATTTCGAGGACGACCGGCTCGCGCGCATCGACGGCGAGCTGCCCCCCGAGGTGCGTGACAAGGCGGATACCGGCGGCATGCGGACCGTCGCGGTCACGGGCCCGGTACCGGATTCCCGGGGAATTCTCGACCGCGCCTGGGACGCGATGACCGACTGGGAGTTCAACGGCGACGCGCAGCCCGCGAAGCAGGACGACGACGCCGGCACCCGGATCGAGTAGGGCCTTCGCATCGGGCCGCGTTCAACGCCGGCCGTAGACCTGCTCCGCGCGCTTGCAGAACGCGTCGACCAGCGTGCGCGCGATCTGCTGGAAGACCGGACCGAGGGTCATGCTGACCAGGCGGTTGGCGAACTCGAACTGCAGATCGAAGCTGATCCGACACCCCTGCTCGCCCACCCTGTCGAACCGCCAGTAACCCTCCAGGTGGCGGAACGGTCCCTCGAGCAACCGCACCTCGATCATCTTGTCCTTCTGGATACGGTTGCGGGTGGTGAAACTGCGCCGCAGCGCGCCGCGCTGGATATGAATCCGCGCGCGCATCTCGTCCGCGTCGGCGTAGAGCACCTCCGACCCGCCGCACCAGGGCAGGAATTCCTGGTATGCCGGCACGTCGTTGACGATCGCGTAGACCTCTGCGGGCGTGTACGGGACCAGAGCCTGTTTGCTGATCGATTTCATGGCGGGCCCGGAAGGATACCAGTGACGGCGGCCAGGAGCAGCACCAGCCACGCCGGCACCAGGTAACGCAGCAGGACGAGCCAGGCACGGTAGAGCCCGACCGGGACCAGGGGCAGGGCCCGGCGTCGCGCCCTCTCGGGCCACAGCCAGCCGACGAACAGCGCCATCAGCAACCCGACCAGCGGCACCAGCAGGTGGCCGCCGAGGTATTCCAGCCACCCGAACGGCCCCTGCCCGACCCAGCGCCCGCCGCGCGATCCGGCCAGCGAGACCAGCACGACGCCTCCGGCGACCCACAGCGAGACGCCGACCGCCACCGCGGCACGGGCCCGGTCGAAGCCACGCCGGTCGGCCAGGGCGAGGACCAGCGGCTCGAAGAGCGCCAGCGTGGTCATCCAGGCCACCGTGACGAAGCCGAGGTAGAGCGGCGCGGCGATCCACGCCGGGGCCTGCAGCCTGGCCAGGGCCAACGGCAGCGACTCGAACAGCAGTCGGGGACCGGCTGTCGGGGCAAGGCCCGCCGCGGCCAGGCCGGCGAGCACCAGGAGCGTGGCGAGCAGCGCGAACAGGGTATCGCCGAGGGCGATCCGTGCCGCGATCCCGGGTAGCGAACCGCCGGGCGGCAGGTGCACAGCGAGGGCGTGCATCACTCCCGCGCCGAGGGTCAGCGTGTAGAACGCCTGGACCAGCGCCTCGCGCACGCCGACCGGCCCGAGGGCATCCCAGTCCGGCGTGAGCAGCAGATCGACCGCCCCGCCCAGGCGACCGTCCGGCAGCCACAGCAGCGTAACCAGGCCCCAGCAGGCGACCACGACCAGCAGGCCGCCGACCATGGCGCGCTCCAGGCCGCGCGCGATGCCGGCCGCCGAGATGGCGGTCGCGGCGGCGAGAAACAGGGTCAGCCAGCCGAGGCCCGAGGCCGGCGATCCGGCGAGCCGGTCGAAATGGAGGGCGACCCCGCGTGCGGTGCTCTCGGCGAATCCGCCCGGCAACGCGTGGGCGAGATAGGCGAGCAGCCAGCTTCCACCGAGGACCAGGACCGCCAGCACCGTCCAGGCCGCGCCGAGTACCAGCCACGGGAAGGCGCGCCACGCCGGCGCGGCCAGAGCGCGACGCACCTCGCCGCCGAAGGTGGCCGTGAGCCCGCCCGTGGCGCGCCGCGCCAGCGCCAGTTCGGCGAGGAGCAGCGGCATCGCGAGCAACAGCAGCGCCGCGAGGTAGACCCCGACGAAAAGGATCCCGCCGTGTTCGGCGACGAGCCCAGGAAAACGCCAGACGTTGCCGAGCCCGACCGTGGCGCCGACCGCCACGAACAGGAAGGCCCGGTGACTGCTCCAGCGCGCGACGCGCGCAGACCCGTCGCGCGGCATCGATTCCCCTCGAAGTGACGATTCGACATTGTCGGCAAAGGACCCCCTGGCCACAAGACGGCCCGCCTGGCCCGGGCTTCCGGGACTCCCCTATACTCCGCCGATGGCCAAGAGCAGCAACAAGAAAGGGCCGGCGGCCGGCAAGACCATCGCCGTCAACGCCAAGGCGCGCCACGACTACTTCATCGAGGACCGCCTCGAGGCCGGCCTGGTGCTGGAGGGATGGGAGGTCAAGAGCCTGCGCGCCGGCCGGCTCCAGCTCAAGGAGGGCTACGTGGTGATCCGCCAGGGCGAGATCTGGCTGATCGGGGCGAACATCGCCCCCCTTCCCTCGGCGTCGACGCACGTCCAGCCCGACGCGACCCGCACCCGCAAACTGCTGCTGCACCGGCGCGAGGTCGATCGCCTGATCGGCGCGGTCGAACGACGCGGCTACACGATGGTCCCGCTGGCGATGTACTGGAAGAAGGGGCGGGCCAAGCTCGAGATCGGCCTCGGCAAGGGCAAGAAACTCCACGACAAGCGCGCCACCGAGCGCGACCGCGACTGGCAGCGGCAACGCGCCCGACTGCTCAAGAACTGATCCGCCTCCGGCCGCGGCGAGCCGCAGCGTCCCCGGCCCGGATCAGCCCTTCTTCTGCCAGCCACCGCCCGACTGGTACCACCAGCCGGCGGGGGCGTTCTTGACCCAACGCTTCGCGAAGGTCTCGCGAATCTCCTTCTCCCACTCGGGATGGTTGTTGAGCCGCGCGATCTCGCGGTAGAGGGCGTTGCGATCGGCGTTCTCGTCGGCCACCAGCTTCTTGACCGCGTTGCGCTCGCGGATCGGGATCGCCCCGGGATCGCGCAGGGCCACGAGGCCGTCCGCCGTCAAGCCGATCGCGCCGGCATCGTAATGGGGCGCGAGCTGACGGTGACGCGCCTGCATCGTGGCGGTAAGGCGCTCGATCGCGGGCGAGGAGACGTCGAGGTCGGCCTCCGCGGCCTGGGCGGGGCTGACCAGCCAGTCGAGCCAGCGGGGCGTGGCACGGGTCTGCTCGTCGCCCTTGGCCGGTGCGTCGGTCTTCCCCGGCTTCTCGCCCCAAACCTCCTCGATGATGCGGTCGGCGGCCTTCTCGGCGGCCGCCGCGGGAAAGTAGATGTTGATGGTCACGCAGGCGGTCAGCAGCAGGGCCGGGAACAGCGGCATCGGCAGTCGCAGGCGCATGATCGTCTCCTCGGTTCGCGGCGCGGTCTCGGTCGGGCCGCTCGTCAGTGTCCAGGATCGTCCGGCAGGGCTGAACCGGCGCTGAATGGCGTACGGGACGGCCGCTAGTTCACCACCGGCGAGCCCTCTTCCATCGCACGCTTCACGCGATCGATCAACTCGGGCCAGTCGACCTCGCGGACGTGACCGATGATGTCGATGCGCGGGAGCCCTCCCCCCTTCACCAGATAATAGCCCGACTCGGCGGGCTCGACACCGCCGAGTTCGCAGACCGTGCCACGCAGCCGACAGCGGAAACCGAGCCGGCTGTAGCGGAATTCGTCGAAGAAGCGCAGGGCGCTCCGGGAGAGCGCGCCGCTCAGTCCGCCGAGGCTGGTGATGCTGTCCACGGCCCGCTGGCTGATCCGGCGCCTGGAGTCGTCGTCCGGGGGGGTGGCGAACTTCGCGTCGAAGCGCACCGGCCGCCAGTCGTGCAGCAGGAGGTCGTCGATGCGCCCGGCCAACCGGCCCTCGATCCTGCCGATGGGGAAGGTCCGGGTCAGCAGGGCGAGGTCGATGCCGTCGACGACCACGTCGGCCTCCAGGGCCGCCACCGGTCCGAGAGGACGCTCGAGACGCGGCTCGAGGATACGGATCGACCCGTCGAAGACATCGACGCTCAGCGACCCATCCACCGCCAGCGTGTCGTCGGCGAAGGTCAGCGTGGGGATCTTCCCGCCCAGTTCACCCGCCATGACCGGCCAGCCGAACGCGTAGCTGAGCGCCTCGAGCGAGAGCGGCTCCAGCTCGGCCTCGAGGCGGATCCGTGGTCCGCTTCCGCCACCGGCATCCGCCTCGAGCGCGTTGACCACCAGCGCGCCGTCGACCAGCGGCTGCCGCAGGGGCCGCAGCAACCGGATCGCCCCGTCGCGGAGCGTGAACTCCGTTTCGGCGGCGCCGACGGCGAGCTGCAGGACATGGCCGCCCTTCCAGCGCAGCCGGCTCGCCGGCGCCTCGGGCCCGCCCCAGGCGAACGAGCCCTCGAGTCCGCCGAGCGAGAACCGGCCCCGGCCGTCCACCAGCGCCAAGCCGTCGAGTTCCAGGCCGACCGCCCAGCCCTCCTCGCCGAGCCTCGCGTGGCCGCTCACGACGCCGGAGAGGTCGAGCTCGTCGAGCACGGTGCCGATCAGGTAGGGCTGGATCCAGGCCACGTAGAACGCGTCGAGATCGCGGCTCGAGAAATCCACGTCGACCGATGTGGGCGCCGTGGCCTGCGGCTCGACGGCAAGCCGTCCGGAGACCCGGAGCGCCTCGCCCTGGGTCAGTTCCAGCGCCTCCAGATCGATCCCGCCGCCGAGATCGGCCACGCCCGTGATCCGCAGCGCCAGCGGCGTGGTCCCCGCCTCGAGGAGCACCGGGTCGCGGTAGATCACGCCCCGGTCCGCCTCGAGTTCGACGGTGCCGCGCCATGCGTTTCCGTCGCGCCGGAGCGAGGCCACGGCCCGGCCCGCGAGACTCTCGCCCGCGACCGTCCCGTCGCCGTTGCCGAAGTTCAGGTCCGTGAGCGAGAGGTCGAGCTCCAGCGCCTGCCCCGACGACGCGACGTTGACCTCTCCGTCGACGGTGCCCCCGGTGATGTCGACGCGAAGCCGTTCTCCCAAGCCGCCGAGACGGGCGAGGCACGGCAGTTCGAGCGACTCGCCCCGCAGTTCCGTCCGCCACCCAGCGCCGACGGCGACGCTCCCCCGCAGCCGACCGGCGCAGAGGTCCAGCGCCTCCAGCGCGACAGAGAGCGCCCCGCTCGCCAGCTCGTAGTCGATGGCGATCGTGCCGCGGACCGGGACGCCCTCCGAGGTGACGAACGCGAGTTCGGCCTCGCGGCACCGCGCCGTGTCGCCGGCCAGGGTGGCCCCGTCGCAATGCAGGGTCAGTTCGTCCAGGGCCGTTCCCGCCAGTTCGAGCCTGCCTATGGCGAGGTCGATGGTCGCGCGCTCAGCGGCATCCCAGCGCCACTGCATTTCCAGGTCCCGGGCCTGCCAGCCGGGGCCGGAGATCTCGGCGAGAGTGAGCGACCCGCCGACGAGCGCCGCCGCGGACACCGCGACGGCCAGACCGCCCGCCGCGATCAAGCAGGCGAGTGGACGCAAGTCAGTCGCCGGGGAAGACCCCGGTCGAGAGGTAACGATCTCCCCGGTCGCAGACGATGGTCACGATGGTGGCGCCGCTCACCTCCCGGGCCAACCGCAGCGCGGCGGCGATGGCCCCGCCCGAGGAGACGCCGGCGAAGAGCCCTTCCCGTGCCGCCAGGGCGCGGGTGGTCTCCTCCGCCTCCTCCTGTGTGACGTCGATGATCCGGTCGACACGCTCGGGCTCGAAGATCCGCGGCAGGTAGGCCGGCGGCCAGCGCCGGATGCCGGGGATGCTCGCCCCCTCCGTCGGCTGGACCCCGACGATCTGCACGTCGGGATTCTTCTCCTTCAGGAAGCGGGAGACCCCCATGATCGTCCCCGTGGTCCCCATCGAGCTGACGAAGTGGGTGATCTCGCCCCCCGTCTCGTCCCATATCTCGGGCCCGGTCGTCTCGTAGTGGGCCAACGGGTTGTCGGGGTTGGCGAACTGGTCGAGCACCCGGCCGCGCCCCTCGCGCGCCATCCGCTCGGCCAGGTCGCGGGCCCCCTCCATGCCCTCCTCCTGGGTGACGAGCACCAGCTCGGCGCCGAAGGCACGCATCACCGCGCGCCTTTCGAGACTCAGGTTCTCGGGCATGATCAGCACCATCCGGTAGCCGCGGATCGCGGCGGCCATCGCCAGGGCGATGCCCGTGTTGCCACTGGTCGCCTCGATCAGGACGTCTCCGGGGCGGATCTCGCCGCGCTCCTCGGCGTGACTGATCATGCTCAGGGCGGGACGGTCCTTCACCGATCCGGCCGGATTGTTGCCCTCGAGCTTCGCCAGGAGGGTGTTCGCGTCGCCCACGGGGAACCGTTGCAGCCTCACCAGCGGCGTGTGGCCGATATGCCGGTCCAGGGTCGGGTAATTCATCGCTTTCCCTCGATTGCTTCCGTTGGCGAGGATACTCGCTGCCGCATGGGCTGGACCACCCGGGGGCGAGGTGCAATGCCCCCTGGCCTCCTGCATAATCGGTCGGCATAACGCTAACTACATAATAAGGTAGGCCGTGTTCGCGGGGCGGAGCGCCCCGATGCCCACGGTACCCACCAGGACCGCCCTGCCGACGACATGGAACGATCTGGCATCCGGCCCATGGCTTGTAATGGCCTGGCCCGCAGGATGACTCGGGGCATCCTCGTCCTGCTCTGCCTGCTCGCCGGTCGCGTGGCGGCTGCGCCGCCGCTCGACATCGTCGTCGTCACCGGCGAACGCGAGGTTCACCAGCGGATCCTCGCGGCGACCCGTGAAACCCTCGAGGCTGGAGAGGTCCGCGCCCGCCTGCACGAGGCGTCGCTGGCGACGCTGGACGAAACGCTCGCCTCGCTCGAACGACCCGCACTGGTGGTCACGCTGGGCACGCAAGCAGCGACGGGACTGGAACACGACCTTCGCGTTCCGATACTGCACGCCGCCATCGCCGAATCGCTCTACCCCAGGTTGCTCGGCTCCGAGCAACCGGGCCTGCACTCCGCGGGCCATTCCGCGCTGTTTCTCGATCAACCGGTGGAGCGCCAGATCGCTGCGATCGAGCTGGCCCTGCCCCGGTTGCAACGGCTCGGCGTCCTCGCCAGCGAGGAGCACGAGGCGTTGCTGGGACCGATCGCGGAGGCCGCACAGGAGGCGGGCATCGTCGTGGTCGACGCCCTCGTGCCCGAGGAGGGGCTGCTGATCCCCCGTGTCGAGCGCCTGCTGCGTCATGCCGACGCGTTGCTGATCACGCCCGACCCGACGATCTACAACCGTTACACCCTGCAGAAGGTGCTCCTGGCGGCGTACCGGCAACGCAAGCCCGTGATCGGCCTCTCCGCCGCGTACGTCAAGGCGGGCGCCCTGATGGCCGTTCACGCCGACCCGGAACGGATCGGCGCGGACATCGGCCACAGCCTCGCCGAGTTCGCCGAACGCGGCGAACTCCATCCGCCCAGCCACGCCCGCCTCTACGAGATCTCGATCAACCATCACGTAGCCCGGTCCCTCGGCCTGAACCTCCCGCCGGAAGAGGCCCTGCTCGAAGCCCTGCGAGAGAGCGAGGCACGCCGATGATCGCCACGACGTCGATCCGTCGCCAGATCCTGATCGTGGCCGTGCTCCCCGCGCTGGTGATCGCTCTGCTGCTCACGGGTTTCTACCTGCAGACCCGGCTGCAGGGTATCGAGGAGGCCATGCACGAGCGCATCCACGCGACGGCCGATGGTCTCGCCTCGACCAGCGAGTTTGCGCTCTTCTCGGGCGACGTCTCTTCCCTGCGCAATCCCGGCGTCACCCAGTCCCTGCGCGCCAGCGAGGATTTCGAGGTCGGCATGCTGCGCGACACCGACGGCGGGGTGATGATCGAGTGGGGCGCGAGCAAGGCGTGGGCCATCACGCGCGGCTCGCTGCCCGACGGTGAGGGACCGGTGCTCATCGACGGGGGACGGCGCCTGATCTACCACCACCCCGTGACCGTCTCCACGTCGACGGCGGATACCCCACTCGCCATCGGCGACGCGACCGCGGGACAGGCGGGCCCGCCCCAGCTGCTCGGCTGGCTCACCCTCCAGTACTCGATGGGGATGCTCGAGGAACAGCGCAACACCGTCATCGTGAACGGTGTCCTGATCACTCTCGGTGGCCTCTTCCTGGCCTGGCTCCTCGCCTTTCGCATGAGCGCGAGCCTGGCCGGCCGGATCCACCAGATCGCCGAAACGGTCCGGCGTATCGGTCTCGGGGAACTGGAGAGCCGCGTGGACATCCCGCCCCCGGGGGAACTGGGCCTGCTTGCCCGGGGCATCAACCACATGGCCGCGGCGCTCGCGGAGTCACGCCAGCGCATGCAGAGGGAGATCGACGAGTCGACGGCCCAGCTGCGCGAGTCGCTGAGGACGGTGGCCGCGCAGGAATCCCGCTACCGCGAACTGGTCCAGAACGCCAACAGCATCGTGCTCAAGATGGACCTGCACGGTCGCATCACCTTCTTCAACGAGTTCGCCGAGCGTTTCTTCGGCTACCGGGAGGCCGAGATCCTCGGCCAACCCGTCCTCGGAACGCTGGTCGAGGACCGTTTCGCGCGCAGCTACAAGGAACTTCTCAAGACGCCGGAATCCATGCCGCCGGGACCGATGCGCCACGTCACGCGCGACGGCCGGGTGGTCTACGTCAACTGGTCCCTGCGCCTCGCCCACGACAAGGACGACAACCGTACCGGGCTGGTCTGCATCGGCAACGACGTCACCGAGACCCAGCGCATCGCCCGCGCGCTCGGCCTGCTCTCGCAGGCAGGGATCCACAGCCATGACATTTTCCTCGACATCGTCAGAGCGCTGCAGGCGGGCGTCGCCTGCAGCTGGGTCGGCATCATCGAGACGGGTCCCGCCAACGATTCGGCGCGGTTCCTCGCCCTGATCGGCGCCGACGGCGAACCGATCAGCGAACCGCCACCCAGGCTGGCCGAGGGCCTTGCCGCCCTGCTGATCGACCGCGAATCGCTGGGCATCGCCGATGACCTGCCCACCGCGTATCCGAAACTCGCGTACTTCCCGGGCGTGGCCCGCAGCCTGCATGCCGAGGTGATCCGCGACCGCAACGAGGGGATGGGCGGCGCGATCTTCGTCGCCCACCCGGCGGCCTGGGAACCGTCCGGCGCCAGCCGCAACCTGCTGCGCCTGGTGGCGCGTCGCCTGGCCCTGGAACTGCAGCGTCTCGGCGACGAGCAACTGCTGACCCAGGCCCGGGACGCGGCCCTGGCCGCCACCGAGGCGAAGTCACGATTCCTGGCGAACGTCAGCCACGAGATCCGCACGCCGATGAACGGCATTCTCGGCTTCAGCAGGTTGCTGCTGCGCGAGGAGCTCCCGCCACGCCAACACGAACAGGTCGAGATGATCCAGCAATCGGCCCAGTCCCTGCTGGCCATCATCAACGACATCCTCGACTTCTCGAAGATCGAGGCGGGCAAGCTCAGCAAGCGGGATTCGGGCTTCGACCTGGTCGGAATGCTCGAGGAGCTGGTCGCGATCTTCGCGGTGCAGGCTCACCAGAAGGGTCTCGAACTCGGCTACCGCCTCGAAGGGAACCTGCCATCGCGAATCGTCAGCGACCGGCAGCGCATCGTCCAGATCCTGACCAACCTGCTAGGAAATGCGCTCAAGTTCACCGAACAGGGCACGATCACCCTCGAGGCAAGCAAGATCGGCACGTCCGACGATGCGCGCCTCTGCCTAACGGTCTGCGACACCGGTATCGGCATCGACGGAGCCGATCGCGAACGCCTGTTCGAACCGTTCAGCCAGCTCGACGCCACCGAGTCGCGGCGCCACGCGGGTACCGGTCTCGGCCTGGCCATCACCCGGCAACTGGTCGAGCTGCTCGGGGGACGCATCGGCGTGACCAGCGAATCGGGCCAGGGTTCGCGTTTCTGGGTCGAGTTGCCCCTCGAGGCGGAGGGACACGAGCAGGTCGCCGATCACGCCGCCGGCCTGCTCACGGGTCGCAAGGTCCTGCTCTACGATCGGGAACAAGCCGTCCTCTGGGCATGCCGCGACCTGCTCGTGCTCGCCGGGGCGAGCGTCGAGGCGGTCGCCGACGAAGCGCAGTTCCTGGAACGGCTCGACTCTGAATTCGATCTCGTCGTCGTGGGCCAACCGGTCGTCGAGGCTCCGGACCTGCTCTGCGAGGAGCGCCTCCCCGCGGTGCGCCGGCGCCACGGGGGGGCGATCCTGGTCCTGAAATGCGAGAGCACCAATCTCACCGACAGCCACCGGTGCGCGGCATGCACCGAGTGGTGCATGCCGAAGCCCCTCACGCTCAGGTCGCTCGAGCAGGGCGCCCGGATCCGCAAGCCCGTGATGCCCGGGCCGCCCGAACCGCACACACGCCGATACGCCGGGCGCCGGCTTCTGGTCGTCGACGACAACGCGGTCAACCGGGCGCTGGTCGTGACCCTGCTCGAGGAGCACGGAGCCGATCTGCTCGAGGCAGGCGACGGTAGCGAGGCGGTGGCCCGTGCCGAAGCCGGTTGCGACCTGATCCTCATGGACCTCCAGATGCCGCGCATGAGCGGCACCGAGGCGGCGCAGCGCATCCGCGAACGGCTCGGTTCGAAATGCCCCGTCATGATTGCGGTGACCGCCAGCGCCCTGGAGGGTGAACGGGAACGCTCACTGCAAGCCGGCTTCGACGACCACCTGACCAAGCCGCTCGACGAGGAGACACTGCTGCGGGTTCTGGATGCCTGGCTGCGTCCCGACGCGAACACGATGCGTGATCCCGTCGTGTCGCGGTCGCGTCAGGAACAGGATGCAATCCCCGGGATCGTGATCGACGACGACGCGGCACTCGCCCTCACCGGGGGACGGGCAGAACTCGTGCAGCGGATGCTTCGGCTGTTCCTGGACGAGCTGCCGAGCCATAGAGAGGCTCTGCGGCGTGCCTGGCATGTGCGCGATCACGGGGCGCTCAAGACCGCGCTCCACAAGCTGCGCGGCTCGGCGGAATACTGCGCGCTGGTGCGCCTCTCCCGGGTCGCCGAGCGGGCCGAGAAGGCACTCGACGGGGGCGGCGGCGGACGGCTCGAGGAGGCCATGGCACGGCTCGACGAGGAACTCGAGCTTGCCGGGGCCGAGGCGACTCGCCGTACGGACGGTCAGGCGTGACGGGGCCCGCCGCGCTCGAAAACCACGAACGCCAGCGCCATGCCGCCCTCGTCGCTGATGCTCAGGTGACTGGCCACGATCTCCCGAGCCGCGGCGAGTTCAGCGGCGCGGCCGTGGAGCCGTAGACCCGGCTTCCCCCGAGGGTCGTGCGCGACGCCGAAATCGGCCAGGCGCAGGCCGTCCCGGATGCCGGTGCCGAGCGCCTTCGCCGCCGCCTCCTTGGCGGCGAAGCGCTTGGCGAGGAAGGACGCGCGGTCCTTCACGGCCGCGTAGTCGGCCAGTTCGCCGTCGTCGAGGATGCGCTTCGCGAACCGGTCGCCGTGGCGGGCGAGCAGCGCCTCGAACCGCGCGACGCGGATCAGGTCGCTGCCGATGCCGTGGATCGGCATCGCTCAGGCGCCCACGCTGCGGGAACGGACCATCAGGTCCTTCATGTCCCGTACCGCCCGGTGCATTCCGGAAAGTACCGCGCGCGAGACGATCGCGTGGCCGATGTTCAGCTCGGTGACGCCATCCAGGGCCGCGACGGCCTGGACGTTGTGGTAGTCGAGGCCGTGGCCGGCATTGACCTGCAACCCCAGTTCGCGCCCGAGTCGGACCGCCTCGGCCAGGCGCTGCAGTTCGTCCTTGCGCCGGGACGGCGGGGCATCGGCGTAGTGGCCGGTGTGCAGTTCCACGAGGGGCGCGCCAGCCGCGCGGGCCGCCTCGAGCTGGGCCGGCTCGGCATCGACGAACAGCGAGACCTCGATCCCGGCGTCGCCGAGACGGGCACAGGCCTCCGCGACCCGCGCCGACTGACCGGCCACGTCGAGCCCCCCCTCGGTGGTCAGCTCCTCGCGGCGCTCGGGCACCAGGCAGCAGTAGGCCGGCCGCACGCGCTCGGCGATCGCGAGCATCTCGTCGGTCACCGCCATCTCGAGGTTCAACCGCGTCTCGAGTACCTCGGCGAGGCGCTCGACGTCGCGATCCTGGATGTGCCGCCGATCCTCGCGCAGGTGGACGGTGATGCCGTCCGCCCCCGCCTGCTCGGCGACGAGGGCCAACTGGACGGGATCGGGGTAGCGCGTACCCCGCTGCTGGCGCAGCGTGGCCACGTGGTCGACGTTGACGCCGAGCAGGGGCGGAAGTTCGATCACCATCGCGTGAGGTCTCGTCGCGGCGCGGGGCGGAATTATACTCATGCGGCACCGTCGGAAGCAGCGGTCGTCACGCCACGGCCGGCCCGGAACAGCGCGCGGCTCGCCAACGGGCGGGGTCCCAGGTGCGGCGCGAGGAGGCCGCGCAGCAGCGACTTCAGTTCGCGCAGGTCGTCGCGCGACTCGAGCCGACCGGCGGCGAGCGCGTGCAACGCCCGGCCGTGGACCAGCAGGCCACCCCGTGCCGCCCCGTCGCTTGCCACGGGACCGAGTTCGGGCTCGTACCGGTAGAGCCCGTCGGGATCAAGCGGTGCGCCCGAGACGGCATCCACTCGCAGCTCGAGACCGTAACCACAGGCCTCCAGGAGGCGGGCCTCGAACAGGCGCAACTCGACCTCGAGCGCCAGGTCGTGGGCGGGCCCGGCGAGCGCCGACAGGGTCTCCGCGTAGCACGCGAAGAGTTCCGGATGGGGATCGTGCCGGCGGAGCATGCGCATCAGCAACTCGTTGAGGTAGAAGCCGCTGTAGAGCGCCCGCCCCTGCGGGCGCGGCGAAGACGCCACCGCTTCGGCGTGGTGCAGCTGACCCAGGTCGCCGCGCACCCGCCACCGCGCAAGGAGTTCCACGAACGGTTCCAGCGCATCGCGACCGCGCTTCTGGCGGGCACCGCGTGCGACCACGCCGACGCGACCCTCGTCGCGGGTCAGAAGCTCGACGAGCAGGCTGCTCTCGCGGTAGGGCCGGCGATGCAGGACGTAAGCGGGGCGCAGTCCCGGGTCGCTCACTCCGGCGCTCCCGGCTCGACGTAGCCGAGCCGGTGGAGGGCCTGTTCGTCGTCGGTCCAGCGCTCCTTGACGCGGACCCACAGGTTCAGCAGCACCTGCTGGCCGAAGAGCCGCTCGAGGTCGCGCCGCGCGCGGCTCCCGACCCGCTTGAGCCCCTCGCCGCCGCGGCCGATGACGATCGCCTTCTGGCTCGGTCGTTCCACCCAGATCAGGGCGTCGATGGCGAGCAGCCGATCGCGCCGCTGGAACCGTTCCACCTCGACCGACAGCGTGTAGGGGAGCTCCTTGTCGAGCTGCCGGGTCAGCTTCTCCCTCACCAGTTCACCGGCCAGGAACCGCTCGCTGCGGTCGGTGTACTGTTCCGACGAGAAGAGGTGCTCGCCCTCCGGAAGCCGCGTCATCACGCAACGTTCCAGCGTCTCGACGTTGCTGCCCGCCCGGGCCGAGAGCGGGATGATGTCGGCGTACAGTCCGCTGGCAGCGAATGCCTCGATGCCCGGCAGCAGGACGCCCTTGTCGGCGAGCAGGTCGATCTTGTTGACCGCCAGGAGCACGGGTGCCTCCTGCTCGCGGAGGCGCTCGAGCACGGCTGCGTCCTCGTCGGTCCAGCGCAGCCGGTCGACGACGAAAACGACCAGGTCGGCATCGACCAGCGAGGCCGTGGCCGTGCGGTTCAGATAGCGGTTCAGCGCCCCCTTGCGCCGGGTATGGAGCCCCGGGGTGTCGATGAAGACCGCCTGGGCGTCGCCGGCGGTATGGATGCCGAGGATGGCGTGGCGGGTAGTCTGCGGCCTGCGCGAGGTGATGCTGAGCTTCAGTCCCAGCAGGCGGTTGACCAGCGTCGACTTGCCGACGTTGGGCCGGCCGACCACGGCGACGAAACCGCAGCGCGTGGTCATCGGTCGGCACCGAGCTGCGTCAGGGCGCGCGCCGCGGCGTCCTGTTCCGCCTTGCGGCGGCTCGCGCCCTGCCCGTGGAGCGGCTCGGCGAGGTCGGCGACCCTGCAGGCCACGGTGAAATGCCGGGCATGCGCCTCGCCCTCGACTCCGGTGACCGCGTACTCCGGTAGCGGGCGCCCCCGAGCCTGCAGGTACTCCTGCAACCGGGTCTTCGGATCCTTGGCGGGAACGCTCTCGGGCAGTGACGCGATCCGGCTCGCGAACAGACGCCGGACCAGATCGCACGCGGCGTGGAAGCCGCCATCACGGTAAGCCGCGCCCAGCACCGCCTCGAGGCCGTTGGCGAGTACCGAGTCCCTGCGATGGCCACCGCTCTTGAGCTCCCCGCCGCCGAGACGCAGGCAGGCGCCGAGATCGAGTTCCCTGGCGAGCTCCGCGAGCGTCTCGCGGCGCACCAGGCTCGCGCGCAGGCGGGTCAGCTGCCCCTCGTCGGCGTGTGGGCGCAGGCGGTGCAGTTCGTCGGCGATCACGAGGCCGAGGAACGCGTCGCCGAGAAACTCGAGACGCTCGTTGTGCGGCGCGCCGGCACTGCGGTGGGTCAGCGCCTGTTCGAGCAGCACGCGGTCCTGGAACGCGAAGCCGAGCCGGGCCGCGAACGCCTCGGCATGGTCCATTACTTCAGAGTGAATTCTTCGTCGATCTTGAACGAAACCAGGGCGTCGACGTTGCCCATCATGTGCGTGCGCTTCTCCCAGACGATCTGCAGCTTGACCTCGCGCTCCTTCTTCTCGATCTTGATCTGGTCCACGGGTATGTCGATGTCGTCGATCGAGAAGCGGCGCAGCAGCAGCTTCTTGACCTGGACCGCGGCCGCGGACTCGAGGCCGCCCTGCTCCTTGAGCGACTCGACCTGCTTGGCCACCCGGGTGTACTCCAGGTAGATCGGCGTGAGCTTGAGGCCGATCAGGACGAAGAACCCCAGGATCACCAGGATCGCAAAATAACCCCAGAACGTCAGGCCCTGTTGCCGGCCGCGGGTCGTTGTCGGTCTGTTTCCCATCGCGCGCGCTCTCCGTGTTATTCGATCCAGCTGCCAATGCGGCCCCATTCCCCGACGTTCAGCCAGATCATGAAGGCCTTGCCCACCAGGTTCTCCTCGGGCACCGTACCCCAGAAGCGGCTGTCGTTGCTGTTGTCGCGGTTGTCACCCATGACGAAATAGTGGCCCTCCGGGACGGTAAAGTCACGCCGCAGCGACGCCCCGTCGGGACACGCCAGGATCGCGTGCTCCACCTCGCCGAGCCGCTCCCGCCAGCGCAGGGTGTCGGTCTCGACCACCCGCCCCGCGACGAGGGCACGGCACCGGGCCAGGTCGCTGGTCCCGTCGGGCACCCGCTCGACGCGCTCCCCGTTGATGTAGAGGGTCTTGTCGACATAGGTCACGCGGTCGCCCGGCAGGCCGACGACACGCTTAATATAGTCGACCGACGGGTCCCGGGGGTATCGGAAGACCGCCACCTCGCCACGCTTGGGGGAGCCGACGTCCACCACGCGGGTGTTCACGACCGGCAGGCGCAGACCGTAGGCGTACTTGTTGACCAGGATGAAGTCGCCGACCAGCAGCGTCGGCAGCATCGAGCCGGAGGGGATGCGGAACGGCTCGACGACGAACGAGCGCAGCACGAGCACCGCGAGGATGATCGGGAAGAAGGACTTGGCGTACTCGACGACCAGCGGCTCCTTCTCCTGGTGTCCGGCGGATGGCTCGACGCCGCCGTCGGCGCCGTCCGCATCTGCCGCATGCCCGGCTCGCTGGTGCTCCGCGCGGCGCGCCGGGCGCCACCAGACCGCGTCGAGAAGCCAGATGCCGCCGGTGAGCGCCGTGGCGATCACCAGCAGCAGCGGAAAGTTGAAATCCATCGCCGAGGCCCCCTGTGCCTATGAACGCTTCGAGCCGACCTGGAGGATGGCCATGAAGGCATCCTGCGGGATCTCGACCTTGCCGAACTGTTTCATCCTTCGCTTGCCCGCCTTCTGCTTCTCGAGGAGCTTGCGCTTGCGTGTCGCGTCGCCGCCGTAGCACTTGGCGGTGACATCCTTGCGCAGCGCCCCGACCGTCGAACGGGCGATGATCTGCGAACCGATCGCCGCCTGGATCGCCACCGCGAACATCTGCCTCGGGATGATCTCGCGCAACCGTTCGCACAGCTCCCGGCCACGCCCGTAGGCGTGCTCGCGGTGGACGATCATCGACAGCGCATCGACCCGTTCGCCGTTGATCAGCATGTCGAGCTTGACCAGGTCGGCCGGCTGGAAGCGCAGGAACTCGTAGTCGAACGAGGCGTAGCCGCGGCTGGCCGACTTGAGGCGGTCAAAGAAGTCCAGCACCACTTCGTTCAGCGGCAACTCGTAATCGATCGCCACCTGTCCGCCGAGGTACTGCATCTTCTTCTGCTGGCCGCGTTTCTCGACGCACAGGCCGATCACCGCGCCCAGGTGGTCCTGGGGTACCAGGATCGAGGCACGGATGATCGGTTCGCGGATCTCCGCGATGGCGCTGACCGGCGGCAGCTCAGCCGGGTTGTCGAGGGTCAGCACCTCGCCGGCCGTGGTCTCGACCTCGAACACGACCGTCGGCGCGGTGGTGATCAGCGCGAGATCGTACTCGCGCTCGAGTCGCGCCTGGACGATCTCCATATGCAGCATGCCGAGGAACCCGCAGCGGAAGCCGAAGCCGAGCGCCTGCGAGGTCTCCGGTTCGAAGAACAGCGCGGCATCGTTGAGACGCAGCTTGCGCAGCGCCTCGCGGAAATCCTCGTAATCGTCGGAGTCGATCGGGAAGAGCCCGGCGAAGACGCGCGGCTGCATCTCCTTGAAACCGGGCAGGGGCCGATCCGCGGGTCGGTCGGCCATGGTCAGCGTGTCGCCGACCGGCGCGCCGTCGATCTCCTTGATACCGGCGACCACGAAGCCGACCTCCCCGGTGCCGAGCCTCTCCCGGTTGACCTCCTTCGGCGTGAAGATGCCCACCTTCTCGACCAGGTGATCGCGCCCGGTCGACATCACGCGCAGCTTCTGCTTGATCCGGAGCTCGCCGTTGACCACGCGCACCAGGGAGATGACGCCCACGTAGGGATCGAACCAGGAGTCGATGATCAGTGCCTGCAACGGCGCATCCGGGTCCCCCTGCGGCGGCGGTATGCGCCGGATCAGCTCCTCGATCAGTTCGGGAATCCCCTGGCCCGTCTTCGCGCTGACGTGGAGGGCATTGGTGGCCTCGATGCCGATGATCTCCTCGATCTCCCGGCCGACGCGCTCCGGCTCCGCGGAAGGCAGGTCGACCTTGTTCAGCACCGGGACCACCTCAAGCCCCTGGTCGATGGCGGTGTAGCAGTTGGCGACGCTCTGGGCCTCCACGCCCTGGGCCGCGTCGACCACCAGCAGCGCCCCCTCGCAGGCGGCCAGCGAGCGTGACACCTCGTAGGAGAAGTCGACGTGCCCCGGCGTGTCGATGAAGTTCAGCTGGTAGGTCTCGCCGTCGTGGGCCGGGTAGTCCAGCGTGACGCTCTGCGCCTTGATGGTGATGCCCCGCTCGCGCTCGATGTCCATCGAGTCGAGCACCTGGGCCGCCATCTCGCGGTCGGTCAGTCCCCCGCAGTGCTGGATGAAGCGGTCGGCCAGCGTCGACTTGCCGTGGTCGATGTGGGCGATGATGGAGAAGTTGCGGATGTGTTGCATACGGCCCGACCCGGGAGCCGGTCCCGCGGCATGGAACGAGCAGGGG
>JAWVZO010000016.1:0-23688 GCA_033722135.1 Gammaproteobacteria bacterium | reverse complement strand
GCACGGCGTCCACGGTCGCCTCGGGCTGGCGCTGCTGGTGCTGGCGCTCGACCAGGCGACCAAGCTCTGGGCCGCGGCGGCCCTCGATTACGGCGTCCCGGTGGCCGTTCTGCCGTTCTTCAACCTCACCCTGGTGCATAACACCGGCGCGGCGTTCAGTTTCCTGGCCGACGCGGGCGGCTGGCAGCGGCCCTTCTTCATCGTCCTGAGCAGCGTGGTCAGCGTGGTGCTGATCGCCTGGCTCCGGCGGCTGCCTCCCGCGTCGCGCCTGCTCGGCGTGGCACTCGCGCTGGTCCTCGGCGGTGCCGTCGGCAACCTCGTCGACCGGGTCGCCTACGGCTACGTCATCGACTTCGTCGACCTCCACGCGGGCGGCTGGCACTGGCCCGCGTTCAACGTCGCCGACAGCGCGATCTCCTGCGGGGTCGTCCTGCTGCTCGTCGACGGCCTGTTCGGAGGCCGGGGCCACGGCCGGTCCGGGGAGTGACCGGGGGCGCGCATGGACATCGCCGCCATCGGTTCCGCGTTCGCGCTGCTATTCCTGGCCGAATTGGGCGACAAGACCCAGCTGATGACCATGACGCTGGCCCACCGTTACCCGGTGCGGCCGGTCGTGGCCGGCGTGTTCAGCGCGTTCCTGGTGCTCAACCTGCTCGCGGTCGGGGTCGGCGCGGCGCTCTACAGCTTCCTGCCGACACGCTGGGTGCTGGTCGGGGCGGGACTGCTGTTCCTCTTCTTCGCCTGGCGTTCCTGGCGGGAGGCCGACGGCGACGAGGCGGGGGAGGCGGAACGTGGCGACGGGCGCGGGGCCTTCGTCGCGAGCTTCACGTTGACCTTCGTCGCCGAGCTCGGTGACAAGACGCAGCTCGCGCTGGTCGCGCTGGCCGCGGGCAGCGGCGCGGTCTGGTCGGTGTTCGTCGGCGGGACGCTCGCGTTGTGGGCGGTGTCGGCGATCGGCATCGCCGTCGGCTCGACGCTGCTCCAGCGTCTGCCGCGCCGCCACGTGCATCGCGCCGCGGCCCTGCTCTTCGCGCTGTTCGGCGTGCTGGCCCTGGGCCAGGCCGCGCTGGGCGGCTGATCACTCTCCGGCGGGGTCCCGGTCTCGCGCGTAGCGCGCCTCGGTCGCGTAGTACGCGTCGAAGCCGACCGCGCGCTTGAGCGTCTCGAAGTCGGTAAGCCCCTCGGCCGGCGGCAGGCCGTCACGCAGGGCCGCGAGCGCCCTGCGCATGGCGTCGAGCGAGGCGCTGAGCAGCGTCAGCGGGTAGGCCGCGATGCGGTAGCCGAGCTCGGCGAGCACGTCGGCCGGGAGCACGGGCGTCCTGCCGCCCTCGACCATGTTGGCCATCTGCAGCCCCGGGACCTCGGCGCAGATCGCGCGCATCTCGTCGACGCTGTGCGGGGCCTCGACGAACAGGATGTCGGCGCCGAGCTCGGCGAAGCGACGGGCGCGCGCGATCGCCTCGTCGAGGCCGTGGGCCTCGCGGGCGTCGGTCCGCGCGAGGATCAGGATGTCGGCCTCCTCGTCGCGCGCGTCGACCGCGGCGCGGATGCGGTCGAACGCCTCCTCGCGATCGACCACCGCCTTGCCGCGGGTGTGGCCGCAGCGCTTCGGCATCACCTGGTCCTCGATCATCACCGCGGCGAATCCGGCCCGCGCGTAGCCGGCCACGGTCCGGCGGACGTTCATCGCGTTGCCGTAGCCGGTGTCGCCGTCGCCGAGCACCGGCAGGCGCGTCGCCTCGCAGATGCGGCGCCCCTGGTCGACCATCTCGCCGTAGGAGATCAGCCCGGTGTCCGGGGCGCCGAGGCGGGTCGCGGAGACCGCGAATCCGCTCATGAAGGTGAGCCGGAAGCCGGCATCCTCGATCAGCCGCGCGGACAGCGCGTCGTAGCAGCAGGGCATGACGTGGAGGCCGGGGGGCGCGAGCAGGGCGCGCAGGCGGTCGGGTGCGGAGGTCATGCAGGAGCCCGTGATCGTTGCGGAGGTGCCCAGGATTCTAGCCCGGGGTGTGCGGCGGCGTGCCTCGGTCGAGCCCGGCGAGACGGCGCAGCCGCGCCCAGTCGAAGCGCGGGCCGGGGTCCTCCTTGCGTCCGGGGGCGATGTCGCTGTGGCCGACGATCCGTTCGGGCGTGATGCCCGGGAAGGCGCCGCGGACCGCCGCGACCAGCGCGGCGAGCGTCGCGTACTGCGCGGAGGTGAAGGACCGGCCGGGCAGGCCCTCGAGCTCGATGCCGATCGAGAAGTCGTTGCAGCGCTCGCGGTCCCCGAAGCGGGAGACGCCGGCGTGCCAGGCGCGTTCGTGCAGCGGGACGTACTGGGTCGCGCGGCCGGCGCGATCGACCAGCAGGTGCGCCGAGACGCGCAGCGTGTGGATCTCGGCGAAGTAGGGATGGTGGCCGGCGGGCAGCCGGTTGCGGAACAGGGCGTCGATCCACGGCCCGCCGTACTCCCCGGGGGGCAGGCTGATCGCGTGGACGACCAGCAGGTCGACCGGGCAGCCCGCGGGGCGCGCGTCGCGGTTCGGCGAGGCCCGGTAGGGCAGCGGCCGCAGGAGGCCGCTCGCCGCGTCGTAGGCGAGTTCGGGCGGGGCCGGTGTCGGTCGCCTGCTCACTCCGGCAGCAGGCCGCGCAGGACCATGTCGGTGAAGCTGACGATGCCGACCACCTTGCCGTGCTCGACCACCGGCGCCCGCGACAGCTCGAAGCGGTCGAACAGCCGCGCGCAGTAGCGGATGTTCATCTCCGGGTCGACGGTGATCACCGGCTTGGCCATCACCTCGTAGACGTTGACCCGGTCCGGGCTGCGGTCCTGGCCGATCACCTTGCGCGCGACGTCGGAGAGCAGCAGCACGCCGTACTCGTCGTCCTCGTGGCGCTTGTTGACGATCAGGCACTTGGTCTCGATGTGGCGCATCGACTTCAGTGCGTCGTGGACGGTCGCCATGCTGTCGACGGTATCGAACTCCGTCTTCATCACCTGGCGGACGCGGACGATCGATTCGCTCATAGCTTCTCCTCCACGACGTTGCTCAGCTTGCGGATCTGGTGGTTGACGCCGACGGCGTCCTCGACGTCGACCTGGAAGGCGATGCCGGTGCCCTGCTTGCTGTCGAGCTCGCCGACCTCGGCGATGGTCTCGAGGATATCGCGTGCGAGGTGCTCCTCGACGAGGAACAGCAGCACGTCGCGCTGGGTCTCGAGGCTCAGGCCGAAGAAGGTCTTGGCCAGTTCGACGCCCTCGCCGCGCGCCTGGTTGATCACCGTCGCGCCGGTGGCGCCGGACTCGCGGGCGGCGTCGAGCACCCTGTTCGTCTTGTCGTCCTCGACGAAGGCGATGATGAGCTTGAAATGCATGGTCACTCTCCTCGTTTCGCGGCCCGCGCGTCGCGGCGCGCGCGCCATTCACTGAGCTGGGCGTAGGCCATCACGGACATGATCGGGAACAGGCTGGCGAAGGCGATCAGGCCGAAGCCGTCGAGCAGCGGGCTCCGCCCGGGGACGGTGCCCGCCAGGCCGAGACCGAGCGCGGTCACCAGCGGGACCGTCACCGTCGAGGTGGTCACGCCCCCCGAGTCGTAGGCGAGCGCGACGATCATGCGCGGCGCGAACACCGTCTGCACGATCACCATCACGTAGCCGGCGACGATGTAATAGTGCAGCGGGGTGCCGGTGACGATACGGAACGCGCCGAGCGCGATGCCGATCGCCACGCCGATGGCCACCGCGACGCGCAGGCCCCAGATGGTGATCGCACCGCCCGAGACCTGGCGCGCCTTCATCGCCACGGCGATCAGCGACGGCTCGGCGATGGTGGTCGCGAAGCCGGTCGCCGCGGCGAACAGGTAGACCCAGTAGTAGTCGTCCCAGCCCAGCACCCGGTCGACCTCGCCGAGGATGAAAGCCGGGTCGGTGAGCTGTGCCGCCATCACCTTGCCGAGCGGGAAGAGCGCCTCCTGGAGCCCGACCAGGAACAGCGCGAGACCGACCAGCACGTAGAGGAAACCGAGCAGCACGCGGCCGAGGTTGGGAATGCGCTCGCGCAGCACCAGCAGCTGGAAACCGAACAGGATCCCGGCGATCGGCAGTACGTCCCCGACCGTGGCGCCGAAGGTCTCGAGGAGTTCCACCGCGAGGTTCATCGGTAGAGCATCCCGAAGCCCATGACGAAGATCATCGGCGTCAGCGAGGCGAAGGCGATCAGGCCGAAGCCGTCGGTCATCGGGTTACGTCCGCGGATCGACGAGGCGAGCCCCACGCCGAGCGCGGTGACCAGCGGCACGGTGATGGTCGACGTGGTCACTCCGCCGGAGTCGTAGGCGATGCCGACGATCTCCTCGGGCGCGAACTCGGTCATCACCACGACGCCGATGTAGCCGGCGATGATCACCCAGTGGATCGGCCAGCCGCGCAGGATGCGCAGCACGCCGACGACGATGGCGAAGCCGACCGACAGCGCGACGGTCAGCCGCAGCCACCAGGCGTAGTCATCGCGCTGTGCCGCCTCGTCGGCGATCACGCCGGCACCCGCGGCCACCTCGGCGGCCTCGTCGGCGACCGCGATCAGCGCCGGTTCCGCGATCGTGGTGCCGAAGCCGAGGGCGAAGGCGAACAGCAGCAGCCAGGCGACGCTGCCCTTGCGCGCGAAGGCGTAGGCCATCGATTCGCCGATCGGGAACAGGCCGAGTTCCAGGCCGCGGACGAAGAGCGTCAGCCCGAGGATCACCAGCAGCGTACCGAGCAGCACGCCGCCGAGGTTGGGCAGCGGCTGGCGCAGCACGACGAGCTGGAAGAAACCGACGACGACGATGATCGGCGCGAGGTCGCGCAGGCTGCCCAGCGCGGTCTTCAGGAACGCCTGCAGCTGCTGTTTCACGACGTTCGAGGCCCTGGCACGCGGGGCGTCCTTCCCTGATCGCGGTCTCTCCGGCTGCGGCGCATTATGCCGCAACCTCCGGAGCGGCCCAATGTGACGTTGCCGAGGCGCGCCGCGGGGAACGACAATGGCGCGATGGGGGACGCCATGAACGACGAACGACGCCACGTGGGCGGACTGCACGCGGTACGCGCCGCGCTCGACGCGGCCAGCGTCGAGCGCCTGTGGTTCGACCGCCGGCGCCGCGACGCTCGCCTCCTCGCGCTGCTGTCCCGGGCGCGAGAGAAAGGCGTCGCGGGCGAACGGGTCGACCGGGCGGAACTCGACGCCCGGCTCCCGGGCGTCAACCACCAGGGCGTGGTCGCGCTGTGCCACGGCGCGGTCGCGCTCGACGAGGGGGTGCTCGACGGGATCGTCGCGGAGCGCAAGGCGCCGCTTCTCCTGGTGCTCGACGGCGTCACCGACCCGCACAATCTGGGCGCCTGTCTGCGCACCGCCGATGCCGCCGGCGTCGACGCGGTGGTCGCGCCGCGCGACCGGGCCGCCGGGCTCGGTCCGACCGCGCGCAAAGTGGCGGCCGGCGCCGCCGAGCACGTGCCGTTCGTGCAGGTCACCAACCTGGCGCGCACGCTGGAGCGGCTCGCCGGGGCCGGCGTCTGGTGCATCGGCCTCGCGGGGGAGGGCGGGAGCGTGCTGCACGAGAGCGACCTGCGCGGTCCCCTGGCACTGGTCCTCGGCAGCGAGGGCCGCGGCCTGCGCCGGCTGACCCGGGAGCGGTGCGACCGCCTGGTCCGGATTCCGCTGCACGGCTCGGTCGCGAGCCTGAACGTCTCCGTCGCGGCGGGCGTTGCGCTGTTCGAGGCGCGGCGCCAGCGCGACGGCTGATTGAAGTCCGGGAACGAAACCGGTAGAACGTGCGGTGTCGCGTCACCCGGTGCGACCACGATCGACCCGAGCTCAAGGAGGGGAACCATGCCACGCCTGATCCACGCGCTTCTGGCGCTGCTGCTGCTGCCGTTCGGCGCTTTCGCGGGCGGCACCGCCGGCGACGACTACATCACCAACGCCGACGAGATCGTCAAGGCGGCCGACTGGGGCAACATGAAGACGATCACCGTCGAGATCGAGGAGCACCTGTACACGCCGGAGAACATCCAGCTGGAGGCGGGCCAGCCCTACAAGCTGGAGCTGAAGAACATCGGCGAGGAGAAGCACTACTTCACCGCGCCGGCGTTCTACAAGTCGATTGCCACGCGCAAGGTCCAGTCGCGCGACGGCGAGGTCAAGGCCCCCTACTTCAAGGCGCTCGAGGTGCTGGTCGGCGGCCAGCTCGACCTCTACTTCGTGCCGGTGCTCACGGGCGAGTTCCCTGTCTACTGCACCATCGACGATCACCGCGAGAAGGGGATGGAAGGCACGCTGGTCGTCCGTTGATTTCCCGCCTTACCATCGCCGGGCCACGGCGCCTACCGCTCCTACCCGTCCTGGCAGCCCTCGTGTCCTGCGCGGCCGGGGCGGCGGACAGGATCGTGCCCGCCGACATGACGGGCGAGGCGTTGCGGGTGCCGGTTACCGCGCTCGCCGAGGCGCCGGGCATCGACGGCGACCTGGGTGACTGGCCCGCGGAGGGCTGGGTCGCCGTGCCGGTCCGCCCGGCGGTCGAGGAGGACCCCGACAACCGGCTCGGCGAGATCACCGTCGAGCTGCGCGCCGGACTCCACGGCGACCGCTTCTACCTGGCGGCCCGTTGGCCCGACGGGCGGGTCGACGACCTCTACAAGCCGTGGGAGTGGCGCGGCAACCGATACCGGCGGGGCAAGCGCGCCGACGACATGTTCGCGGTCCGCTTCGACCTCGAGGGCGATTACGTCAGCTGCATGATCGCCGACGCCGACTACAAGGTCGACGTCTGGCTCTGGTCGGCCGGGCGCAGCGACCCGACCGGTTATGCCGACGACATGTGGCAGCTGATCACCACCCGTTACATCGAGAACGCGGCCGAATACACCGGTCCCGGGGACAAGACCGTCTATATCCGCAAGCGCAGGGACGAGGGTACGACCGGCCACGACGTAAACAAGCCCGACCGCAAAACCTTCCAGGGAGAGCGGCTGCCGGGCGTGGTCTGGGAGGCTACCCCCGAGGGCAGCGTGGCCGACGTCGCGGCGAAGGGCAGGTGGCACGACGGGCACTGGTCGCTCGAGATGAGCCGGGCGCTGGATACCGGTCACGACGACGACGTGGTCCTGCCGCGCGACGGCATCCACGTCGGCGCGATCGCCGTCTTCGACCGGGAGGACGGCGAGGACAAGAGCGTCTCTGGCGACCTGCACTTCGATTTCGGCGGGTCGCGCTGAGACGCGGCCCCGTCCCGCTTTGCGCCCACGGCGCGCGGCGGCAATTCCCACCCGACGGCGAGGTCAGCCGGGCTCGGACCCGCCCCGGCGCGCGGTGATGACCTGGTTCCTCCCGGCGCGCTTGGCGCGGTAGAGCGCGTCGTCGGCAGCCTCCACGAGCTCCGTGGCGTTCTCCGCGTCGAGGTCGGCGAGCGAGGCGACGCCGATGCTTATGGTCACCTTCAGGCCGTCGACCTCCATGTGCTCCACGGCTCGGCGCAGCCGCTCGGCGACGATGATCGCCCCGGCCTGGGTGGTGCCGGGCAGGATGCCCAGGAACTCCTCGCCGCCGTAGCGGCACGGCACGTCGACCTTGCGCACGTGCTCCTGGAACGCCTGGGCGATCGCCTGCAACACCCGGTCGCCCTGGTCGTGGCCGTGCTCGTCGTTGAAGCGCTTGAAGTGGTCGACGTCGAACATCATGATCGACAGCGGCGCCCCGTAGCGCCGGGCCCGTTCCACCTCGACCGTGAGCGTCTCGTCGAGGTGACGGCGGTTGAACAGGCCGGTCAGCCCGTCGGTGGTCGAGAGCCTGCGCAGCCGATCCTCGAGCCGTTTCTCCTCGGTGATGTCGCGTAGCAGCGCGGCCGAGCCGACCACCCCGCCCTGCGGCGTGCGGATGGTCGCGGCGTAGACGCTCAGCACCCGGTTGCCGAAGTGGACGGTCTCCGGCTCCTTGATCTGGGGGTCGCGTTCGAGCAGGTTGCGCAGCCCCTCGGGATCGTCGATGAGGTTGAGGAAGCCCTCGGCGGCGACCTGGCGGATGCTCTTGCCGACCAGCGCCTCGGCGGCCGGGTTCATCAGCACCACCTTGCCCTCGCCGTCGGTGACGACGATCCCCTCGCGGGCGCTCAGGATGATGGTCGCGAGCTTGTCCTGCTCGTTGCGCAGGCCGGTGTAGGTCTGCATCAGCTGGCGGGTCATGTGGTTGAAGCTGAACGCCATCTGGCTCAGCTCGTCGCGCCCCATGACCGGCACCGTCTGGGTCAGGTCGCCGTCCGCGGCGCGCACCATCGCCCGCGTCACCCGGTCGATCGGCCGCACCACCGCGCGCCGGATCAGCAGCCCGGTAAGCAGCAGCGTGCCGAGGATCGCGGCGCCGACGACGAGGCTCGACTGGACCCAGGTGGCCTGGATGTCCTCCTGGACGGCGGCGAGCGAGGTGGTCAGCTTGAGCACGCCGCGCACCGGCTTCTCCTTGCCGTGGCACTTGTGGCAGCCCTCGTCGTTGAGGATCGGCGCGAGGAAGGTCAGGAAGCGCTCCCCGTCGGAACTGGTCTCGTAGAACGGAACCGTTTCACGGGTTTGCAGGGCCTTGGTCAGCTCGGTATGGGTGCTGGGCAGCACCTGGACCGTCTCCTCGTCGTCCCGGGGCAGGAACTCCTCCTCGCCGCGCCGGGCGTTGACGTCCTCGATGGTGTCGTTGTCGAGGAAGGCCTGCTCGCCGCTGGTGCGCAGGATGCGGAAGTCGGTGACGTCCGGCACCTGCTCGAGCCGGTCGGCGAAGCCGCGCGCGATGTCGGCGTAGCCGGCGAGCATCACCGACTGCAGCCCCTGGATGACGCTCTCGGTGAGCTTGGTCATGGTGCGCTCGTTCTGCGCCAGGATGCTCTCTTCCTGCTGCTGGACGTAGAACATGCCTAGCGCGAGCAGGCTGAGCGTGACGATCAGCCCGACCACGGCGATGATCTTGTGGCCAATGTGCGCGAACGAATTGGTCATCGGTCGGGCGCCTCCCGCGTCCCGGTGTGTCACGCCGGCGTGACCCCCCATCCCGCCGCAGATACTAACCTATCGGGAACCGTCTATGGATACGCGCCAGCTTGCCGCCCCCGGGCGGCACGACTACCATCGCGCGCCATGCGTCGCCAGGAGTTCAGCTACGACCTGCCGCCCGAACTGATCGCGCAGTCGCCGCTCGCCGAGCGCAGCGCGAGCCGCCTGCTCTGCCTCGACGGCCGCGACGGCCGGGTGGAGGACGCGACGGTCACCGGCCTGCCCGGGCGCCTCGCGCCCGGCGACCTGCTGGTGTTCAACGACACGCGGGTGATACCGGCACGCGTCCACGGCCGCAAGGCGAGCGGCGGCCGCGTCGAGCTGCTCGTCGAAAGGCTGCTCGGCGGCCCCCGGTTCCTGGCCATGCTCCGCAGCAGCAAGACCCCGAAACCCGGCGGCGCGTTGCAGCTCGACGGCGGAATGGACGCCACCGTGGTCGGGCGCGAGGACGACCTGTTCGAGATCGAGCTGCAGGGGGACCACGATGCCGCGTCGTGGCTCGACCGGGTCGGTCACGTGCCGCTGCCCCCCTACATCACGCGTGACGACACCGCCCTCGATCGCGAGCGTTACCAGACCGTCTTCGCCCGGACGCCCGGCGCCGTCGCCGCGCCGACGGCCGGGCTGCACTTCGACACGCCGCTGCTCGAGCGCCTGGCCGAGGTGGGCGTCGCCAGCGCCCGCGTGACGCTGCACGTCGGCGCCGGCACGTTCCAGCCGGTACGGGCCGAGGCGCTCGATGACCACCGCATGCACGCGGAGTGGTACGAGGTGCCCGAGGCCACCTGCGCGGCAATCGCCGAGGCGCGGGCCCGGGGCGGGCGGATCGTCGCCGTCGGCACGACCACGGTGCGCAGCCTGGAAGCCGCGGCGGCGTCGGGCGAGTTGCGCCCGACGCGTGGCGAGACGCGGCTGTTCATCCGGCCGGGCTTCCGGTTCCGCGTGGTCGACCTGCTGCTCACCAACTTCCACCTGCCGGAATCGACCCTGCTGATGCTGGTCTGCGCCTTCGCCGGCACTGGCCACGTGCTCACCGCCTACCGTCACGCGGTGGCGGCACGCTACCGGTTCTTCAGCTACGGCGACGCGATGCTGGTCAGCCGCGCGCCCGAGCCGACCGCGTGATGCGCTTCGATCTGCTCGGCCGGGACGGCGCCGCGCGCCGCGGGCGCCTGGTGTTCCCGCGCGGCAGCGTCGAGACGCCGGCCTTCATGCCGGTCGGCACCTACGGCACCGTCAAGGCGATGCTCCCCGAGGAGCTCGAGCAGCTCGGCGCCGAGATCGTGCTCGGCAACACCTTCCACCTGATGCTGCGGCCCGGCACCGGGACGATCGCGCGCCACGGCGATCTCCACGATTTCATGCACTGGCAGAGGCCGATCCTGACCGATTCCGGTGGCTTCCAGGTCTTCAGCCTCGGCGCGATGCGCAAGGTCACCGAGGACGGCGTGACCTTCCGCTCGCCGGTCGACGGGGCGCGGGTCTTTCTCGGGCCGGAGGAGTCGATGGCCGTGCAGCGCGCGCTCGGCGCCGACGTCGTCATGATCTTCGACGAGTGCACGCCGTACCCCGTCACCGAGGCCGCGGCGCGCGCCTCGATGGAGCTCTCGCTGCGCTGGGCGCGGCGCTCGCGCGAGGCGCACGGCGACAACCCGGCGGCGCTGTTCGGCATCGTCCAGGGCGGGATGTTCCCCGCGCTGCGCGCCACGTCGCTCGACGGGCTTCTCGAGATCGGCTTCGACGGCTACGCCGTCGGCGGGCTCTCGGTGGGCGAGCCGAAGGCGGCCCGGGAACGGATCCTCGAGGACCTCGGGCCGCGGCTGCCTGACGACCGTCCGCGCTACCTGATGGGCGTCGGCACGCCCGAGGACATCGTCGCGGCGGTGCAGCGCGGCATCGACATGTTCGACTGCGTGCTGCCGACGCGCAACGCGCGCAACGGCCACCTGTTCACCCGCTACGGCGACCTGCGCATCCGCAACGCGCGACACCGCGACGACCCCCGCCCGCTCGACCCCACCTGCGGCTGCTACACCTGCCGCCACTTCTCGCGCGCCTACCTGCGCCACCTGCATGCCTGCGGGGAGATCCTGGCCGCGCGCCTGGCCACCATCCACAACCTCCATTACTACCTCGGGCTGATGGCCGGGATGCGCGAGGCGATCGCCGCCGGCGCCCTCGCGGAGTGGGTGGCGCGCTTCCACGTCGACCGGTCGCAAGGCGAGCCTCCTGTGTCATAATGCGCGCTTTGCCGCGGCCGGCCGCGCAGCGGCATAACCACCCTGGACCGAAAGGGCAAAGCGATGGATTTCTTCATCTCGAACGCATGGGCGCAGTCCGCGTCCGGACAGCAGGGCGACCCGCTGATGGGCTTCCTGCCGCTGATCCTGATCTTCGTGGTCTTCTACTTCCTGCTGATCCGCCCGCAGAGCAAGCGCCAGAAGGAACACAAGAAGATGATCGAGGCGCTCGACAAGGGCGACGAGGTGGTCACCAACGGCGGGCTATTCGGCGTCATCAGCGACCTGGGCGACAACTTCGTGCAGCTGCAGGTCGCCGACGGCGTCGAGGTCAAGGTGCAGCGCCAGGCGATCGCCGCCACCCTGCCCAAGGGCTCCGCCGAGACCCTGTGAGGCGATCGGCGAGCGAAACCGGCGCATGCTGAACAAGTACCCGCTCTGGAAGTACCTGCTGATCGCCGCGGTGGTCGCGGTCGGGCTGGTCTACGCGCTGCCCAACCTCTACGGGGAGGATCCGGCGGTGCAGATCTCGGCCTCGGCGCGTGGCGTCGACGTCGACGGGGGCACGCTGGCGCAGGTCTCGGGCATCCTCGAGCGCGCGGGCATCGAACCCAAGTCGACCCGCTTCGAGGAGGGCCTCCTGCTGGTGCGCTTCGCGGAAACGGAGACCCAGCTGCAGGCGGCCGAGCGGATCAAGCAGGGGCTCGGCCCGGGTTACGTCGTCGCGCTGAACCTGGCCCCGGCCACGCCCGACTGGCTGCGCACGATCGACGCGGCACCGATGTACCTCGGGCTCGACCTGCGCGGCGGCGTCCACTTCCTCATGGAGGTGGACATGGACGCCGCGGTACGCCAGGCCGTGGAGAACATCGTCGGCGACCTCCGCCGCCTGCTGCGCGACAACCGCATCCGCTACCAGACGGTGACGCGCACCGGGGAGGACGTCAGGGTGCGCTTCGCCGACGCGTCGCGGCTCGAGGAGGCCGAGCGCCTGATCGAGCGCGAGTTCCCGGCCCTGGTGGTCGACGCCGTCAGCGACGGCGAGCCGCACCTGATCGCCCGTCTCAGCGAGGACGAGGCCGAGTCGATCCGCCGCTTCGCGCTGCAGCAGAACATCACCACGCTGCGCAACCGGGTCAACGAGCTCGGCGTCGCCGAGCCGGTGATCCAGCAGCAGGGCGAGAGCCGCATCGTCGTCCAGCTCCCCGGCGTCCAGGACACCGCCCGCGCCAAGGAGATCCTCGGCGCCACGGCGACCCTCGAGTACCGGCTGGTCGACACCGAGCACGACGTGCAGACCGTCCTGGAGTCCGGCCGCGTCCCGGTCAACGCCAAGCTCTACTACGAGCGCAACGGGCAGCCGATCCTCCTCGACAAGCAGATCATCGTCACCGGCGACCAGATCGTCGATGCCGCCTCGACCATCGACGAGAACGGCGGTCCGGCGGTCACGGTGCGCCTCGACGGCAACGGCGGCCGGCGCATGAGCAACGTCACGCGCGACAACATCGGCAAGCCGATGGCCGTGGTGTTCATCGAGAACCGCACCGAGACGAAGATCGTCGACGGCGAGCCGGTGCGCACCACCAAGCGGACCGAGGAGGTGATCAGCGTCGCGACCATCCGCGATCACTTCAGCAACCGCTTCCAGACCACCGGCCTCGACTCGACCGAGGAGGCGCGCGACCTGGCACTGCTGCTGCGCGCCGGCGCGCTGGCGACGCCGATCCACATCGTCGAGGAGCGCACCGTCGGGCCGAGCCTCGGCCGCGACAACATCGAGCAGGGCTTCAACGCCGTGATGCTCGGCTTTGGCCTGGTGCTGGTCTTCATGGCGCTCTACTACCGGGTGTTCGGCCTGGTCGCGGACCTCGCGCTGGCCATGAACCTGGTTTTGGTGGTGGCCGTCCTGTCGTTGCTGCAGGCGACGCTGACGCTGCCCGGCATCGCCGGCATCGTGCTCACGGTGGGCATGGCGGTCGACGCCAACGTCCTGATCTTCGAGCGCATCCGCGAGGAACTGCGCGCCGGCGGCACGCCGCAGGCGAGCATCCACTCGGGCTACGAGAAGGCGCTGTCGACCATCGCCGACGCCAACATCACGACGCTGATCGCCGCGGTGGTGCTGTTCAGTTTCGGCACCGGCCCGATCAAGGGCTTCGCGGTGACGCTGTCGATCGGCATCGTCACCTCGATGTTCACCGCGATCATGGGCACACGCGCGGTGATCAACCTGGTCTACGGCGGTCGCCGGGTCAAGGCCCTGGCGATCTGACGGAAGCCACGCCATGGAACTATTCAAGAAGACCACGCACATCGACTTCCTCGGCAAGCGCCGGATCGCCTACGTCTTCTCGGCGCTGCTGATCCTGGTCGCGATCGGCTCGCTGGCGGTGCGCGGCCTGAACTTCGGCATCGACTTCACCGGCGGCACGCTGGTCGAACTCGGCTACACCGCCGACGTCGACCTGGCCGACGTGCGCGCAACGCTCGCCGACAACGGCTACGAAGGCACCACGGTGCAACACTTCGGCACCCCCCGCGACGTGCTGATCCGCCTCGCGCCGCGCCAGGACATCAGCAGCGCCGATCTCAGCACCGAGGTGGTCCGCGCGCTGCGCGAGGCCGCGGACGGCGCCGTCGAGCTGCGCCGTGTCGAGTTCGTCGGCCCACAGATCGGCGACGAGCTGACCGAGGCCGGCGGCCTGGCGATGCTCTACGCCTTGGCCGGCATCCTGATCTACGTGGGCTTTCGCTTCGAGTACCGCTTCGCGCTCGGTGCCGTCGCGGCGCTGGTCCACGACGTGCTCGTCGTGCTCGGTTTCTTCTCGGTCGTGCAGGCCGACTTCGACCTCTCCGTGCTCGCCGCGGTGCTCGCGGTGATCGGCTACTCGCTCAACGACACCATCGTCGTCTTCGACCGGATCCGCGAGAACTTCCGCAAGATGCGCAAGGGCAGCGCGGTCGAGGTCATGAACGGCTCGGTCAACCAGACCCTGGCCCGCACGCTGATGACCTCGGGCACGACGCTGCTGGTGCTGATCGCGCTGTTCCTGGTCGGCGGCGAGGTGATCCACAGCTTCGCGCTGGCACTGATCGTCGGCGTGGTGATCGGCACCTACTCATCGATCTTCGTCGCGAGCCCGGTGACGCTGCTGCTCGGCATCAGCCGTGCCGACATGCTCGAGGTGAAGAAGGAGGGGGCGGAGGTCGACGACCTGCCCTGACCTCCATCCCGGGTCAGCGGCGCAGCGCCTCGCCGCGGTGGGGCCTGATCGCCGCGAGCATCGCCGCCTGCAACCGCGGACCGGCGCAGACCACGTTGCCCGTCTCGAGGTAGTCGCTGCCGCCGTCGAAGTCCGAGACCATGCCGCCCGCCTCGAGCACGAGGAGGGCGCCGGCGGCGATGTCCCACGGGCTCAGGCCGATCTCCCAGAAACCGTCCAGGCGTCCTGCGGCGACGTAGGCCAGGTCGAGCGCGGCGGCGCCCGCCCGGCGGATACCGGCGGCCTCCGGGAACAGCGCCCGGAACATGCCGAGGTAGGCGTCGAGATGCTCCTGCTGGCGGAACGGGAAGCCGGTGCCGAGCAGGCTGCCGGGCAGGCCGTTGGCCCGGGTGACGCGGATGCGGCGGTCGTTGAGCGTCGCTCCGGCCCCCCGGCTGGCGGTGTACAGCTCCTGGCGCAGCGGATCGTAGACCACCGCCTGGTCGAGCCGGCCGCGGTGGCGCAGCGCGATCGATACCGCGAATTGCGGATGGCCGTGGAGGAAGTTGGTGGTGCCGTCGAGCGGGTCGATGACCCACTCGTACTCGTCCTCGCCGTGCTCGCCGCTCTCCTCGGCGAGGATCGCATGCTGCGGGTAGGCGCGGTGGATCCGCCGGATGATCTCGGCCTCGGCGAGGCGGTCGACCTCGGTGACGAAATCGTTGCGCTGCTTGGTGCCGATGGTGAGCCGGTCGACCCGCTCGAGGTGGCGGACGATCAGGTCGCCGGCGCTGCGCGCGGCCCCGATCGCGATGTTGAGCATGGGGTGCATGACGGCGTTCGACGGCGGAAAAGGGGCGCAAGAATAGCAGTTGGCGCCGACCGTTGCCACGCGCCCGCGCTTGTCACCGCGCGCGCGGCGCCGCTAGAGTGCCGCGATGTTCCGCGGCATCCGCATCGTCCTCGTCGCCCCGTCCCACCCCGGCAACATCGGCGCCGTCGCCCGCGCGATGAAGACCATGGGGCTGGCGGAGCTCTGCCTCGTCGCGCCACGACAGTTTCCCCATGCCGACGCGACCGCGATGGCCGCCGGCGCCGACGACCTGCTCGCCGCGGCGCGCGTCTGCGACGATCTCGACGCGGCGCTCGCCGGCTGCCGGCTGGTGATCGGCAGCAGCGCGCGCCCGCGCTCGATACGCTGGCCCACGCTCGACCCGCGCGGGGCGGCCGCGCAGCTCGTCGCGGAGCGCGCCCGGGGCGCGGTGGCGCTGCTCTTCGGTCCCGAGCGGACCGGGCTGAGCAACGAGGATCTCGATCGCTGCCATGCGCTGGTCACCATCCCGACCGATCCCGGCTACGGTTCGCTCAACCTCGCCGCCGCGGTGCAGGTGCTCGCCTACGAGGTGCGCGTGGCCGGTCTCGAGGGTGATCGGGACCGGGAGACGGAGGCGGTGTCGCACCGGCCGGCCACGGCGGACGAGATCGAGGGGTTCTTCGCCCACCTCGAGCGGACCCTGCAGGCGATCGACTTCATCGACCCGGCGCGTCCCGGAAGGGTGATGCGCAGGCTGCGCCGGATGTTCGCACGCGCCCGCCCGGAGGAGGACGAGATCCAGATCCTGCGCGGCATCCTGACCCAGGTCGACAAGGCACGGCGAGGCCGCGGGCCGCTGTGCTAGATTGACGTCATGTAGGAACGGGCCGCGACCGCCGGCCCACTGGAAACCCCGAACCCCATGTTCGAACGACTCCGCGAAGACATCAGCAGCGTGTTCGACCGCGATCCCGCGGCGCGCAACTCGTTCGAGGTCCTGACCTGCTACCCGGGGGTGCATGCGCTGATGCTGCACCGGCTCGCCCACGGCCTCTGGACCCGCGGCTGGCGCTGGCTGGCGCGCTTCATCTCGGGGTTCTCCCGCTGGTTGACCGGCATCGAGATCCACCCCGGCGCACGTATCGGCCGCCGCTTCTTCATCGACCACGGCATGGGGGTGGTGATCGGCGAGACCACCGAGATCGGCGACGACTGCACGCTCTACCAGGGGGTCACGCTCGGCGGCACCTCCTGGGACAAGGGCAAGCGGCACCCGACCCTGCGCGACGGTGTCGTGGTGGGTGCCGGGGCCAAGGTACTCGGTCCGTTCACGGTCGGCCGGGATGCCCGCATCGGCTCCAACGCGGTGGTCATCAAGGACGTGCCCGACGGGGCCACGGTGGTCGGAGTGCCGGGCCGGTTCGCCAGCCTCGCCCGGGGCGACGACAAGGCCCCGCGCCGGGAGGCGACCGCCAAGCGTATCGGTTTCGATGCCTACGGCACCACCCGGGACATGCCCGACCCGGTGGCGCACGCGATCAACAGCATGCTCGACCACATCCATGTCACCGACCGCAAGCTTGGGCAGATCGCCCAGGCCCTCGAGGGGCTCGGCGTGGACGTCAGCGAGCTCGATATCCCCGAGCTCGACCCCTGCGAGATCAGCACCACGGCACCCGGCGAGGAGCAGGGCGAGACGCCGGGCAATACTTGACTCAAGTAGTCAACAATAAGGTACAATGGTCTCCATGTTCACGGTGCGGGATTCCCGACGATGCGACTGACCACCAAGGGCCGCTACGCCGTCACGGCCATGCTCGACCTCGCGCTCCACTACGATCAGGGGCCGATCACCCTCGCCGACATCTCCAAGAGACAGAGCATCTCGCTCTCCTATCTCGAGCAGCTCTTCTCCCGGTTGCGCCGGCGTGGCCTGGTTCAGAGCGTGCGCGGTCCCGGCGGCGGCTACCAGCTCAGCCGCGCGGCCGAGGAGATCTCGGTGGTCAGCGTGATCACCGCTGTCGACGAGGAGGTCGACGCCACCCGCTGTGGCGGTCTCGGCAACTGCCAGGACTCCCAGCCCTGCCTGACCCACGAACTCTGGTGCGACCTCAGCGAGCAGATCCACGACTTCCTCGCCGGCATCAACCTCGCGCAGCTCGTCGAGCGGACCTACGACGATCTCGCGTCGCGTTCGACCGGAAGCACGTCGAAGCGCACCATCGCCGTCTCCTGATCCCCACGCGAGCGGGTCCGGGATGACCTACCTCGATCACAACGCCACCAGCCCGCTCGATCCGCGGGTGCGGGAGGCGATGTTCGATTTCCTCGGCGGCGAGCCGGGCAACCCGTCGAGCGCCCACCGTGCCGGGCGGCACGCGCGGGCGGCCCTCGACGAGGCGAGGGAACGGGTCGCGGCACTGGTCGGCGTATCGCCGCGCCAGGTGGTGTTCACCAGCGGCGGTACCGAAGCCAACAACCTCGCCTTGATGGGCCTCGCCGCCCTGGAGACGGCCGGGCGCCTCGCGCTCAGCCCGGTGGAGCACCCCTCGGTGATCGAGCCGGCCCGCGCGCTCGCCGGGCATGGCTGGGGCCTCGACTGGCTGCCGGTCGACGCGGACGGCCGCGTCGACGTGGCCGCCTGGACGCCGGCACCGGGGACCCGCATCGTCTCGGCGATGTGGGCGAACAACGAGACCGGCGTCGTCCAGCCGGTCTCCGCGATCGCCGCGAAGGCCCGCGAGGCCGGGGCCTGGGTCCACAGCGACGCGGTCCAGGCGGCGGGCAAGCTGCCGGTCGATTTCGCGTCCGCCGGGGTGGACCTGCTGACCCTCTCCGCGCACAAGATCAACGGCCCGCAGGGGGTCGGCGCTCTGATCCTCGGGCCCGCCGTCGACCTCGACCCGGTGCTGCGCGGCGGCGGTCAGGAGCGGGGGTTGCGCAGCGGCACCGAGAACCTCGCCGGCATCGTCGGCTTCGGCGCGGCCGCACGGCTCGCCCTTGAGGAACTCGACGCGCGCGCGACCAGCGCCCGCGCGCTGATCGACCGGCTGCGCGCCGCGCTGGCCACGCTCGATGGGGTCACGCTCTTCGCCGCCGACGCGGAACGGCTGCCGAACACGCTGCAGTTCGCCATCGAAGGCATCGACGGCGAGGCGTTGCTGCTCGCGCTCGACCGCGACGGCCTCGCGGTGTCGAGCGGGTCGGCCTGTCACACCGGCACCGGCGAGCCCAGTCACGTGCTCGCCGCCATGGGAGTGCCCGAGGCCACCGCGCGCGGGGCGATCCGCGTCAGCGTCGGCCGGGGCAACGTCGCCGCCGACATCGATGCGCTGGTCGCGTCGCTTCGGCACCAGGTCGCGGCGCTGCGGCGCCTCGTCGCCACCGCCTGAGAAACGACCGTGCCGCGACACCGCCCCATCTACCTCGACTACGCCGCGACGACCCCGGTCGACCCCCGGGTCGCCGAGAAAATGGCGGGCTGCCTGACCGCGGACGGCGTGTTCGGCAATCCGGCGTCGCGCTCGCACGCCCTGGGCTGGGAGGCCGAGCGGGCCGTCGAGAAGGCACGCCAACAGGTCGCCGACCTCCTGGGAGCCGAGCCGCGCGAGATCGTCTTCACCTCCGGGGCGACGGAGTCGGACAACCTGGCCCTGCTCGGCGCGGCGCACGCGGCGTGCGGCCGGGGGCGTCACGTGGTCACCGCGAGCACCGAGCACAAGGCCGTGCTCGACAGCTGCCGGCAGCTCGAGCGGGAGGGCTGGGAGGTGACCTACCTCGCCCCGGACCGCAACGGCCTGCTCGACCCGGACGCGGTCGCCGCCGAGCTGCGTGACGAGACCGCACTGGTGTCGATCATGCACGTCAACAACGAGACCGGCGTGATCCAGGACATTGCCGCGATAGGCGCCCGGGTGCGCGCCCATGGCGCGCTGTTCCACGTCGACGCCGCCCAGTCGGCCGGGCGTCTGGCCATCGACCTCCGTCTCCTCCCGGTCGACCTGATGGCCTTCTCCGCGCACAAGCTCTACGGGCCCAAGGGCGTCGGTGCGCTCTACGTCCGCGACCACCCCGCGGTCCGGCTCGAACCGCTGCTCCACGGCGGCGGTCAGGAGCGTGGCCTGCGCCCCGGGACCCTGGCGACGCACCAGGTGGTTGGCATGGGCGAGGCGTTCCGCCTGGCCGGCGGCGTCCTCGCGGAAGAGGCGGAGCGGCTGCGCGCTCTGCGCGACCGGCTCTGGGAGGGGTTGCACGAACTCGGCGGCGTGCGCCTCAACGGCGACCCAGTGCGCCGGGTGCCGAACATCCTCAGCGTCCGCATCGACGGCGTGCAGGGCGAGGCACTGATCATGGCGCTGCGCGACGTCGCGCTCTCCTCCGGCGCGGCCTGCGCCTCGGCGAGCCGCGAACCGTCCCACGTGCTGCGCGCGCTCGGCCTGGGCGAGGCCGAGGTCGACAGCTCGCTGCGCTTCTCCCTCGGCCGCTTCACCACCTCCGGGGAAATTGACGCGGTCCTGGAACTGGCCGCCAGAACGGTGCCCAGGCTGCGCTCGCTGGCGCGCGGCCCCCATGGAACCGACAGCGCCGGAGGCGGTCCATCAGCACAGAAGGCGGCCGGCTGAACCGGCGGGCCGCGGAACCGATATCGCAGGAGTCAACGACATGTCCATCACGCTTACCGACCGCGCCGCCGCACGGCTCAGCGAACTCCTCGCCAAGCATCCCGAGGCCTCGGCGCTGAGGCTCGGCGTCACCAGCGCCGGCTGTTCCGGGCTCTCCTACACCATGGATTTCGCCGGGGCCCCCGACGACGGCGACGAGGTGTTCGAGGACCACGGCATCCGCCTGGTGGTCGACCGCGAGCATCTCGGCTACCTCGAAGGCATGGAGGTCGATTTCGTGCGTGAGGGGCTCAACCAGAGCTTTACCTTCAGCAACCCGAACGTCACCGCGACCTGCGGCTGCGGCGAGAGCTTCGCCGTCTGAGCGAAAGCGCATCGGGCGCGTTGCCTGGGACCCGGGCCGGCGCTACACTGCGCCCCTATTTTCCGCACAAACCCGCGGCCCGCCGCGGGTTTCTGTTATTCTTGTACAGATTTTCCGGAGAGTTCCGATGGCCGTCGAACGCACCCTGTCGATCATCAAGCCAGATGCCGTGGCACGCAACCTGATCGGATCGATCTACGCCCGCTTCGAGACCGCCGGGTTGCGCATCGTCGCCGCCAAGATGCTGCACCTGAGCCGCGAGCAGGCCGAGGGCTTCTACGCCGTGCACAAGGAGCGGCCGTTCTACGCCGATCTCGTCGCCTTCATGACCTCGGGCCCAGTGATGGTCCAGGTGCTCGAGGGCGAGAACGCCATCGTCGCCAACCGCGAGATCATGGGCGCGACCAACCCCAAGGAGGCGGCCCGCGGCACGATACGCGCCGATTACGCGACCACGGTCGAGGAGAACTGCGCGCACGGCTCGGACGGCCCCGACACGGCGCGCACGGAAATCGACTACTTCTTCTCCGGCGACGAGATCTGCCCGCGGACCCGCTGAACTTGGAAGGCCAGACCACTTTCAACTTCTTCGATCTCGATCGCGAGGCACTGCTTCGCCTGCTCGCAGCGCGCGGCGACCGCCCGTTCCGCGCGACCCAGCTCATGAAGTGGGTCTACCACCGGCAGGTCACCGACTACGACGCGATGACCGACCTGAGCAAGCCTTTCCGGGCATGGCTCGAGGCACACGCGCGGCTCGACCTGCCGCCGGCGGTCAGCGACCAGCAGTCCCGTGACGGGACCCGCAAGTGGCTGTTCGAACTCGCCGACGGCAACTGCGTCGAGACCGTCTTCATCCCGGACGGCGAGCGCGGCACGCTCTGCGTCTCCTCCCAGGTCGGCTGCCCGATCGACTGCCGCTTCTGCGCGACCGCGCGCCAGGGGTTCAGCCGCAACCTGACCGCCGGCGAGATCGTCGCCCAGCTCTGGCAGGCGCGTGCGGCGCTCGACGCCGAGGGGCGCGGACGCCACGTGACCAACGTCGTGCTGATGGGCATGGGCGAGCCGCTGCTGAACTTCCAGGCGGTGGTCACCGCGACCAACCTGATGAAGGACGACCTGGCCTTCGGCCTCTCCAAGCGCCGTGTGACGCTGAGCACCTCCGGCATCGTCCCGGCAATGGACCGCCTCGCGGAGGTCACCGACATCAGCCTCGCGGTGTCGATCCATGCACCCGACGACGCGCTGCGCAGCGAGCTGGTGCCGATCAACCGGAAATACCCGCTGCACGACGTGGTCGCCGCGGCGAAGCGCTACATCGGCGCCGACCGTTACCGCGTGGTCACCTTCGAGTACGTGCTGCTGGCCGGCGTCAACGACCAGCCCGGCCACGCCCGCGAGCTCGCCCGGGTGCTGCGCGGGGTGCCGGCCAAGGTCAACCTGATCCCGTACAACCCGGTCGCCGGGATCCACTACCAGCGACCCGATGACGCCGCGGTCGACGCGTTCCGCGAGGTGCTACAGGCCCACGGCCTGGTCACCATCACGCGCAAGACCCGGGGCGAGGACATCGACGCGGCGTGTGGCCAGCTGGTCGGCAAGGTGCGCTCGCGACGTCGCCGCGACCGCACCGCGGAGGCGCAGGGATGAGCGGCCATGTCACCCGCTGCCTGGGCGTCTGCCTCGCCGCGCTGCTGCTCCTCGGCGGCTGCGCCACGAGCGGAGGCATCACGTCGGTCGACGACGGGATCGACTACAAGCGGCCCGACATCAAGCCCCGCCCGGCCGCCGCCGAGCCCAACGCGCTGCTCGGCATCGAGTACATGAAGGCCGGGCAGGACGCCCAGGCCATGGAGCACCTGCAGCGTGCCCTGGTCCACGACCCCAACCTGGCGGTGGCGCACAACGGGATCGCGGTGCTCTACGAAAAGCTCGGTCAGGACGAGAAGGCCGAGGCGCACTTCCGCCGCGTGGTCGAGATCTCGCCCAACGACTCGGATGCTTGGAACAACTACGGGCGTTTTTTGTGCAGCAATCAGCGCTACGAGGAGTCCACGCGGGCCTTCGAGCGGGCGCTTGCCAACCCGCTGTACAAGACGCCGCAGAACACCCTGACCAACCTGGGGGTCTGCGCGCTGCGCGACGGCCAGCGCGAGCTCGCCGAGAACTACTTCCGCCAGGCCCTGGCGAAGGCGCCGAACTTCGTTCCCGCGCTCTACCAGATGGCCAGCCTGAGCTGGGAATCGGGCAACGCCCTCCAGGCGCGTGCCTACCTCCAGCGCCTGACGCGCCTCGTCCGTCCCAACGCGGCGATGCTCTGGCTCGGCGTCCAGGTGGAGCGCGAGCTCGGCGACCGCGGCGCGGCCGAGAACTACGCGCGGCAGCTGCGCGAACGCTTCCCGACCGCCCCCGAGACCCGCCTCCTGCTGGCAACGGAGAAACGATGAAGGCCGACAACGACACCGCCAACGAACCGGTCCCGGCCGAGGAGGTCGCGACCCCGCAGCCCGGACCCGGCAGTCGTCTCGCCAAGGCCAGGATCGCCGCCAACAAGAGCGTCGACGAGGTGGCCACGAGTCTCAATCTGACCGTCGGCGTGGTCGAGGCCCTCGAACGGGACGATGCCGAGGGCCTGCCCGCCCCGGTGTTCGTCCGCGGGTACATCAAGAACTATGCCCGCCTGGTCGGCCTGAACGGCAACGAACTGGTCGATCGCTACGATGCGGAGCGCGCGCCCGAGGTGCCGCTCGAATTGCGCCCGCGGCCCGCCTCGGAAACTGCTCCGATGCCGACCGGCGTGCCGCTGCGCGCGGTGGCGATCATTCTGGTGCTGGTTTTGGCGGGCGTCGCCGGCTGGTGGTGGTGGACGCAGGGCGGCCGCGACGTCATGGGGAACCTGCCCGGGAACGCAGGGGAGTCACCGACGGTGGCGTTGCCCGCGGAACCCGTGACGCCGGACGTGGTCGTGGTCCCGGAGACTGGGCCCGCGCCTGTGGCCGGCCAGCCCGCAACTTCTCCCGAGCCCATTACCGGAATGGAAAGGACGGCCCCGGGGGGCGAGACTCCAGCGAGCGCCCAGCCTGCTGTCCGCGAGGACGGCGCCGCTCCGGATGCCGCCACGGTCCAGTCCGCCGCCCCCGCGCCCGCGCCTGAGCCCGAACCCGAACCGCCCGCACCGACCGGCCACACCCTCGGTCTCACGCTCAGCGACGACGTCTGGGTCGAGGTCGTCGACAGCGAGGGCACGCGACTGGTGTTCGACATGCTGCGCGCCGGGACCACCCGCGAGGTGACCGGCGAGGTGCCGTTCCTGATCCTGCTGGGCAAGTCCGGTGCCGTTGACGTCGAGCTCGACGGGCGTCCCGTCGACCACGCCTCGTACGACAACAAGGGCATC
>JAWVZO010000015.1:0-24499 GCA_033722135.1 Gammaproteobacteria bacterium | reverse complement strand
GAGAAGGGCTTCTACGTCCGCTACGGTGGTGACTGCATCGCCCTCGCGCCGCCGTTCATCACGGAACGTGGGGAGATCGACGCGCTGGTCAACGCACTCGGCGAGGCGCTCGGCGAGGCCGGATAGCGCGACCGGGGTCACTGGCCCAGCCCTTCCCCGGGCGGGCTTGAAGCCCGACCCACGGAATTGCTCATGACCACACGGGTGCGGATTGGACTTCGGTCCGACGTCACAACGGCGATGGCGCCGGTCTTCGGTTCACACGTTGATTTCGGGGAGGATCCGGATTCCATGTGGGTCGGACTCCAGCCCGACAACGCCCTTGAGAGAGACCGCCACGTCGGGCCGGAGCCCGGCCTACAATGAAATCAACCACCATGCCTTCCGGTGCGTCAGTTCGTCGGACGGCACAGACGAGCAGAGAACCATGCAGACAGCAGAACGGACCCGGCAGCAGGCCGGAAGCGAGACCGTCGGCCACCTGATCAACGGCGAGGTCGTCACCTCGGGCGGTCCGACGCAACCCGTCTACAACCCGGCAACCGGCCGGGTGATCCGCCAGGTCGAGATGGCCGACCAGGCGACGGTGGAGCAGGCGATCGCCGCCGCCGAGGCGGCGTTTCCCGCCTGGCGCGCGACGCCCCCGGCGAAGCGCGCGCGGATCATGTTCCGCTTCAAGCAGCTGCTCGAGGAGCGCGCCGACGAGATCTGCCGGCTGCTGACCGAGGAGCACGGGAAGGTGTTCGCCGATTCGATGGGCGAGCTGCAGCGCGGCATCGAGAACGTCGAGTACGCCTGCTACGCGCCGGAGACGCTCAAGGGCGAGCACTGCCGCGACGTCGGGCCGGGCATCGACTCCTGGAGCGAGTTCCAGCCGCTCGGCGTGGTCGCCGGCATCACGCCGTTCAACTTCCCGGTCATGGTGCCGCTGTGGATGTACCCGGCGGCGCTGGTCGCCGGCAATACCTTCGTGCTCAAGCCGTCGGAGAAGGACCCGACCTCGGCGCTGTTCGTGCCCCGGCTGCTCGAGGAGGCGGGCCTGCCGCCGGGGGTCCTGAACGTGGTCAACGGCGGCAAGGAGGCGGTCGACACGCTGCTCACCGACCCGCGCGTGCAGGCGGTCAGCTTCGTCGGCTCGACGCCGATCGCCGAGTACATCTACGCGACGGGCACCGCCCACGGCAAGCGCGTGCAGGCGCTCGGCGGCGCCAAGAACCACGCGGTCGTGATGCCCGATGCCGACGTCGACAACGCCGTCACCGCGCTGATGGGCGCGGCCTACGGCTCGTGCGGCGAACGCTGCATGGCGATCCCGGTCGTCGTCGCGGTCGGCGAGGAGACCGGCGACGCGGTGGTCGCGAAGCTCAAGGACGAGCTCGCGCACATGAAGGTCGGCAACGGCCTCGAGGAGGGCCACGACATGGGCCCGCTGGTGACCCGCGAGCACTGCGACAAGGTGCGCGGCTACGTCGACCTCGGCGTCGAGGAGGGCGCCGAACTGGTGGTCGACGGCCGCGGCATCGAGGTGCCGGACCACCCGGACGGCTACTACCTCGGCGGCTGCCTGTTCGACCGGGTGACCCCCGGCATGAAGATCTACCGGGACGAGATCTTCGGCCCGGTGCTGACGGTGGTGCGCGTCGAGACGCTACAGCAGGCGATGGAGCTGATCGACGCCCACGAGTACGGCAACGGCACCTGCGTCTTCACCCGCGACGGCGAGGTGGCGCGCTACTTCACCGACAACATCAAGGTCGGCATGGTCGGCGTCAACGTGCCGCTTCCGGTGCCGGTCGCCTACCACAGCTTCGGTGGCTGGAAGCGCTCGCTGTTCGGCGATCTCTCTGCCTACGGACCCGACGCGATGCGCTTCTACACCCGGCGCAAGACCATCACCCAGCGCTGGCCGTCGGCCGGGGTGCGCGAGGGGATCAAGTACACCTTCCCGAGCAACCACTGACCGCTGCCGGACCTCCCGGGTGCGGGCACCGCGATCCGGGGCCCGCTCCGGGCGAAGGTCCACCGGCGTGCCGGTGCGCGAGGATCGCCCCGGACCCGCTCACGCTTCCGCGCCAGGGGAGGGTGTCGGTGCGGATGCCCATGGCGGCACCGGCGTGAATTTCGCGACCAGGAAGTCGACGAAGGCGCGCACCTTCGGCGACAGGTGGCGCCGGTGCGGGTAGGCCACGTAGAGCGTCGACTCCTCCCTGAGCTGGCCCTCGAGGACCGTCACCAGCCGCCCCGCCTTGAGGTCCGCCTCGACCAGGTAGCCGGCCACCCGCGCCAGGCCGATGCCCGCCAGGCAGGCGTCGTAGAGCGCGTCGGCCTGGCTGACCTCCAGGTTGCCGTCGACCCGCATCCGGTCCTCGGGGCGGTCGCCGAACTCCCAGACGTTGAACTCGGGCCGGGTCGAGAGCGTCAGGCAGTTGTGGTCGACCAGGTCGGCCGGCGTGCGCGGCGTGCCGTGGCGTTCGAGGTAGGACGGGGCGGCGCAGATCACCCGCCGGCTCACCGCCAGCCGGCGGGCGATCAGCGTCGACTCGCGCATCTGGCCGAAGCGGATCGCGACGTCGATACGCTCGTCGACCATGTCCACCTCGCGGTCGGTCATCACCAGGTCGAAGCGCACCTCCGGGTAGCGCGCGAGGAACTCCGGGAGCAGCGGCATCACCTGGTGGTTGAAGAAGGCGACCGCGGCAGCGATCCGCAACGTGCCGCGCGGCGCCGCGTGCAACTCGGTTACCGCGGTCTCGGCCTCCTCGATCTCGGCGAGGATCTGCTCGCAGCGGGCGTGGAAGGCGCGCCCCTCCTCGGTGAGGCTCAGGCGGCGGGTGGTCCGGTTGAGCAGGCGGGCCCCGAGGCGATCCTCGAGCCGGCTCACCTGCTTGCTGACCGCCGACGGGGTCAGCTTCAGGGCGCGCGCGGCGGCGGAGAAGCTCCCCTCGCTGACGGTCCGCGCGAACATGGTCATCTCGCTGATCTTGTCCATGGATCGGCCCCGGATATTTGTGACTAACTGGAACAAATAATATGAGTGAATAGGGTATTAATCAATCAATGGGCAACAACTACCATGACGCCATCGACAACGCACATCCGGTGCGCGACCAGATTGAAGGAGAGCCCGTCATGGAAACCGAGAACCCCATACCTGCCGAAGAGATCACTCCTGAGGAAATCGAGGCCTACATCGCCCGCGGCCGCCGCATGCGCAGCGAGTTCATTGCCACCGCCCTGCGCGCGCTGGTCCGCCGCCTGCGCCCCGCACGCAGGGCACCGGAGACGGATCACGCCGTCATCTGCTGAGGCGAGTGGCCCGCCGGGCGCCCCCGGCCGGCCGGCAGGCTAGGAACGGGAGCGAGAGAGGCGTAGGATGGCGCCCCGCTGCGGCCCGAAGCGGCCGCGCAGCCCGGAGCGGCTCATGATTCAGATGCCCGAGAACGGCACCCGCCGGGAGCTGGACGGCGAGACGCGGATCTTCTATGAGGGCTACTGGGTGCGCTGGTACGCGCCGCCCCCGGAGACCCTCGAGGAGAAGAAGAAGCTGATCATGCGGCTGACCCGCCGCGCCTTCCATCACACCGAGGAGGGGATCAACACCCCGGGGAGCTACCTCGAGCTGGCCCGCGAGGCGTACCGGGACGAGACCGACCCGGCCCGCAAGCGGGTCAACGCGGCGATGCTCGCCGGCGCGCTGTTCAACCGCGCGACCGACATCTTCACCTCGATCGTGGAACTCGAGAACCAGGGCATCGCCATCGGCCCCGACAACGAGCTGATGAAGCAGTGCGGCGAGTGCTTCCAGGAGGCGCTCGACCTCGGCAGGCAGGTCAAGCACTTCAGCGGCGAGGAGGGGGTCGACGAGCTCTGGGGCGAACCGATGAAGGCGTTCCTGATGCCGATCGGGGAGTTCTACGAGACCCGCTACATCAAGATCGCCTGGGCGATGCGCGACATCGACAGCATCTGCCGGGCGATGACCGAGATCGCCGACGCGTTCGGCTTCACGAGCTTCGTCCCGGCGATCGACGCCTACCGCGTGGTCTGCCAGCAGGTCTGCGATACCGCCAAGAGCGATCCCGACAACTTCCAGATCTGGCCCCGCTACGTGGCAACGCGCGAGGCGCTCGCGGTGCTCACCGCGCGCCGCTCCGACGAGTCGGACCTTGCCTGGAGGATGTTGATCGACGACGCCTACCGCCTGCAGAGGAGGGGGATGCTGCTGGTCAGCTACATCGCGGGCACGCGGGTGCCGATGGCCAAGAGCCTGAGGAATTACCTCGACAACTGCGAGGCGATCAAGCTGCGCAAGCGCGTCCTCGAGCAGGGCGGCTCCGCGCGCACGGGCTAGGACCCCATACCGCTCCCGGTTCCGTCGAGGTGCGCCGCCAGCGCGCCCACCGGTCCCGATTCGAGGCGCTCGAGTGTCGTCCAGAGCGCCTCCGCGGGCGCCTCCCCGAGCAGCGTGGCCGCCTTCGCGCGCAGCTTGTCGCGCCGCGCAGCGAAGGGCAAGGGATCGGCGAGGTCGTGCTCCGCCACGAGCTGCCGCCCGTCCGCGAGCTCCAGCGTCACGCGCGCCGCGGTCTCGGCGAGCGACGCCACGTCCACCACCCGCACCCGGTCGCGCAGCGCGACGAGGTCCGGCCGGTCGCAGTGCGTTTCGGTGAAGCTGGTCAGCGCCGCGGTGTCGATCCCCGTCAGCGCGAAGGCGGCGGTGAGCCGGTAGCTGAACTTCGCCTCGAGGCCGGTGGCCGGTTCAGGGAGATCGCAGACGCGCAGCCAGGTGGGGTGGGTCGCGATCTCGACGGCGCGCACCTGACCGGCCTCGATCGCGTGGTCCCGGCGCAGCGCCAGCAGCGCCTCGAGCGCCGCATGGGTGCCGTGGCAGCAGGCGTGGAGCTTGTGCTGCACCGTCTCGAACAGGTAGCGGTCCGCCGGCACCTCGACGGTGCGCAGCGCGGCAGCGTGGGTGGCCGCGAAACCCTGGGCGCACTCGATGCCGTCGGGACGCGACACGAAGCCGAGTTCGGCGAGCAGCGCGGCCTCGACCCCGTTCGCCGCGGCCATCCCGGCGTGGAACGGCTTGCCCATGGTCCCGAACTGTGATTTCAGCCCCGACGCACGAGTCGCGGCCAGCCCGAGCGCGTGGCGGGTCGTGTCGTGGTCGAGGCCGAGCAGCCGCGCGCAGGCGGCCGTCGCGCCGAACGCGCCGGACGTCGCCGTCTGGTGGAACCCGTGCCGGTAGTGCTCCGGGCCCAGCGCGGCGCCGAGGCGGCACGCGCTCTCCACCCCGATGAGGTAGGCCGCGAGGAAGTCCGCGCCAGTGGCGTCCCGCGCCTCGGCCACCGCCAGCGCGGCAGGTAACACGGCTGCGGTCGGATGGCCGATGTGGCCGAAGTGGGTGTCGTCGTAGTCGAGGGCGTGGCAGGCGGTGCCGTTGGCGAGGGCCGCGGCGCGTGCCGGCAGGCGCGCGTCGCCGCCGACGACGGTCGCCTCGGCGCGCCCGCCCTCCCGCCCGACCAGGGCGCGGACCGTTCGCGCCACCGGCTCGTCCCGCCCGGCCAGGGCGACGGCGCAGGCGTCGAACAGCGACAGCCGGGCGGTGTCGACCGCCCCGTCCGGCAGCGATCCGGACCGCGTGTCGACCGCGAACGCGGCCAGGTCGCGGGTCGTCTCGGTGTCGCTGAGACGCTCGGTCATGGTGTCGCTCCTCGAATCATCCGGGGGGACGAGTATCCCAGCCGCGAGGTGGCGTGACTACACTGGTGGGCAGGCGGCCGGGCCATCCGGCGAAATCGACGGAGTGAATGCGAATGAACGAAGAGACCTTCAACATGTCGATCCGCAAGTTCCTCAAGACCGTCGGCGTCACCTCGCAGCGCGAGATCGAGAAGTCGGTCCGCGGTGCGCTGGACAGCGGCGGGCTCGAGGGCAACGAGTCGCTGCCGGTCAAGGTGACGCTGGTGATGCCGGGCACGGCGCTGGAGATCGACATCGAGGGCGAGATCCGTCTCGAGTGAGCCGGCTCCCGGCTCCTGAGCGGATCGCGGTCTCCGGCGATCGGCGCGCGCTGACGCTCGACTACCCCAACGGGGCGCGTTTCGAGCTCGCCGCCGAGTACCTGCGCACCCACGCCCCGTCCGCCGACGTGCGCGGCCACCGCGGGCAGGGGCGCGTGACGGTGGCCGGCAAGCGGGACGTGACCATCGAGGCGGTCGAGCGGGTGGGGAACTACGCGGTGCGGCTCGTGTTCAGCGACGGCCACCGCAACGGGATCTTCGACTGGAAGCAGCTTCTCGACCTCGCCCTGAACCGCGAGCGGAAGTGGGCCGACTACCTCGCCCGCCTCGACGAGGCGGGCCTCGCGCGCGATCCGGACTGACCCGGTTCGCGCGCCGTGCCCGGTCCCGATCTGGATCCCGCCCCGGGTTGGGTTCCGGCGAAACATAATGGGAACGGCAGCCTGGGGGCAGCATGAAACGGATCGGCATTGCTCTCGGTGGCGGCGGCGTGCGCGGCCTGGCCCATGTCCCGGTGCTCGAGGCGCTCGACGAACTCGGGGTGCGCCCGGTGCGGATCGCCGGGACCAGCATCGGCGCCATCGTCGGCGCGGCCTACGCCTCCGGCCTGAGCGGCCGCGAGATGCGCTCGCTGTGCATGCGCCACATCGTCGCCCGCGGCGACCGCCTCTCCGACCTCCTCGACAAGCGCGCGCAGCTGCGGCTCTGGCTCAACGCCTTCGGCCTCGAGCGGGGGCGCGGTGGGCTGCTCTCCGCGGAGCGGATGTTCGGCTACCTGTTCGAGGGGCTGCGGGTGCGCACCTTCGAGGCGCTCGGGATCCCGCTGCGGGTCGTCGCCGCCGATTTCTGGTCGGCGCAGCAGGTGGTCTTCGACACGGGCGAACTGCTGCCGGCGCTGCGCGCGAGCAGCGCGTTTCCCGGGGTGTTCGCGCCGGCCCGGGTCGACGGGCGGGTGCTGGTCGACGGGGGGATGGTCAACAACGTGCCGTACGACCTGCTCGGGGACGACTGCGATGTCGTCATCGCCGTCAACGTCGCCAAGCACCGCGAGCCGGAACGCGAGGCCACGCCGGGGCTGATCGACGCCATGGTCGGGGCGTTCGACATCATGCACGAGGCGGACATGGCGCGGCGGCTCGAGCGGGCGCCGCCGGATCTCTACGTGCACCCGCGCATCAGCCGGATCGCCGCGTTCGACTTCACCGCCGTCGAGGACGTCCTCGACCAGGCCCGGCCTGCCGTCGAGCGGTTCAAGGCGCAGCTGGCGACCCGGCTCGAGGCGTGAGTCAGCCGAACGGCCGCACGCCGATCAGCCAGGCGTGCAGCCAGAGCGCGAAGGCGGCCCACAGTCCCAGACCGACGACGACCGTGACGACGTCGCGCGAGATCGTGCCCGGCGGCCGGTGCGTGCCAGCGCGCAGGTCGCGCCGGCGTTTCACCACGAGGCTCGCGGCGGACCAGGCGAGGAAACTCCCGAACAGCACCAGGTCGGCCACGGTACCGTTGGCCAGCAGGTGGGCGAGGGCCCAGAGGACGACCCCGGCGACCATCGGGTGGCCGACGCGCGCCCTGATGCGGTTGCCCGGCACGTAGGCCGCGGTCAGCAGCACGAACGCGGGCGCCAGCAGCAGCGCGGCGAGGTGCCCGGTCCAGGCCGGCGGCACCCAGACCACGTCGGGTGCCAGGCGCGCCTCGCCGTAGCCGTGCACGACCAGTGCCAGGCCGAGCAGCGACAGCGCCGCGTAGCCCCCCTTCCACGGCAGTTCGCCGACCCTCGCAATGGTTCGCGTGCGCCATCCGGGCGCGAAGAGGTGCAGCGCGTGGGGCGCAAAGAAGAGGGCCAGGCCGAGCAGCATCGGGGTCATGGGGAACGGTTTCCGTGTGGCGGGGCTTCAGTCGATTGTGACCACGCCGGCCGCGGAGAGTGCCGCGATCCTGTCGTGGTCGTAGCCGAGTTCGGCGAGCAGTTCGCCACCGTGTTCGCCCGGTCGCGGCGGGGGCGCGCCCAGCTCGCCCGGCGTGGCCGAGAAGCGCGGCGCGGGCGCCGGCTGCAGTCTGCCGTGGTGCTCGACGAAGGTCCCGCGCGCGGCGAGGTGGGGATCGCGGGGCGCCTCGTCGAAGTCGAGCACCGGGGCGAAGCAGGCGTCGCTGCCCGCGAACAGCGCGCACCACGCCTCGCGCGGGCGCGAGCGGAACAGCGCCGCGAGCCGTTCGCGCATCGCGGGCCAGCGGGCGCGGTCGTGCTGGTCGGCGAAGTCCGGGTCGTCGGCGAGGTCGAGGCGCCCGACGAGTTCGCGGTAGAACGCCGGCTCCAGCGCGCCGACCGTGACGTGGCGGCCGTCGGCACAGGCGTAGACGCCGTACCAGGGCGCGGCGCCGTCGAGCACGTTCTCGCCCCGCCCGGTGAGCCATGCGCCGCCGGCGTGGAAGCTGCGCAGCAGCGTGGTCATCCACGCCGAGCCGTCGCAGATCGCCGCGTCGACCACCTGGCCCCCTCCGCCCGCCCGTGCGTGCTGAAGCGCGGCGAGCAGGCCGACGGCGAGCATCAGCGTGCCGCCGCCGACATCGCCGACCAGCGTCGGCGGGGCCGCGGGCGGCGTGGCGCGTTCACCGCCGTGATGGAGGGCGCCGCTCAGGGCGATGTAGTTGAGATCGTGCCCGGCGCGTTCGGCCAGCGGCCCGTCCTGCCCCCAACCCGTCAGGCGTCCGTACACCAGGGCGGGGTTGCGCGCCAGGCACGGCTCCGGGCCGAGGCCGAGCCGTTCCATGACCCCCGGCCGGTAGCCCTCGATCAGCAGGTCGGCCCCGGCGACGAGGTCGAGGAGCAGCTCGCGGGCCCCCGGCGCCTTGAGGTCGACGGCCAGGGAGCGCTTGCCGCGGTTGAACAGCGCCCCGTCGCCCAGCGCGGCGCTGTCCAGCGGCCCGGCCGCGTTGGGGTTGGCGCGCGCCCGCTCGACCAGGACCACCTCCGCGCCGAGGTCGGCGAGCAGCATGCCGCAGAGCGGCCCCGGGCCGATCCCGGCCATTTCCACCACCCTGATGCCGTGCAGGGGTCCCATGCCGCTTCACCTCCGGAGAAAACCGTGAATTCCGGCGATCGTACCGCTATTCTTCCGGGTATTGGGAGCATCCGCCCCGACCGCCCGGTCCCGCGATGGGGCCGGGCCCCACATCGCACCCGGAGGTCCCGACGATGACGCATCCGCAACGCCGTTCCCGGTGGCCGCACCCTGTCGTGATTGGCCTGCTCGGCATGCTGCCGGCCCTGCCGGCCCTCGCCGGCGAGTACCGCTTCCCGGAAAAGCCGTGGGGCCTCGACACCCCGGCCGGCCGTTGCGTGGTCTGCCACAGCCTCGAGAAGGGCGGCCCGCGGCGCGTCGCGCCCAACCTCTGGAACATCTACGGCGCCGAGAAGGCGCGCGACCTCGACACCTTCGTCTACTCGCAGGCCCTGCTCGAGAAGGACGGGACCTGGACCGACGAGGACCTCGACGCGTTCCTGAAGGACGCGAGCCGCTTCGCGCCCGGGTCGAGCAAGTCGATCCGCGTGGCCAGCGACGAGGAGCGCAAGCGGATCATCGAATTCCTGCGCAGTGACCTGCGCGACTGAGCACGCCGGCGCGGCCCCGCGCCGCGCGCCCGGCGTCAGTCCGCGCGCGGGAAACCGTGGCGGTCGAAGCGCCAGTCCTCGAAGGCGAAGCCGTAGGGCGGGGTTACGCCTGCGGCGAAGCGCCAGGCGTTGCCGCGACCGAAACGGATGGCCTCCTGCAACATCGTCAGGTCGAGGCGCCAGCGTCCCTCCTCGCGCACCAGGAACCATGGGGCGCAGGCGCGCTCCCCGGGCGGGTAGCGGACCACCGCGTACCGGCCGTCGATCCGCGGCGCCTCGGCGTGGCAGCGCGCGTAGGCGGAGACGACGTTGTCCATCTGCGCCGGGGTGACGACCCAGCCGGCGAGCATCGCCCGCGTCTCGGCGCTGTAGATCGGCAGGTCCGGATTGCCGTTGCGCGCGTCCATGGCCTCGAGATAGGCGCGGACGACGGCCGCCGGGCCGTCGCCGTCGACCGCCACGTCGGCGGGGCCCCGGCGCCAGTCGCCGTCGTCTCCCGCGTCGATCCGCGCCCGCGCGGTGGCGCCCGCACCGGTCGCGAACGCCGTCCACGCCTCGCCGTCGAAGCCGGCGTCGCGCGCGGCGTTCTGCGCGCGGGTGACGATCATCTCGGTGGCCGCGAGGATGCCGTCGACGAGGCGCCCGCGGCGGAAGTAGGGCACCATCTGGCGCTGTTCGAGGTAGGCGACGAAGGCGTCGACGTAGATGCCCTCGAGCGCGGCGGAAACCTCGAGCCGGACGCGGTCACGGACCGGGTCGACGACCAGCAGCAGGCCGCGGCCCGTCGTGCTGCGCTGCCCGGTGGCACGCGCCTCGAACGCGTCGAGTGCGAACCGCTCGATGGCGCCGGCGTCGCGGACCGTGACCAGCTGGTAGTCGATGTCGTGATCGGCGAGCAGCAGCCCGTGGAAGGTCTCCAGGCGTGCGCGCCCGGCGTGGTCGAGCAGGCCGGCACGGTCGTCGACGTGGCCGGCCGGCGGGCCGCCGCAGCCCGCCGTCAGGGCGAGCCACAGCCCGAGCAGGCTAGAGGCCCAGGGGTTGCGCCTCATCGCTGCCGGCATCGGCCTGGAAGTAGGCCTTGCGCTGGAAGTTGCCGAAGCCGGCGACGAGGCTGCCGGGCAGGCGGCGGATCGCCGCGTTGTACGCCTCGGCGGCCTCGTTGAAGCGCAGGCGCGCGACGTTGATGCGGTTCTCCGTTCCCTCGAGCTGGGCCTGCAGTTCGAGGAACTGGTCGGAGGCGCGCAGCTCGGGATAGGCCTCGGCGACGGCGCGGATATCGTCCAGCGCGCCGCGCAGGCCGGCGTCGCTGGCGGAGAGCGCGGCGAGAGCCGCCGGGTCCTCGCCGGGCGTGGCGTCGAGCGCGGCAAGCGCCGCCGAACTCGCCTGCTGGCGGGTCAGCAATTCGTCGACCGCCGCGCGCAGCGGCGCGCGACTCGCGGTGACCGCCTCGACCTGTTCCGCCTCGTGGCGGAGGTAGCGGCTCACCGACTCGACCAGCCGCGGGATCAGGTCCGCGCGACGCTGGTAGCTGCTCTCGACGTCGGACCATGCCGAGAAGACCGCCTCCTCGCGGTCGACGAGGCGGTTGTAGGTGAAGGCGAGGATCAGGAAGGGCACCACCAGGACCAGCAGCAGGCCGGCGAGTTGGGTTGCGGTACGGTTCATCGTTCCGGTGCTCCCGGGTTGGTTGAGGGCGGAGGCGACGTCCTGGGCGGTCTCCGGTCCCGGCGGCCCGCTGCCGCTGAACATCATCAGTGTCGCGCCTAGCGCCACCAGCGCGACCAGCAGCAGAGGCCAGCCGGGACGGCGCCGCTTCGGCGCACCGGACCGGGGCGGCGCTTGCGCGAGGCTGGCGAGCAGGCGCTCGCCCTGGGCCTCGCCGAGGGTCCCGTCGGCGACCATGCGCCGCACCCGTTCACGATGGTCCATCGTCCCCTCCAAGCGCTTCAGGACCCGTGCAGTCCGCCGATCATCCGCGCGGCCTCGTCGGCCGGCAACTCGCCGCGCTCGACCTGGTCGAGCCACGCCGCGATGGCCCGTTCGTCCTCGCGGCGGAGGCGCTCCAGCGACGCGCGCGCCTCGCCGACCCGTTTGCGGACCGTAGGGTACGAGACGCCCAGTTCGCGCTCGAGCGCCTTCAGGTTGCCGCCGGCGAGGAGCAGGGCCTCGACGAGCTGCTGCTCGCCGGGGTCGAGTCGGGCGAGCCGCGACCGGGTGAAGCGGGCGCGCAGCGCCAGGCCGCAACCGTCGCAGGCGAGCTCCGAGAGGCGCAGCGGACCGTGGCATTGCGGACAGGCGTGCATGCGGTTATCGAACGTCGATGGCGGAGGAATCGAATAATATAAAAATCAGATATATTAATTTTATCAAATTGTCAATGATGGCCGGTAACTGATTCACACTTTCCGGTTTCGGATCGCGATGTGCCGTTCAGGACGCCTCCCCGGGCTGCAGCGTGATCACCCGGATCTGGTCGGTCGTGCCCGGTTGCTGGTGGTAGCCCGCGGTGGCGACGAGCAGGTCGCCGTCGGCGAGCAAGCCCCGGGCGCGCCCCTCGGCGATGGCGTAGGCGATCTTGTCGTGGTCGGCGAGTTCGGGCGGGCAGAGGTAAGGGATGATGCCCCAGTTCATCGCCAGCCGGCGCGCGGCCAGCGGCGACTCGGTCACCGCGAGGATCGGGCACTCCGGCCGATGCTTGGAGACCAGGCGCGACGTGAAGCCGGTGGTCGTCAGGCTGACGATCGCCCGCGCGCCGAGGTGGGCGGCCATCTGCACCGCGGCCTGGCCGACCGCCTCGGTGATCACGTTGGCCGGGTTCGGCCGGCTCTTCTGCAGGTGGCCGTACTCGCCGAGGTAGGACTCGGCCTTGAGCGCCAGGGCGGCCATGGTCGCGACCGCCTCGACCGGGTAGCGTCCCATCGCCGTCTCGCCGGAGAGCATCGCCGCCGAGGTGCCGTCGAGGATGGCGTTCGCGACGTCGCTCGCCTCGGCACGGGTCGGCTTCGGGTTACGCTCCATCGAGTCGAGCATCTGCGTCGCGGTGATCACCGGTTTGCCGTTGTAGACGGTGGTGCGGATGATCCGCTTCTGGGTGCCGGGCACCTCGGCCAGCGGCAGTTCCACGCCGAGGTCGCCCCGGGCCACCATCGTGCCGTTGGCCGCGGTGACGATCGTCTCGAGGTTGTCGACGCCGCGGCGGCTCTCGATCTTGGCGATGATCGGGATCTTCGCGTCGTGGTCACGCTGGATGCGGCGGATCGACTGGACGTCCCCGGCCGACTGGATGAACGACGCCGCGATGTAGTCGACCTCGTGGGCGACCGCGAACTCGATCTCCTCGACGGTGTTGCGATGGACCACGGGGTCGTCGAAACCCAGGCTGATGGTGGAGTCGGGAAGATTGATGCTCTTGCGCGGATGGAGGGTGCCGCCGACCACCACCCGGCAGACGAGATCGTCGCCGTCGCGCGACTCGGCGCGGAGTTCGAGCGCTCCATCGTCGATCAGCACGCATTCACCCGGCCGCACCTCGTGGGCGAGACGCGCGTAGGTGACCCCGACCCCCCCGGCGTCGCCCTCGCGGCCGTCGGCGTAGAGCCGGAACGGCTGCCCCGACTCGAGCTTCACGGACGACTCGGCCAGCTGCCCGGTCCGCACCTCGACGCCGCGCGTGTCGATCATGGTCGCGACGAACGCATCGCGGGCCTTGGCCGCCTCGCGGACGCGCTCCAGTCGTCGGGCGTGCTGATCGACGTCGCCGTGGGAGAAATTGAGCCGCGCGACGTTCATCCCTGCGTCGATCATCGCTTTCAGCGTGGCGAGGTCGTCGCACGCGGGACCGATGGTGGCGACGATCTTGGTTCTCCGGATCGTGGGGCGGCTGGGCATGGGTGACCTCGGCGGGAAGGGCCGTGACGATTCCGGCGAAGCATAGCCGATGCCGTGGTGCAGCGCGGCATCGGCCCGCGCCGACCCGGCGGACGGGAATCACTCGGGCGGCTGCGCGGGCGCCTCGGCGCGCTCCTCCCTTGAGAAGGGAATCTCGTCCGGGGCGATGGCGCCGCCGGAGATGATGAAGTTCATCGCCTCGTCCATCGTCCAGTCGGTCGAGACCAGCTCGTCGACCGGCACCACCTCGAGATAGCCGCTGGTGGGATTCGGCGTGGTCGGTACGTAGACCGCCGCGAGCTGGCGGCCGGTCCCGGCCTCGGTCAGCGTGCGCGTCACCAGGCCGACGGTGCGCATCCGCTCGGTAGGGAAACTGATCAGCACCACGCGCTCGACGTTGTCCGGCTTGGTCTGCAGCACGCTCACGAGCTTCTTCACCGCGCCGTAGACCGACTGGACCAGAGGAAGCCGGCCGAGCAACGACTCGAAGGCCTGGAGGATCTGGCGACCCAGGACCCGGTTCGCCACCCAGCCGAGGAGGTAGATGAACAGCAGCACGATCAGGACGGCGAGCAGATCGTCGAACCAGGGTTGGAGAAACAACTCGGAAAGCAGGAACGAGTCGTCCCCCAGGTCCTTCTGAATGGCCCGCACGACCGGCTGGCCGAAGCGCGAGAGCTGGCGGAACAGGAAGTCGAACAGCCACCAGGTGATCAGCAGCGGGACCACGGTCAGCAGCCCGGTCACGAAGTTGCGGCGGAAGCCCAGGCCGCCGCGTTTGCCGTCGCTCATCGTCGTGCTCCCCCGGTGACGTCGCCGCGGCGACGATAGACCGCCGCGGCCCGGGCGTAAAGCGCACACGACGGCGGCATTGCTACCATGGTGGCACCGTTTTCCGCCGGGGTCCCGAATGCAAGCCTCGCCCGTGACGCCTGATCGACCCGATGCACGCCTCCGCGAGGCGCTGGCCGGCCTGCTGGTGGCGCCCGGCGACGCCTCCTGGAACCCGCTGCGCGGCGGGGTTTCCTCGGACATCTGGCACGTGCGCTCCGGGCGCGACGAGTTCTGCGTCAAGCGGGCGCTGCCGAGGCTGAAGGTCGCCGCCGAATGGCTCGCCCCCGTCGAGCGCAACCGTTACGAGGTGGCCTGGTACGAGATCGCCGGCGCCGTCGCGCCGGGCGCCACGCCGCGTGTCCGCCACCACGATCCGGACGCCATGCTCTTCGTCATGGACTACCTCGACCCCGGCAGCCACGTGCTGTGGAAGGACGAACTGCGGGACGGCCGGGCCGACGCCGGGTTCGCTGCCGAGGTGGGGCGCCTGCTGGCGACGATCCACGCCGCCACCGCCGACGACCCGGAGGTCGCCGGACGCTTTCCGCCGAACGACATCTTCCACGCCATCCGCCTCGAGCCCTACCTCGAGGCGACGGCGGCGCGGCACCCCGACCTGCGCGACGTGCTGTTCGGCCTGAGCGAGCGGACCGCGGCGACGCGGCGGGCGATGATCCACGGCGACGTCAGCCCGAAGAACATCCTCGTCGGGCCCGGCGGTCCCGTGTTCCTCGACGCCGAGTGCGCCTGCATCGGCGACCCCGCCTTCGACCTCGCGTTCTGCCTCAACCACCTGCTGCTGAAATCGCTGTGGAACCCGGCGGCGCGGGCCGGCTTCGACGCCGCCTTCGAGGCGCTCGCCCGCGCCTACCTCGCCGGGGTGCGCTGGGAGCCCGTCGACCGGCTGGAGGGGCGCGCCGCGAGCCTGTTGCCGGGGCTCCTCCTGGCCCGGGTCGACGGCAAGTCGCCGGTGGAGTACCTGACCCGCGAGGCGGACCGGGACCGGGTGCGCCGCTGCGCGAGGGGACTGCTGTTCGCGCCGCCGTCGCGGCTCGATGACGTGCTCGCGGCGTGGCGGGAGGCGCGCGAAACATGAACGACACTATCCTCGCCGTGCACGGACGGCGCGTCTGGGACTCGCGCGGGCGGCCGACCGTCGAGGTCGAGGTGCGGCTCGAGGACGGCACACTGGGACGGGCCATCGCCCCGGCCGGTGCCTCGACCGGCCGTGCCGAGGCCGTCGACCGCCGCGACGGGGGAACCGCGTTCGGCGGCCACGACGTGCGCTGCGCGCTGCGCGCGGTCGACGGCGAGATCGCGGACCACCTGCGCGGACGTTCCGCCGGGGACCAGGCGGGCGTCGACGCGGCGCTGGTCGCCCTCGACGGCACGCCGAACCGGGAGCGGCTCGGCGGCAACGCGCTCGTGGCGACCTCGATGGCGGTGGCCCACGCCGCGGCCGCGGCGCGCGGCGTGCCGCTGTGGCGGTATCTCGCCGGCGATGAGACGCAATCCTGCCTCCCGCTGCCCGAGATCCAGATCTTCGGGGGCGGCGCGCACGCCGGGCGGCGCGTGGACGTGCAGGATTTCATGGTGATCGCCGTCGGTGCCGACGACTACGCCCAGGCGCTCGACTGGACGGCCGAGGTCTACCGCGCCGCCGGCCTGGCGATGGCCGACGCGGGGCTCCTGCAGGGTGTCGCCGACGAGGGCGGGTACTGGCCGGCGTTCGGGAGCAACGAGCAGGGGCTCGATTTCCTGGTCCGCGCCATCGAGCGGGCGGGGTATCGGCCCGGGGAGGAGGTGGCGATCTCGCTGGACGTCGCGGCGAGCGATTTCGGCCGTGATGGCCGCTATCGCCTGGCGCGCGACGGTCGCGAGGTCGACGCCGACGCGCTGGCCGAGATGCTGCTCGGCTGGCTCGCGCGCTACCCGATCGTCGCCGTCGAGGATCCACTCGGCGAGGACGACGCCGAGGCGTTCGCCCGGTTCACGCAGGCGGCGGGTCCCCGGGTCGAGGTGGTGGCCGACGACCTGGTCTGCACCGGCGCGCGCCGCATCCGAGAATGCGCCGCGATCGGTGGCGGCAATACCGCGCTGATCAAGCCGAACCAGGCGGGGACGTTGAGCGAGACATGCGCGGCGCTCGACGCGGCGCGAGGGGTGGGCTGGGAGTCGATCGTCTCGGCACGCTCTGGCGAGAGCGAGGACGTCACCGTCGTCCACCTCGCCGTCGGCTGGGGGGCGAAACAGCTCAAGGTCGGTTCGTTCGCGCGTTCCGAGAGGATGGCCAAGTGGAACGAGGGGCTGCGCATCGCCGAGGCACTCGGCCAGGGCGGGGGCCGCCTGCCGCCCAGGAACGCCTTTCCGTGGGGTGCCTAGCGCAGCGGGTCTCTTCTTCTCCACCAGAAAAGACGAAGGCCCCTCGCGGGGCCTTCGCCATTCGGGTTACCGACGGGTCGGTCGGTTACGAACCTGAACCGGCTCGTTTCTGACCATGACCGCCTTCCTCGGCGCTGACGGTGTCACCCGGTTTCGCCTCATCGGGCTGCGGGTCGGGGGTCTGAGTCCGGCTCATGACCTTGCCGCGGTCGCCTTCGTCGGCCTTCGGATCGGGCGATTCGGCACGGTTCGCGAACCGCGGATCCTTCGCCCCGCCACTCGCCTTCGCATCATAGGAAGGCGGCTGCATTTTCTCCTTGCCCGGGTAGTCGGCCCGGCTCATGGCCTTGTCCCGCTTGGTGTCGACCGCGTTCGGGTCGGGGGACTCGGCCCGGCTCAGGGTCTTGTCCCGCTGGGCCTCAACAGCCTTCATGTCGTCGGAGACGTCGCTCGCGCGGCTGTCCTTCTCGCGATCGCTGATTTGTTCCCCAGCGAATGCGAGGCCGGAAAGGGCCAAGCTCAATGCAGCGATGGAAATCAGCGTTCTCATTTCGGACTCCTTGATTTGGATTTGCTTCGCGCCTTCCAGCGCGATGTACACATACCCTACTGTTTTGTTCGGGAATGGATCACAACAAAGGTTGATTCAGGAGAAACGAATAAGAATTAGGAAAACCGTGCTGATTCTTGCTCGTTATAGCGCGCGAAAAAGAAGGCCCCTCGCGGGGCCTTCGTACGCCTCGGGAACCGGGCTCGGCGGTCAGACGCCCGCGCGGTCGTTGGCGCGTTCGATGCTGACCAGGGCCTCGCTCGAGATGGTCGGTTCGGGCTGCGGGTACCCGGCGCGGGTGAGCGACTGGCCGTCGTAGGCCTGCCCGGCGCTGGGCTCGACCCACGAGAAGTCGCCGCGATCGTCGGCGAGGGCGAAGCCGGAGAAGGCCAGGGTCAGTGCGGCGATGGTGATCAGCTTTTTCATCAGTGTCTCCTTGGTTTGGCTGCAGGTGTCGGCGCATCGGTTGCGCCTGTCCTACCAGACCCGGGAGAGACGGGAAGCCTTTCACCGTTCGCATGCGTTTCATTGACACGCATCAGTTCACGACGCGTGCGGCCGGTCACGGACGGGGTGCCGTTGACCTCGCCTTCACGGCCGGCGGTCGCCGGCCGCCCGGAGCGCATCGGCCATCTCCAGGTAGCCGCGCTGCTCGGCGAGCTGCAAGGGGGTGCGCCCGGAGCGATCGGACTGGTCCGGATCGGCACCTGCGTCGAGCAGGGCCTCCACCGTCCGCCGGTGCGCGGGGCCGCCGTCACCGAGCACGATCGCCTCGATCAGGGCCGTCCAGCCGAGGTTGTTGACGTGATCGAGCGGTGCGCCGGCTGCGATCAGCATGGCGACCGCGTCGGCGTGACCGAGGTGGGCGGCGGCGATCAGTGCCGTGCCGTCGTAGGGGCTGGTGACGTTGTCGGCCCGTCCGCCGAGTTCGAGGGCGAGGTGGAGCGTCGCCAGATCGCCGGCGACCGCGGCGATGGTGACGATGTCGTAGCGTTCGTGGTCGAGGGCGTTCGGGTCGGCGCCGGCCGAGACCAGGATGCGCATCGCGTCGTGGGCGCCGAGGTGCGCGGCGACGTGCAGCGGCGTGCGACCGCGACCGTCACGTCGGTCGGCATCTGCGCCCCGGATCAGCAGGGTGTCGAGCCGTCGGAGGTCGCCGTCGACCACCGCCCGGAACAGGCCGTCGTAGCCGGCCATCTCGTGGTTGCCGGGCGCCTCCTGGGCGAGGCCGTACGGGGTGAGTACGATGAACAGGAGAACCGCGCAGGCCAGTCCGGTCGATCGAGCGGGTTGCATCGGTCACCTCACAGGTAAGGGCTGAGCAGTCGCGTCAGCCCGTCGCGCAGCCGGACGGGCAGCGGACGCCGCTCGACCTCGGCCAGGGTGAGTCTGCGGCCCGCGTGGACTTTCGCGTCGAGCAGGCGGTGCAGTGCGTCGACCAGGTCGCGGTCGTAGCACTCCACGTTGAACTCGAAGTTGAGCCGCAGGCTGCGCACGTCCCAGTTGCTCGAGCCGAAGAACGCCCAGGCGTCGTCGACCAGCATCAGCTTGCTGTGGTCGAACGGGGGCGGTGTCTCGATGACGCGGATACCTGCGGGCAGGACGAGGCCCATCTGGGCCATCGAGGCCCAGCGGATGACCGGCAGGTTGGGGCGGGCGGGAATCACGACCTCGACGTCGACGCCGCGCAACGCGGTGGTGTTCAACGCGGCGATCAGCGTCTGGTCTGGGACGAAGTAGGAGGTGCAGATGCGCACCCGGTCCGTGGCCTGGGCGAGCGCGGCGAGGAGCACCTGGCGGATGGTCTCGAAATCCTCGTCGGGTCCTTCGGGGACGCCGCGCGCGAGGCTCTCTCCGACGGGATCCAGCGGAGGGAACCAGGCCTCGCGGTCGAGCGCCTCGCCGGTGGTGAATTCCCAGTCGATGGCGAAGGCCTGGACGAGGTGCATGACGACGGGGCCCTCGAGGCGGAAGTGCAGGTCCTGGACCGGCTTGTCGGGCTCGAGCGCGAGCAGGCAGTTCTCGCGGATGTTCATGCCGCCGGTGAAGCCGACCTTGCCGTCGACCACCAGCAGCTTGCGGTGGTTGCGCAGGTTCAGGTAGCGGTTGCGCCACGGCAGGGGGGAGTGGAGGAACTTCTCGACCCGGATGCCGAGGCGGCGCAGGGTGCGCGAGATCGGGATGCGACTGTAGTGCTCGCCGGCGCCGTCGATGAGTACGCGAACGTCGACCCCCCGGCGGTGGGCCGTCTCCAGCGCCTCGACGAAGCGGCGCCCCGCGCGGTCGTCGTCGAAGATGTAGCTCGCCAGGACGACGTTCCGTTCGGCCCGTTCGATCGCTTCGACCATCGCCGGGTAGGCCGCGTCGCCATCGACCAGGGGCACGATCCGGTTGCCCTCGGTCAGCGGCAGGTCCGTGACCCGGTCGGCCAGGCGGGCGATCGGCGCCAACTGCGCGTAACCGTGCGCCTCGACCAGGCCGGCGCTCGTGTCTCCCCTGGCCCCGGAACGGCCGCCCCCCCGACGCAGCCGGACCGCACGCCGCTCGATCCGGTTGATGCCGAGCAGCCCGTAGAGCAGCGAACCGACCAGCGGGGTTAGCCAGGCCAGGCCACTCCAGCCGATCGCGGACCCGACGTCGCGCTTGTTCAAGACCGCATGGGCGATCACCGTCACCGCGAGCGCGCGTTCCGCGATCAGCAACAGGATAAGGCCGAGCTCGTCCATTAACTCCGAGCGGATCTGCCGGCCACCCGCCGGCGGGTAACGGCAAGGATAGCCCCTGTCGGGACGATGCCCTTGCCGATCCGCTAGAGCGGAAGCTTGACGGTGCGCAACACGACCAGCATGAACTCCTCGCGATCGACTTCCCCGGCGGTGTCCAGACGGGCGGCGAGGTCCTCGATCATCTCCCGGTGGACCGGCATGTCGAGGAGGTCCAGGAGCCGGCAACGGGCGAAGGCCTTCAGTGTCTCGACCTGGCGAGCGCTGGCGCAGAGACGGTCGAGGAGCTGCGTGGCGATCCGCTCCGCCTCGCCGTCGGCGGGTGTTTTCCCGAGGTAGTGCTCGACGGCGGTTCTTCCCGCCAGCGAGACCTCGATCCGCTTCAGGGCGTCGACGAAATGGCGTTCGGGATCCAGACGGTCGATATCGAGGCCGTAACGCAACGCGTCGAGCAATTCGTGACCACTGCCCGGTTGGTCCAGGCGCAGGCGGTGAATCCGCAGGCCGTGCAGGTGTGCGACCACCGCCAGGGCCGCCTCGTGCAGCGCGGCCGGGCTGTGACCGGTTGCGTTCACCGGCCCGCCGCCGCCGGGGGTGGAGCGAGAGTCCACATCCACCAGATTGTAGCGCCTGTCACGCGGTCGCCGTGGTCCGTGGCGGGCCGCGCTTGGTCCCCGTCCGCCGTTCGACTAGCTTTACACTGAACGCGCGTGACGCGCCGTCCGGACGCAATGGCCATGTCGCTCGACCTCACCCCCCTCCTGCCGCCCGAGGACCCGGCCACGGCCAATGCCCGGCTGGCGCGCCTCGCCTTCTCGCTGCAGCTGGTCGGGGGCATCGCCGACCTGGCACACGACCTGCGCAGCCCGCTGCACGGCCTGTCCCTCGCCATGACGCTGCTCGACGAGGGGGCCGAGAAGGCCGAGGTGCGCGATTCCGCCCGTCGCCTGATGAACAGCGCCACCGAGCGCGTGGAGGCCCTTTTGGGCAGCCTCGACTTCCCCGACTTCGGCGAGCGCGAGGCGCGGCCGCAGGTGCTCGGTGATCTGGTGTCGCGGACCCTCGCGCTGTGGCCGCTGCGGCCGTTGACCAAGCGGCGCCCGGTCGCGGTCGAGCTGGCGCGTGACCTGCCCGCGGTGCGATCGAGCGATGCGGCGCTGCGCATCGCGCTGCTGCAACTGCTGCTCAACGCCTGCGAGGCACAGCCCGATCCCGGGGCGCCGCCGGTGGCCCTGGCCGCGGTCTCGGAAGGGACCGCCGTCGTCGTCACCATCCGGGATCACGGCCCCGGGTTCGTCGGCTGCTCGGTGGAGGAGGCGTTCGCGCACGGCGTCTCGACGCGGGATCGAGCCAGTCACCTCGGGGTGGGCCTGGGCCTGGCCCGGGACCTGCTCGCCGAGATCGACGCGTCGCTGGAGATCGGCCCCGCGACAGCGGGTCCGGGAACGGTTGCCAGGGTGCGGGTCCCCGCGGTCGGCGGGGTTCAGGCGTGACCTGACGGGTGGGCGAGGGCCTTGCCGAGGGCCCGCAGCAGCTTGTCGCCGTCGATCGGCTTGCGCAGCACCTCGCAATAGGCCATGCGCGTCTCGCGGATGCGCGCCTCCGAGGTGTCCCCGGTCATGAACACGGCAGGAACCTCGCGCGCGACCAGGGTGCGCACCCGCTGGACGACCTGGGCGCCGTTCTCGCGACCCGGAAGGCGGAAATCGGAGAGGATCAGGTCGGGGGCCTCTTCGTTGCCGGCGATGCTCGCGTAGGCCTCCTCGCCGTTGCTCGCCGCGTGCACGTCGTAGCCCTTGAGCCGGAGGATCAGCGTCGTGGCCTCGCGCACGTCGGGGTCGTCCTCGATGAACAGGATGCGTGTTCCGGGCCGCGCGGGCGCGACGGACCGCGGCCGGTCCGGTCGTGGCGAGGCCCGACTTGCCGCGAGCGGCACGTCGACCGCGAAGGTCGAGCCGCGTTCCGGTGCGGAGCGCAGCGACACCGTGTGATCGAGCAGGGCAGCGAGCCGGCGCACGATCGACAGGCCGAGGCCGAGTCCCTGCTTGCGCCGCCGCTCGGGATTCCCGATCTGGACGTACTCGTCGAAGATCGCTTCCTGCGCGTCGTCGGGGATGCCCGGCCCGCTGTCCCGGACCTCGATGCGTGCCCGGGCCCCGCGGCGCCGGCAGCAGACCATCACCCGCCCCTCCCCGGCGTGCTGCACGGCGTTGGCGATCAGGTTGCTCAGGATGCGGACGAGCAGGCCGCGGTCGGAGGTGACGGCCATCCGTCCCGGGACGACGTGGAGCGCCACGCCCTTCTCCCGGGCCACGGGCTCGAACTGCTCGACGAGGTCGCCGAGCAGGTCGTCGAGCGGAATCCTCTCCAGGGTCGGCCGCACCTGATCCATGTCCAGGCGCGCGATGTCGAGCAGCGTGTCGAGGATGTCCGCCAGTCCGTTGATGGCGTGACCCATCTTGACGCCGATGGCGTCGCGCATGGCGCCGTCGTCGGCCGCGGCAAGACCCGTGAGATGCATGCGCAGCGCCTGCAACGGCTGTCGCAGGTCGTGGCTCGCCGCCGCGAGGAAGCGCGACTTGGTCTCATTGGCCCGCTCGGCGGCCTCCTTCGCGACGCGCAGCGCGGTCTCGATCTGTTTGCGGGCGGAGATGTCGCGGACCGCCGCGGCGACATGCATGCCCTCGCGAGTGGCAATCGGGCTCAGGCTGATCTCGACCGGGATCTCCTCGCCGTCGGCCTTCTGGGCCCACAGCTCCATGCCAGTCCCCATCGAGCGGGGCTTCGGGTTGGCCATGAAGGCGCGCCGGTGGACGACGTGGTACTGGCGCAGGCGCTCGGGAAGCAGGACCTCGACCGGCTGGCCGACGAGCTCGCGGTCCCCGAGGCCGAACAGTTTCGACGCCTGACCGTTGGCCAGGCGAATGATCCCGTCACCGTCGATGACGACCATGGCGTCGGGCGTGGTCTCGAGGAATTCGCGGTAGCTGGAAAGGTCGATCGATGACACCGGGGACGGTTCCTGCGCTGGAAATACTTGACTGAAACGCTAAAGTAAATGACCCGCCTGAGTCCTGTCTACTGTCCCTAGGGACGCCAGAGTGCCACTGGAGGCCCGTCGGGGGGCGTGGTAGGATCATTCGCCCCCGGGGTGCGGCCTGACGAGCCTGGTGAATCGACACCGTCCCTGATTCACAAGTTCCAATACCCGCGCGGAACCCGCGGGTTCTTTACGGTCAATGGTGACCCGTGCCGGTCCCCTCGCAACGCAAAGCTGTGAACCCCGTCAGGCCCGGAAGGGAGCAGCGGCAGCAGTGGTCGCGGGTGCCGGGGTGTGGCTGGCGCGGGTCGCCACCTCTCTCGTCCCCCGTCGCGCCGGGGTCGCCGCGCGCGGGGGAGGCCGGGTGCGCGCCCCCAGGGCGACGCGCACGGCGCGTTCTCAGCGGAGTGTCCCGATGAGCTACCAGGTCCTGGCCCGCAAGTGGCGTCCACGCAGCTTCCCGGAGCTGGTGGGCCAGGAGCATGTCGTCCAGGCCCTGGTGAACGCCCTCGAGCAGGGGCGTCTCCACCACGCCTACCTGTTCACCGGGACCCGCGGGGTCGGCAAGACCACCGTGGCGCGGATCCTCGCAAAGGCGCTGAACTGCGAGACCGGGGTTGGCGCGCAACCCTGCGGCGAGTGCGGCAGCTGCACGGAACTCGACGCCGGACGGTTCATCGACCTCATCGAGGTCGACGCCGCCTCAAGGACCGGGGTGGCCGAGACCCGCGAACTGCTCGAGAACGTCCAGTACACGCCGACCCGCGGCCGCTACAAGGTGTACCTCATCGACGAGGTGCACATGTTCTCGAACCACAGCTTCAACGCGCTGCTCAAGACCCTCGAGGAGCCGCCCCCCCACGTCGTCTTCCTGCTCGCCACCACCGACCCGCAGAAGCTGCCGCCGACCATCCTGTCGCGCTGCCTGCAGTTCAACCTCAAGCGCCTGCCGCTCGAGCGAATCCTCGGCCAGTTCCGGCGCATCCTCGACGAGGAGGGCATCGCCTACGAGGTCCCGGCGCTGGAGCAGCTGGGACGTGCCGCCGACGGTTCCATGCGCGACGGCCTGAGCCTGCTCGACCAGGCGATCGCGTTCGGCGCCGGGCGGGTCACCGAGGAGCAGGTCCGCGCCATGCTCGGCGACATCGGCCTCGACCAGGCCGCCCCGCTGCTCGAGGCGCTCGCCGACCGCGACGCGGGCGCCCTGCTCGCCGCCTTCGCCGGCCTCGTCGAGCGCGCGCCCGACTACGCGGCGTTGCTGGAAGCGCTGCTGCGGCTGCTGCACCGCGTGGCGGTCGTCCAGGTCGAGCCCGGAGCCGACGATCCCGAGGCCGGCGATCACGCCCTGGTCGCCGACCTCGCGGGCCGTCTCGCGCCCGAGGACGTCCAGCTCTACTACCAGGTGGCGCTGCTCGGGCGGCGCGATCTCGAGCTCGCTCCCGACCCGCGACG
>JAWVZO010000014.1:0-24665 GCA_033722135.1 Gammaproteobacteria bacterium | reverse complement strand
CGGCAAGGAGGTGATGACGGCGCAGTGGGGTCCGGCGGTGTCGAAGAACCCGTACCTGGCGTTCAAGTTCAAGGGCGCCAAGGCGGGCGACACCGTGACCCTGTCGTGGGTCGACAACAAGGGCGAGTCCGACTCGGCCGAGACGCAGATCGCCTAGCCGACCTCCCGGAAGATCCCGGAACGGCGGGGGCGTCGCGTTGCGGCGCCCCCGCTTCGTTATCGGGGCGTCTGCTGCGCCCCGGGAACACGCTGCCGGAAGAGGCGTGGTTCCCTCCGCTGCGGGCGGGCGCGCTGGCCGCGGCGGTCGGTTTGACAGGAGCGGGTGGCCCCTGCCCGTGTCCCCGGTAGCGCGCTCAGGCCTCCTGCACCTGCAGCCACGCCCGCGCCCGCTCCACCGCGGCGCGCACCTGGTTCGGCGCGGTTCCGCCGAGGTGGTCGCGCGCGGCGACCGAGCCCTCCAGCGAGAGCACATCGAAGACATCCTCGTCGATGGTCTCCGAGAAGCGGCGCAGCTCCTCGAGCGGCATGTCGGCCAGGTCGCGCCCGCTGTCGAGCCCGGCGCGCACCGCCTTGCCGACGACCTCGTGGGCGTCGCGGAACGGCATCCCCTTGCGCACCAGGTAGTCGGCAAGGTCGGTGGCGGTGGCGAAGCCCTGGCGCGCCGCGGCGCGCATCCGTCCGGCGTCGACCTCCAGCTCCGGCAGCATGTCGGCGAAGGCGCGCAGCGAGTCCTTGACCGTGTCGACGGCGTCGAAAAGCGGTTCCTTGTCTTCCTGATTGTCCTTGTTGTACGCCAGCGGCTGGGACTTCATCAGGGTCAGCAGGCTCATCAGGTGGCCGTAGACACGGCCGCACTTGCCGCGCACCAACTCGGGCACGTCGGGGTTCTTCTTCTGCGGCATGATCGAAGAGCCGGTGCAGAAGCGGTCGGGCAGCGCGACGAAGGCGAACTGCGCCGAGGACCAGAGCACCAGCTCCTCGGCCATGCGCGAGAGGTGCATCATCACCACGCTCGCCGCGGCGCAGAACTCGATCGCGAAGTCGCGGTCGCTGACCGCGTCGAGCGAGTTCTCGGCGACCGCGTCGAAGCCGAGCAGCTCGGCGGTCACGGTGCGGTCGATCGGAAAGCTGGTGCCGGCGAGCGCGGCAGCGCCGAGCGGCATGACGTTGACCCGGGCGCGGCAGTCGCGCATCCGCGCGTGGTCGCGTCGGAGCATCTCGAACCAGGCGAGCACGTGGTGGCCGAAGGTGACCGGCTGGGCCACCTGCAGGTGGGTGAAGCCGGGCAGGATGGTTTCGGCCTCGCGCTCGGCGAGGTCGGCCAGCCCGGTCATCAGCCGCCGCAGCGTGGTGCAGACGACGTCGATCTCGTCCCGCAGCCAGAGGCGGATGTCGGTCGCGACCTGGTCGTTGCGCGAGCGGCCGGTGTGCAGCCGCTTGCCGACGTCGCCGACCCGTTCGGTCAGGCGCGCCTCGACGTTCATATGCACGTCCTCTAGCCCGACCGACCAGTCGAAGTCGCCCGCATCGATCGTATCGCGGATCGCCTCGAGGCCGGCGACGATCTCCCCGGCGTCGGCCTCGCTCAGCACCCCGGCGCGGGCGAGCATGGTCGCGTGGGCGATCGACCCGGCGATGTCCTGGCGGTAGAGGCGTCGATCGAAGCCGACCGAGGCGGTGAAGTCCTCGACGAAGGCGTCGGTCGGCTCGCTGAACCGCCCGCCCCACGGCTTGTCGGTCGGCTTGTCGTCGCTCATCGCTGCGGCCCGTCTGCATGCGTCGGAATGGCCGCGCAGTATAGCCCACGCGCCGAACGGGTAGACTTGACGCAGCCGAGGGAGCCGCGGAACCCATGGAACGCCAGCCGCCCGCCAGCGAGATGCCGACCACCTTCCTGCCCGACTTCTGCGGGTTGCGCATCGTCTTCGCCGTGGTGGTGATCGGCGAGATGCTGGCCCTGGTTCTCAGCCTCGCGCCGGCGATCGATGCGCGGCGCTGGTCCGACCTCGGCCTGGTCTCGCTCTACGTGCAGTGGGTCGCGCTGACCGGGACCGCCGCGCTGTGCCTCGCCCGCGGACACCTCGCCCGGCTCGGCGACGTCGCCGCCGCGACGTTCGCCTACCTGCTGCTTCTGGCGGTGATCCTCGGCGTCGCGCTCGCCGCGCTGGCCCTGGTCGACGCGCTCGGTATCGATCCGCTGCTGCCGTCCGGCTGGGACGAGGGCTTCGTCTGGCGCAGCCTGGCGATCGGCGCCATCGCCGCCGCGGTCTCGCTGCGTTACTTCTACGTGCGCCACCAGTGGCAGCGCCGGGTGTTCGCCGAGTCGCGCGCCCACCTCGAGGCGCTGCAGGCGCGCATCCGTCCGCACTTCCTGTTCAACAGCCTCAACACCGTCGCCAGCCTGACCCGCACGCGACCCGAGGTTGCGGAGGCGACCATCGAGGACCTCGCCGACCTCTTCCGGTCCAGTCTCGCCGACCCGTCGGAGGGCGTGCCCCTCGAGGTCGAACTCGATCTCGCGCGGCGCTACCTGAACATCGAGCAGCTCCGCCTCGGCGAGCGGCTGAACGTGACGTGGGAGGTCGACGAACTCGATTCCTCGCTGGCGATGCCGGCGCTGATCGTCCAGCCGCTGCTCGAGAACGCCGTCTACCATGGCATCGAGCCACGCGCCGATGGCGGCACGCTGAGCGTCCGTGGAATCCGCGAGGGGCGCGATGCGCGCCTGGTCATCGAGAACCCGCTGGGCGGGGAGCAGGGGCCGCGGCTGGAGGGCAACCGCATGGCGCTCGACAACATCAGGGCACGGCTAGCCGCCTTCTACGGGCGCGACGACCTGTTGCAGACCGAAGTCGACGGCGACCGCTTCCGCGCGGTGCTGCGCCTGCCGGCGGAACGGGGGCGCGGATGAGAGTGCTGATCGCCGACGACGAGCCGCTGGCCCGCGAGCGCCTGCGACACCAGCTCGCGTCGCTGCCGGAGGTGGAGGTGGTCGGCGAAGCGGAGAACGGCGCCCGCGCGCTGACGCTGGCGGAACGGCTGCGGCCGGACGTGGTGCTGCTCGACATCCGCATGCCGGGCATGGACGGTCTCGAGGCGGCGCATCACCTCGCCCGGCTCGGCACACCCCCGGCGGTGATCTTCACCACGGCCTACGGCCAGCACGCCCTGGAGGCTTTCGACCTCCACGCCGTCGACTACCTCCTCAAGCCGATCCGCGGCGAGCGGCTCGCCGCCGCCCTGGCCGGCTGCTCGCGCGTCAACCGGGCCCAGCTCAGCGCCCTCGCCGAGGCCGAGGGCCTCGGCGGCGCGCGCACCCACCTCTGCGCCCGCCGCCACGGCGACCTGGTGATGGTGCCGGTCGACGAGGTGATCTTCTTCCAGGCCGACCAGAAGTACGCCCGCGTGGTCTACGCCGGCGGCGAGCTGCTGCTCGAGGAGTCGCTCAAGGCGTTGCACGAGGAGTTCGGCGACCGCTTCGTGCGCATCCACCGCAACGCGCTGGTCGCTCGCCGGGCCCTGCGCGCGCTGGTCCGGGAGGATGGGGTGCTGAAGGTCGAGCTCGAGGGCAGCGACGAGCGTCTCGAGGTGAGCCGGCGTCACGCCGCGGAGCTGCGCGCGCTGCTCAGGGCCGGGGGCTGAGCCGCTCCGGGGCGAGCCGCGCGACCGCCCGGTCGATCGCCTGCTCGAGGTAGGCAGGGTAGAAGTCGACGTTGCTCAGGCCGACCATGCGCTCGGCGAGTTCCGTGCCGTCGGCGTCGAGGAACAGCACCGTCGGCGTGAACCACGCGTCGTAGCGGTCGGCGAACTCGCGGGAGGTGACGAGTCGTCCATCGAAGTCGCGCACGTCGGGCCCGTCGAGCTCGAGCCGGCGCAACAGGGCGCGCCCCTCGAGCTCGCCGCTCGCCTGCAGCGGGCGCAGGATCTTCTCGTCGAGCACCCGGCAGTACGGGCAGTCGTGTGCCCAGACCACCAGCACCAGGGGGGTGTGCTCGGCGCGGATCGTCCCGGCGAGCCGCTGCAGGTCGTCGACCCCGGGCACCGCCGGCTGGGCGCCGGCACCGGCCGCGACGAGCAGCAGCCATCCGAGCCACCAGGCGGACAAACGGCCTGCTCGCCGACGCTGGGCGCGATCGCGGTGCATGGCTGCAATCTATCGAGCCCCGGGGCGATGCGTGAATACTCCTGACGGGATAAGGATTTACCCTGGATCGGCACCGTCGGCCCGTTTGCCAGCGTGGGCGGTCGCCGATACCATCCCGGTTTCCCGGAGCGAGGCCGTCCATGACCACCGAGATCGTCCGCATCGCCACGCGCGCCAGCCCGCTCGCCCTGTGGCAGGCCGAGCACGTCGCCGCCGAGCTGCAGCGCCACCACCCCGGCCTCGGGGTCGAGCTGGTGCGCATGAAGACGCGCGGCGACAAGCTGCTCGATAGCCCGCTGGCCAAGGTCGGCGGCAAGGGGCTGTTCGTCAAGGAGCTCGAACAGGGAATGCTCGACGGGCGCGCCGACATCGCCGTGCACTCGATGAAGGACGTCCCGGTCGGCTTCCCGCCCGGCCTGCACCTGGCCGTGATCCTGGCGCGCGCCGAGCACCGCGATGCCTTCGTCTCCAACGACCACGCCCGGCTCGCCGACCTGCCGCGGGGCGCCGTGGTCGGTACCTGCAGCCTGCGCCGCCAGTGCCAGCTGCTCGCCTGGCGCGACGACCTGCAGATCCGCAACCTGCGCGGCAACGTCAACTCCCGGCTGGCCAAGCTCGACGCCGGCGAGTTCGACGCCATCCTGCTCGCCGGGGCCGGGCTGCAGCGCCTCGGCTTCGACGGTCGCATCGCCGAGCTGCTCGATCCCACGCAGAGCCTTCCGGCAATCGGCCAGGGGGCGGTGGGCATCGAGTGCCGCAGCGACGACGCGCGCATGCACGAACTGCTCGCCCCTCTGGCCGACGAGGCGACCACCGTCCAGCTCACCGCGGAGCGCGCGCTCAACGCCCGCCTCGCGGGCGGCTGCCAGGTGCCGATCGCCGGCTACGCGGTGCTCGATGGCGAGCGGATCTGGCTGCGCGGCCTGGTCGGCTCGCCGGACGGCCGCGAGGTGATCGCCGGTGAGCGCCGCGGCACCCGGAACGAGGCCGCGGAACTGGGCACCGCGCTGGCCGAGGAACTGCTCGAGCGCGGCGCCGGGCGCATCCTGCGCGAGGTCTACGCGGCCTACCCGGGATGACCTCCGCGCACTCTGACGACCCGCTGGACGGGGTCGGGGTGCTGGTCACCCGTCCTGAGCACCAGGCCGAGGCGCTCTGCGCGCAGGTCGCGCAGGCCGGCGGAATCCCGGTCCGCTTCCCCGCCATCGCCATCGAGGCGCCGTCCGACCCGGACGCGGCCGCCGCGGTGATCGACACGCTGGAGCGCTTCGACCTCGCCATCTTCATCAGCGCCAACGCCGTCGAGCGCGGCGTCGCCGCGGTGCGCGCGCGGCGCTCCTGGCCCGCCGGCCTGGCGACCGCGTCGATCGGCGCGGCCACCGCACGCGCCCTCGACGCGCACGGCCTCGCGCCGGAGGTGCAGCCCGAGGGGCGGTTCGACAGCGAGTCGTTGCTCGCGCATCCCGCGCTGGCCGACGTCCGCGGGCGGCGGGTGGTGATTTTCCGCGGCGAGGGCGGCCGCGAGACGCTGGCCGAGACGCTGCGCGCGCGCGGCGCCGAAGTGGTCTATGCGGAGGTCTACCGGCGGATGCGACCGCAGGCCGATCCCGCGCCGCTGATCGCCCGCTGGCGGGCCGGTGGCGTCGGCGTGGTCGTGGCAACCAGCGTCGAGGGCGTGCGCAACCTCTGGGCGCTGCTCGGTCCCGAGGGGCGTCCGCTGCTCCGGACCACGCCGCTGGTTGTCTCGAGCGCACGTGTGCTACAACAAGCCTTGGAGCTGGGTTGCGGCGGGCCGATCCGGGTGGCCGACGCCTCCAGCGACCAGGCCCTCTGCGAGGCCGTCGTCGCCTGGCGGCGCGCCGACACCGCGGCGAGAGAACAGCAATGAGCGACCCCGAAGAGAAGACTCCGGAGGCCGGCGAGCAGGCCCCGGGAACGGCATCCGAGGCGGAAGCCGCGCCGCAGGCCCGGACGTCCGGTGACACCGTGGACGGCGACTCCCCCACCGGACCGACGACTCGAGGCGGCACCGGACCGGCCTCGGGAAGACCGTGGCTCGCCATCGTCGCGCTGGTCGTCGCGCTGCTCGCCGGTGGCGTTGCCTACCTCGCCTGGCAGGAGTCCGCCGAGCGCGAGGCGCGGGTCGCGACGGCCCAGGAGGCGCTCGATGTCGGGCTGGCCGACGCGCGGACGCGGCTCGCCGCGCTCGAGGCCGAGGTCGAGAAGCGTTTCGATGCCAACGCGCAGCAGCTCGCCGAGCAGCAGGCGGCGCTCGAGCGCCAGCGCGAATTCGCCGAGCAGGCCTACCAGACGCTGCGCGAGGAGGTCGGACAGGACCGCAACCGCTGGGTGCTCGCCGAGATCGAGTACCTGCTGCGCGTCGCCGCCCACCGCCTGGCGCTGGCCGGGGACATCCAGGCCGCGGTCGTCGCGCTGCAGACTGCCGACAGCCGCCTGCGCGATCTCGGCGATCCCGCGTGGCTCGACGTGCGCGCACAGATCGCCGAGGAGATCGCCGCGCTGCGTGCCGTGCCCGACGTCGACGTCGAGGGGCTGGCGCTTTCGCTTCGTAGCCTGGCCCGGCGCAGCGAGACGCTGCCGGTGCTCGGCGCGCGCTACCGGGCCGGCGACCCGCGCGCCGCGGCCGCCGGCGAGGCTGGCGAGGGCGCGCGCGGGGAGAACTGGCGCGAGGCGCTGTCGGTCGCCTGGAACGAGATCAGGCAGCTCGTCGAGGTGCGGCGCAACGACCAGCCGGTGGAACCGATGCTCGCGCCGGAACTCGAGTACTTCCTCTACCAGAACCTGCGCCTGCAGCTCGACGCCGCGCGCCTCGCGCTGCTGCGCGGCGAGGCGCCGCTCTACACCGAGAGCCTGCGCAGCGCGCGCGACTGGGTGGCGACCTACTTCGAGCCCGACCACGCGTCGACGCGGGCGATGCTCGAGGAGCTCGATCGGCTGCTCGCGGCCGAGATCGACCCGCCGCTGCCCGAGGTGGGCGAGGCGCTGCGCACGCTGCGCGACACGCCGGCCTACCGGGAAGCGCGCGGCGCGGCGTCGTGAAGTTCCTTCTCTTCTTGCTGCTGATCCTCTTCGCGGCCACCGCCGCCGCGCTCCTGCTGCTCAGCGACGCCGGCTACGTGCTGATCGCCGTGGGCGACTGGACGGTCGAGATGTCGCTCGCGGTGCTCGCGGTGCTGATCCTTTTCGCCTTCGCGGTGCTCTACTACGCGCTGCGTCTCGCCGGCGGTGCGCGACGCCTGCCGCGGCGGGTCGGCCAGTGGCGCGAGCATCGCCGCCACCGCAAGGCGCGCCGGAACCTGACCGAGGGGCTGCTCGCCTACGCCGAGGGCGAATGGGACCAGGCCGAGCGCCGCCTGCTGCAACGGGCCGACGACAGCGAGACGCCGCTGCTGCACTACCTCTCCGCGGCGCGCGCGGCTCAGGAGCAGGGCGCCGACGACCGTCGCGACCACTACCTGCGGCTGGCCCACGAGACCCTGCCCGAGGCGGCGCTGGCCATCGGCCTGACCCAGGCCGAGCTGCAGCTCGAACACGGCCAGCTCGAGCAGGCCGAGGCGACGCTCGACCACCTGATGCGCCGGGCGCCGCGTCACCGGCAGGTGCTGAAACTGCAGGCGCGCCTGCTGCTCGAGCTCGGCGCGTGGGAGCGCCTCGCCGCGCTGCTGCCGGAACTGCGCCGCCGCCGGGCGGTCCCGGCCGGCGAGTACGGCGTCCTCGAACTCAAGGTGCACGGCGAGTTGCTCGACGAGGCCGCGTCCGAGCGCGACGCCGACCACCTCGCCAAGACCTGGCGGGGCGTGCCGAAGGAGCTGCGCGGCAACGAGCTGCTGCTGCAGACCTACGCCCGGCACCTGATCGATCTCCAGCGCGGCGACCTCGCCGAGCCGCTGCTGCGCGACGCCCTCAACCGGCGCATGAGCGACCGCCTCGCGCGTCTCTACGGCCTGGTCGACGGCGGCAAGCCGGCGCGCCAGCTCGAGGTCGCCGAGGGGTGGCTGGCCGGCGACGCGCGCAACCCGGTGCTGCTGCTGACCGTCGGCCGGCTGGCGATGCGCAACAAGCTCTGGGGCAAGGCGCGCAGCGCCTTCGAGAGCAGCCTCGCGATCGAGCCCACGGTCGAGGGCCAGCGCGAACTGGCCGCGCTGCACGAGCACCTCGGCGAGACCGACGCGGCCGCGGCCTGCTACCGCGAGGCGGCGCGGCTCGCCGCCGAGGCGTCGGGACGGGGCGCGGACGGGCCGCGCGCGGCGACCCGGCATCTGCCGGCAGGCGAGCCCCCCGAGGCCGAGCTGCTGCGCGCCGCGGAGAACTAGCCGCCGCCGGGCATCACCGCGCGGCCGGACGTCACGCCTCCTCCGGGATCCCCCACTCGAACGGGTCGCTGTAGAAGCGCGCCTCGGGAAGCCCCGCGGCGACGACCGCGTCGCGCACCGCGCGCACCATCACCGGCGGGCCCGCGGCGTAGACGTCGAGGCCCGAGGTGTCCGGGCAGTCGGCGGCCACCGCCTCGTGCACCCATCCCGTGCGGCCCCGCCAGGCGTCGCCGGGCTGCGGCTCCGACAGCACCGGGGTGTAGGAGAAGCGGGGATGTGCCGCGGCCCAGCGCTCGGGCAGCTCCGGGAGGTAGAGGTCGCGCGCAGCGCGTACGCCCCAGTAGAGGTGCAGCGGCCGGTCGAGGCCGACGTGGAACGCGTGCTCGACCAGCGCCTTGATCGGGGCGAAGCCGGTGCCGCCGGCGACCAGCACCACCGGGTTCGGCGACGTCTCGCGCAGCGTGAATTCGCCGTACGGTCCCTGGATCTGCAGCACCTCGCCGACCCGCATGCCGCCGAACACCCGCTCGGTGAAGTCGCCACCGGCGACGTAGCGCACGTGCAGCTCCAGCGCGCCGTCGTCGTGCGGGGGGTTGGCGAGGGAGTAGGCGCGGCGCTTGCCGTCGCGGGTGACGACCTCGACATACTGTCCGGCAAGGAACTGCAGGCGTCGGTCCCTGGGCAGCTGCAGCCGCAGCCGGATGACGTCGTGGTTCAGGCGGTCGAGTGCCTGGACGCGCACCGCCAGGCGCTCGGGGCGCAGCTCCCCGGCCTCGTGGATCTCGGTGACCTCGATCTCCAGGTCCTCCAGCGGCCGCGCCTGGCAGAGCAGCGCGAGCCCGGCCTCCGCCTCGTCCGCCTCGAGCCCCGGAACCTCGCCCGGGTAGGCGACGCGGCCGCGCCGCAGCCGGCCCTTGCAGGTGCCGCAGGCGCCGTTGCGGCAGCCGTAGGGCAGGATCAGGCCCTGGCGCTGCGCGGCGTCGAGCACGCTCTCGTCTGGCTGGGCCTCGAAGCGGTGTCCGCTCGGCTCGACCCGGATCGTGTAAGGCATCGGGAATCCTCGGGAATCACGTCGCGCCACTTTAGGGAAGCGGCCCGGCGCGGGCATTGGCCCAGGTCAGTCGACCCGGGGGATCACTTGGCGCGCTTGGCGGGGCGGCTGGCCGCGCTGTCCAGCCAACCCAGCAGCGGGGCCCACTGCACGCGGTCGTAGGCGACCAGGAACGGCGCCAGCTCGGCGATGCTCAGGCCGCGGTCGGCGGCACGGATGTAGTTCTGTGTGTCGCGCAGCGAGGCGACGAACGGCACCTCGAGCGAGCGCAGGAAGTGGTCGAGGGTGCCGGAGATCAGCGTCTTCTCGCGCACCCGGTTGGCGACCACGCCGACGCGCAGCCGGTCCTTGGTCACCCGGCCGAGGGTCAGCAGCTCGTCGAGGAAGCGGGCGGCGGCGCGGATGTCGATCGGCGACGGCAGCACCGGGACGACCACCGTCTGCGCGGTCTTCGCGAGCTGCTTCAGCGGCTTGCCCGAGACCCCGGCCGGCGCGTCGATGACCAGGATGTCGCAGCCGCGCGGCAGCTTCGGTTCCTCGCCCGGCGTCGCCGGGACGCCGTGGATCGCCGGCCGTCCGGCCGGCCGGGCCGAGAGCCAGGCGAGGCTCGACGCCTGCGGGTCATAGTCGGCCAGCGCCACACGGGCGCCCTGGCTGGCGTAGGTGCCGGCGAGGTTGGTCGCCAGCGTGGTCTTGCCGCAGCCGCCCTTGGGGTTGACGACCATGATCCTGCGCATCGCGCGTCCTTCGTTCTCTCGGCGGCGGGGAACAAGGGGGCAGTATAGCCGCCCCGCGGGTCACTCCCGCCCGGCGAGGATGCCGAGCTCGTCCCACAGCGCGTCGACCCGGGCGCGCACGTCGGCGTCCATGCGGATCGGCCGGCCCCACTCGCGCGCGGTCTCGCCGGGCCACTTGGACGTCGCGTCGAGGCCCATCTTGCCGCCGAGCCCGGCGACCGGCGAGGCGAAGTCGAGGTAGTCGATCGGCGTGTTCTCGACCAGGGTGGTGTCGCGCACCGGGTCCATGCGCGTGGTCAGCGCCCAGATCACGTCCTTCCAGTCGCGGATGTCGACGTCGTCGTCGGTGACGATGACGAACTTGGTGTACATGAACTGGCGCAGGAACGACCAGACGCCGAACAGCACCCGCTTGGCATGGCCCGGGTACTGCTTGTGCATGCTGACGATCGCCAGCCGGTAGGAGCAGCCCTCGGGCGGCAGGTAGAAGTCGACGATTTCCGGGAACTGGCGCTGGAGCAGCGGCACGAACACCTCGTTCAGCGCTACGCCGAGCACCGCCGGCTCGTCGGGCGGCCGTCCGGTGTAGGTACTGTGGTAGATCGGATCGCTGCGGTGGGTGAGCCGGTCGACGGTGAACACCGGGAAGCGGTCGACCTCGTTGTAGTAGCCGGTGTGGTCGCCGAACGGGCCCTCCTCGGCGGTCTCGTCGGGGTCGATGTGACCCTCGAGCACGATCTCCGCGCGGGCCGGCACCTGCAGCCGGCCACCGCAGGCGTCGGTCACCTCGGTCTTGGCGCCGCGCAGCAGGCCGGCGAAGGCGTACTCGGACAGCGTGTCCGGCACCGGCGTCACCGCGCCGAGGATGGTCGCCGGGTCGGCGCCGAGCGCGACGGCGACCGGGAACGGCTCGCCGGGGTGCGCCCGCTTCCAGTCGCGGAAGTCGAGCGCGCCGCCGCGGTGCGCCAGCCAGCGCATGATCACCTTGTTCCTGCCGATCACCTGCTGGCGGTAGATGCCGAGGTTCTGGCGGGCGCGCTCCGGACCGCGCGTGACCACCAGCGGCCAGGTGATCAGCGGCCCGGCGTCCTCCGGCCAGCAGGTCATCACCGGCAGCATGCCGAGATCGACGTCGGGCCCCTCGAGGACGTGCTCGCGGCACGGGGCGCGCGACACCGACTTCGGCTGCATGTTCAGCACCTGCCGGACCAGCGGCAGCTTGCCCACCGCATCGCGCAGTCCCGACGGTGGTTCCGGTTCCTTGAGGTAGGCGAGCGTCTTGCCCACCTCGCGCAGCGCGCCGACGTCCTCCTGCCCCATGCCGAGAGCGACCCGCTGCGGGGTGCCGAACAGGTTGCCGAGCAGCGGCATCGTGTGGCCCTTCGGCTTCTCGAACAGCAGCGCCGGTCCGCCCGCGCGCAGCGTGCGGTCGCAGATCTCGGTCATCTCGAGGCGCGGGTCGATCTCCGTGCGAATCCGCTTCAGCTCGCCGCGCTGCTCGAGTTGGGCGACGAAGTCGCGCAGGTCCTGGTACTTGGGTTGGCTCATGCTGGGGTTCCGGCCTGAATTGCCCGGCGTTCGGGGCGGTGCGACAATGCCCGCCCGCGAGCGAGTCCCGCCAGTATGTCCCAAGCGTCGCGACCCCGTCATCCCGCCGGCGCGCCCCTTTCCGTCGCCATCCGCCCATGCTGCTGACCCTGCGAGACGTCGGTTACGACCTGGCCGGACGCGCGCTGCTCGACGCGGCCGGGCTTGCGATCGACGCCGGCGAGAGGCTTGGCCTGGTCGGGCGCAACGGTGCCGGCAAGTCGACGCTGCTGCGCCTGGTCGCCGGCGAGATCGAGCCTGAGCGCGGCGAGATCGTGCGCCGCCCCGGGCTGCGCGTCGGCTGGCTCACCCAGGAGGGCGCCGGCACGGCCCTCGAGGGCACCACGTTCGATGTCGTCGCCGGCGGGCTGGGCGGGCTCGGCGCGCTGCTCGCCGAGTTCCACCGCCTGAGTCACGCCATCGAGGGCCACGACGACACAGCCGGCCTGGAACGCCTCGCCGACGTGCAGCACCGCCTCGAGGCCGGGGGCGGCTGGGCGCTGCGCCAGCGCGTCGAGCGCGTCGTCTCGCGCCTGGGGCTGCCGGCCGATGCGCCATTCGCGACGCTCTCGGGCGGCGCCCGTCGCCGCACCCTGCTGGCCCGCGCGCTGGTCATCGAGCCCGACCTGCTGCTGCTCGACGAACCGACCAACCACCTCGACCTGCCGTCGATCACATGGCTCGAGACGTTCCTCGAGGAGTTCGCCGGCGCGCTGCTGTTCGTCACCCACGACCGCGCCTTCCTGCAGCGGCTCGCGACGCGCATCGTCGAGCTCGACCGCGGCCGGTTGGCCAGCTACCCGGGTGACTACGCCACCTACCGCCGCCGGCGCGCCGCCGAGCTCGAGGCCGAGGCGCGCGCCGAGGCGGAGTTCGACAAGGTGCTGGCGCGCGAGGAGGCGTGGATCCGCCAGGGCATCAAGGCGCGGCGCACGCGCAACGAGGGACGGGTGCGCGCGCTGCAGGCGCTGCGCGAGGAGCGCCGCCAGCGCCGCGAGCGGACGGGGACCGTCAAGCTCGCGGCGGACCGTGCCGCACCGTCCGGGCGCCGCGTCATCGAGGTGACCGGCCTGCGCCACGCCTTCGGCGACCGGGTCGTCGTCGACGGCCTCGACACGACCATCCTCAAGGGCGACCGCGTCGGCATCGTCGGCCCGAACGGCATCGGCAAGTCGACGCTGCTGCGGCTGTTGCTCGGCGAGCTCGCGCCCCAGCAGGGCACGGTGAAACACGGCAGCGGGCTCGAGGTCGCCTACTTCGACCAGCACCGCGACCCGCTCGACGACGAGGCGACCCTGGTCGACCTGGTCGGGCAGGGGCGCGAGTTCGTCAGCGTCAACGGCCGCGAGCGCCACGTCATCAGCTACCTGCAGGACTTCCTGTTCACCCCGGCCCAGGCGCGTGCGCCGCTGCGCACCCTGTCCGGCGGCGAGCGGGCGCGGGGGCTGCTGGCGCGGCTCTTCTGCCGGCCGAGCAACCTGCTGGTCATGGACGAGCCGACCAACGACCTCGATATCGAGACCCTGGAGCTGCTCGAGGAGCTGCTGCTCGACTACCCCGGCACGCTGCTGCTGGTCAGCCACGACCGCGCCTTCATCGACGCCGTGGTCACCTCGACGCTGGTCTTCGAGGGCGGCGGAGTGGTCGCCGAGTACGTCGGCGGCTACAGCGACTGGCTGCGCCAGCGCCCGGCGCCGGCGCCTGAGAAGCGCGCCGCGCCCACCGCACCGAGACCGGCGAAGCCGCGCACCGCACCGGCCACCCGCAAGCTAGGCTACCGCGAGCAGCGCGAGCTCGCGTCGCTGCCGGAGCGCATCGAGGCGCTCGAGGCCGAGCAGGCGCGCCTGCACGAGGCGCTCGCCGACCCCGACCGCTACCGCGACGGCGGCGACGACGCCCGGACGCTGGCGGTCCGCCTGCGCGAGGTCGAGGCCGAGCTCGACGAGACCTACGCCCGGTGGGAGACGCTGGAGGACGGGAGTGGCTGAATCGCTGGTCCTTTTCGCGACCGTGCCGCGCGGGCTAGAGCAGGTGCTCGCCGAGGAGCTGCGCGCGCTCGGCGCCGAACGTGTGCGCCCCGCGCGCGCCGGGGTGGCCTTCGCCGGCGACCTCGAGCTCGCCTACCGCGCCTGCCTCTGGTCGGGCGTCGCCAGCCGCGTCCTGTTGAACCTGGCGCGGTTCCCGGCGCCCGACGGCGACGCGCTCTACGCCGCGGTGCGCGAACTGCCGTGGGAGGAGCACCTCGACCCCGGCGGGACCCTGGCCGTCGACGCCACGCTCGCCGGGCGCCACCCGACGATCGACCACAGCCACTTCGCCGCGCTGCGGGTCAAGGACGCCGTCGTCGACCGCCTGCGCGACCGCACCGGACGTCGGCCGTCGGTCGACCAGGAGCGCCCGTCGCTGCGCCTGAACCTGGTGCTGCAGGGCCGGCGCGGCGTGCTGAGCATCGACCTCTCCGGCGAGGCGCTGCACCGGCGCGGCTATCGACCGGGCGGTGCCCCGGCGCCGCTCAAGGAGAACCTCGCCGCCGGGCTGCTGCGGCTTGCCGGCTGGCCGGAGATCGCCGCGCGGGGCGGCGCGCTGGTCGACCCGCTCTGCGGCAGCGGCACGCTGGCCGTCGAGGCGGCGCGGATGGCGGCCGGCATCGCCCCCGGCCTGGGCCGCGACCACTTCGGCTTCCTCGGCTGGCTCGGCCATGTGCCGGCGCTCTGGGCGCGGCTGCGCGAGGCGGCCGAGGCCGCGCGCGCCGGGGGGGTGCCGGTCTTCGCTACCGACCACGACCCGGAGATGGTCGCGCTGGCGCGGCGCAGCGCCGCGGCCGCCGGGGTCGCCGATCGAATCCGGTTCGCCGTGCAGCCGCTCGCCGAGGCTTACGCGCCGAACGACGTGACGCCGGGACTGGTGATCGCCAACCCGCCCTACGGGGAGCGGCTCGGCGACCGCGAGGGCGCGGCGGAGACCCACGCCGCGCTCGGCCGTGCGCTGCGCGCCGGCTTCCGCGGCTGGCGCGCCGCGGTGCTCAGCGGCGACCGGGGGCTCGTGCGCCGCCTCGGTGCGGAGGCGGCGACTACGCACGCCGTCTACAACGGTGCGCTGCCATGCACGCTGACCTGCTGGACGGTCGGCGAGAAGGCGCCGTCCTGGGCGGGCAGGGCGCCGGCCGTCCGCGCGGCACCCGGCGCCACCGACCCCGGGGTGCGGATGTTCGCCGACCGGCTGCGCAAGAACCTGCGCCACCTCGGTCGCTGGGCGCGCAAGGCGGACGTCGACGCCTACCGGGTCTACGACGCCGACCTGCCCGAGTACGCCTTCGCGGTCGACCGCTACGGCTGTGCCGACGGCCTATCCGCGCGCGTGCAGGAGTACGCGCCGCCGCCCGGTGTCGACCCGGAGCGCGCCGCGGCGCGGCGCGAGGCCGCGCTGGCGGCAGTCGCCGAGGTGCTGGAGATCGGACGCGACGCGGTCTCCTACCGGCTGCGCGCGCCGCAGCAGGGCCGCGACCAGTACACGCGGGAGCCGGCGCCGGCCCGCGACCACGAGGTGCGGGAGGGCGACGCCCGCCTGCTCGTCGACTTCGACGCCCACCTCGACACCGGCCTGTTCCTCGACCACCGGCCGATGCGACTGCGCCTGCGCGACGAGGCGGCCGGCAAGCGGTTCCTGAACCTCTTCTGCTACACCGGCGCGGCCACCGTCCATGCCGCGCTCGGCGGCGCGCGCGCGACCACCTCGGTCGACCTCTCGGCCACGTACCTCGACTGGGCGCGGCGCAACCTGGAGCTGAACGGCTTCGGCCCCGACCGCAACGCGCTGGTCCGCGACGACGTGGTCGCCTGGCTGGCACGGGCCGCCGCCGACGGCGCCCGCTACGACCTCGCCTTCGTCGACCCGCCGACCTTCTCCAACTCCAAGCGGCTCAGCGACGACTTCGACGTCCAGCGTGACCACGTGCTGCTGCTGCGCGGGACCGCCGCGCTGCTCGATGCCGGCGGCGTGCTCTACTTCTCGACCAACTTCCGCCGCTTCCGGCTCGACGCGCCGGCGCTCGACGGCCTCGTCATCGAGGAGATCACCCGCCGGACCGTGCCCGAGGATTTCCGCCGCACGCCGCGCATCCACCGCTGCTGGCGAATAACGCGGGCCGCCGGCTGACGCCCCGTCGCCGCCCTCCGGCGGGGTGCTAGGCTGCGCGCATGGCCCACCCCGAACAGCGCACCACGCCGTGTCCGACGAACTGAAGGCGGTCGTCCGCGACATCGCCGTGGCCCTGCACATCCCGGCCGCGATGGCGCTGGCCTCGTTCCCGGTGGCGCTGCTGGCGGACGAGACCCGTGCCGCCGCGGTGTTCGCGATCACCGGGCTGGCGGTCGGCGCGCTCGCCCACGCCGGCTTTCGGGCGTGCCGCGTCGAACATGTGCTCGGCACGCGGCTGGCCATGACCACGGTGGTCATCGCGTGGGGGCTGGTACCGTGCGTCGGCCTGCTGCCGTTTCTGGCGCTCGGGCTGCACGCCGAGACGCTCCGGGCGTTTCCGGAGGTCGCGGTGTTCGCCGACCCGTGGGCCGCGGCGTTCGAGTCGTTCTCGGGGTTCACCGCCACCGGCCTGACCCTGGTCGACGACGAGTCCGGGCTGCCGGTCGCCCTGCAGTGGTGGCGGAGTTTCTCGCAGTGGATCGGCGGGGTCGGCGTGGTCGTGCTGATGCTGACGGTGTTCCACCCGAGCCACGACGCCCGCCGCCTCTATTTCTCGGAGGGCCGGGAGCAGAGCGTCGGCCGCGACCTGCTCGAGGGCGTGCGCACGATCTGGTGGATCTACCTCGCATTCACCGCGTTCGCGATCCTGCTCCTGCGGATCACGGGCATGGACTGGTGGCAGGCGGTCAATTTCGGCATGACCGGGATCGCCACGGGCGGTTTCTCGGTGACCGACAACAACCTCGGCGACTTCGGCACCGCGCCGAGGCTCGCGATGATGGGCATCGTGCTGCTCGGCGCGATCAGCTTCGGCATCCACGTGCGGCTCCTGACCGGCGGTCGGTTCTGGCTGCTGTGGCGCGACGCGGAGACCCGCGCCCTTTTGCTCCTGCTCGCCGCCGGCAGCGCCGTGCTGCTGCTCGAGAATCACTGGTCGACGGGGCGTTGGCAGGTCGTCGACAGTGCCTTCCAGTGGTTCTCCGCGCTCGGCACGGCGGGTTTCAACACCGTCGACGTGGCCACCTGGAGTCCCGCGGCCCAGCTCTGGATGGTGCTGGGCATGGTGGTCGGCGGGGCCGCCGGGTCGACCGTCGGTGGGCTCAAGCTCGGCCGGGTCCTCCGCGTCGTCGGGGCCGCCGCCCGGCGCGTCAAGGCCGTCGCGGCCCACCCGTCGCGGCTGGTGAATCGCAAGCGGCTCTCCGACGACGAGCAGGAGACCGCCGCCCGGGCCCTCGAGGCGGCGACGACCATGATGACGATCTGGGCGGTGATCCTGTTCGTCGGCACCATGATGCTGCTCCACGCCGCGCCAGCGGGGACCGACCTGAGCCGCGTGCTGTTCGAGGTCACCTCGGCCCTCGGCAACGTAGGCCTGTCGGCCGGCGTCACCAACCCGGAACTTCCGTGGTGGGGCAAGGCCGGGCTGATGCTGATCATGTGGATGGGGCGGCTGGAGGCCGTGCCGGTGCTGGTCGCCCTGGTGCTGCTGCTGCGCCCGGTGATGCACCGGCTCGACGCGATCGAGGAGCGGGTCGAAAACGGCCGCAAGGGCAAGGGCGGGAAGGGGCGGCGCAAGTCGGGGTGAGCCCCGCGGCGCCATCCGGCCTTACCCGGGCGCTTCCCGGCCGCAGTTCCAGCACTGCGCGAACTGCCCCTCGATCCGCTCGCCGCAGCCGGGGCAGGTCCACGGTTCCGCGGCCGCCGGGCCGAGTTGGGCGTCGACCAGCGCCTTCGCGCGTTCCCAGTCGTCCGCGTCGACCACCCACAGCTCCGGCTCGCACTCGTGCGGCGGCAGCTCCCCGGCGCCGCCACCGAGGTACTCGTTGCGCATCACGCAGGCGATGCCCTGCGCCTCGAGCAGCGCTCGGAGGTGACCGACGAGCATCCGGTCGTGACTGCCGTAGAGCCGCTTCACGCCCGCGCCTCCCATTCGAAGTCGATCCGCGTCAGCGCCTGGCCGGGCCGGTCGAATCCGGCCCACAGCTCGGCGTAGGGGAGGCCGCTGACCGGGTGGCGCCGCGTGCCGGCGAGATCGGCGAGCGGGCCGAGGACGAAGGCGTAGCGCAGGATCTCGTCGCGCGGCAGCGCGACGGTCGGCGTCTCGAGCACCAGGTCGTCGTAGAGCAGCAGGTCGAGGTCGAGGGTGCGCGAGTGGAAGCTGTCGGCGCGGCGCACCCGGCCCTGCGCGTCCTCGATGGCGCGCAGCGTGCCGAGCACGGCGTCGAGCGTCTCCTCCGTGGTGGCGCGCGCGACGGCGTTGTAGAACGGCGGCCCGTCGAAGCCGACCGCCGCGCTCTCGTAGACCGGTGACAGCACGACGTCGGTATACGCCTCGCGCAGCGCGCGCGCGGCGCGACGGAACTGGCGGTCGCGGTCGAGGTTGCTGCCGAGGCTGACGAAGATCTCGGCCATGGTCAGCCGGGCTGGCCGCGCTCGATCACCACGCCGACGCCGCTGGCGCCGCGCACCGCGCCGCCCTTGTTGACGGTCACCCGCACCCACGGTACGCCGAACTCCTCGCGCAGGATCGCCGCGATGTGCTCGGCGAGGGTCTCGACCAGCTGGAAGCGGCTCTCGCCGACGAAGGCAATCAGCCGCTTGGCGACGGCCTTGTAGTCGAGCGCGTCGTCGATGGCGTCGCTGCGCGCGGCGCGCGCCACGTCGGCGGCCATCTCCAGGTCGATGCTGACGGTCTGCGGCGTCTCCCGTTCCCAGTCGAAGATGCCGATGATGGTCTCGACGCGCAGGTCGCGGAGGAAGATCCGGTCCATGGGGCGCTGCCTCGCTCGGTTGGAGGGCCAATATAGCGGATCGTCCCGCGCTTGACCGGTCCGCCGCGCCGCGGGGAAGATGCCGCGATGTCCACCGGTCACCTCCTGGTCCTGCTCGCCTACCTGCTCGGCTCGCTGTCGAGCGCCGTGCTGGTCTGCCGCCTGGCCGGCCTTCCCGACCCGCGCGAGGGCGGCTCCGGCAACCCCGGGGCGACCAACGTGCTGCGCCTCGGCGGTAAGAAGCTGGCCGCGGTGACCCTCGCCGGCGACCTGCTCAAGGGGCTCGTGCCGGTGCTGGTCGGCCAGGCGCTCGGGTTGCCCCCGGTGCAGTTGGCGCTGGTCGGCCTGGCCGCGTTCATCGGCCACCTCTTCCCGGTCTTCTTCCGCTTCCGCGGCGGCAAGGGAGTGGCGACCTCGCTCGGCGTGCTGATCGGCCTCGACTGGGTGGTCGGCCTGGCCACCGTCGCGACCTGGCTGGCGGTCGCCTTCGCGGCGCGCTACTCGTCGCTGGCGGCGCTGGTCTCCACGGCGCTCGCGCCGGCCTGGGTGGCGTGGCGCTTCGGCGCGCTCGAGCCGGCGATCGCCTGCGCGGTCATGACGGGGCTGCTGTTCTGGCGCCACGCCGCGAACATCCGCCGGCTGGCAGCCGGCGAGGAGCCGAGGATCGGCGACAAGTAGCGGTCCCACCTCGGGCCCGGGCATGGGTCCGTAGCTTGGGCTTCAGCTTGAGAGCAGCCCGACCCACACGACCCGAAAGGGAGCCCCGCTCAGGCCGCGGCCGGCGGGCGCAGGCCGTCGATCGGCCAGCGCGGGCGCACCGCGAGTTCCGCGGTCGGCGCCTCGCCCGCCGCCAGGCGCAGCGCCCCGGCGTGGGCGATCATTGCGCCGTTGTCGGTGCAGAACTCCAGGCGCGGGAAGCAGACCGTGCCGCCCTCCTCGACGGCGAGCGTCTCGAGCCGCGCGCGCAGCGCCCGGTTGGCGCCGACCCCGCCGGCGACGATCAGCGTCTTCAGGCCGGTCTCGCGCAGCGCCCGGCGGCACTTGATCGCCAGCGTCTCGACCACCGCGTCCTGGAATGCCCGGGCGACGGCGGCGCGCGCCGCATCGTCGCCGGGATCGACGCCGCGCAGCGTGACCAGCGCATGGGTCTTGATGCCGCTGAAGCTGAAGTCGAGGCCGGGGCGGTCGGTCATCGGGCGCGGGAAATGGAACAGCCCCGGCTCGCCCGACTCGGCCAGCCGGGCCAGCGCCGGGCCGCCCGGGTAGCCGAGGCCGAGCAGCTTGGCGGTCTTGTCGAAGGCCTCGCCCACGGCGTCGTCGCGGGTGTCGCCGAGCAGCCGGTAGCGACCGAGGCCGCCGACCTCGATGAGCTGGGTGTGGCCGCCCGAGACGAGCAACGCGACGAACGGGAAGTCGGGCGCGCCCGCCTCCATCAGCGGGGCGAGCAGGTGCCCCTCCATGTGGTGCACGGCGAGCGACGGGACGCCCCAGCCCCAGGCGAGGCCGCGGGCGACGACCGCGCCGACCAGCAGCGCCCCGACCAGCCCGGGGCCGGCGGTGTAGGCGACGCCGTCGAGGTCGGTCCCGGCGAGGCCGGCCTGGTCGAGCACCCGCGCGACCAGCGGCAGGGTCTTGCGCACGTGATCGCGGGACGCGAGCTCCGGCACCACGCCGCCGTAGTCGGCGTGCAGCGCCACCTGGCTGTGCACCGCGTGGCCCAGGAGTTCCCGGCGCGCGGTGTCGTAGACGGCCACGCCGGTCTCGTCGCAGGAGGTCTCTATGCCGAGGACGCGCATCCGGCCAGTTTCCCGTCTCCGACCCGGGCGCGCAACCGTTGCTTTACACGCCCGGGACGGGGTTTTACAATGCCGCCCTTTCTGTCGGCGGAACGCCGGCGCACGAACAGAGGAAAGCAGCACGCATGCCATCCGTCCGCGTCAAGGAAAACGAGAACTTCGAGGTCGCCCTGCGCCGCTTCAAGCGCGCCTGCGAGAAGGCCGGCGTCCTGTCCGAGACCCGCCGCCGCGAGTTCTACGAGAAGCCGACCTCCGTTCGCAAGCGCAAGGCCGCCGCCGCGGTGAAGCGCTACCAGAAGAAACTCGCCAAGGCCCGCGAGCGCATGGAGCAGAACCGCGTCGGAGCCCGTCCCGCCGCGGCCCCGCGTGGCCGGGGCGGCCGTCGCCGTAGATGAGCGGCGACGCCTCTCCCCTCAAATCCCGCATCCAGGAGGAGATGAAGGACACCCTGCGCAAGGGTGACCGCCGTCGTCTCTCCGTCATCCGCCTGATCCTGGCGGCCGTCAAGCAGCGCGAGATCGACGATCAGGTCGAGCTCGACGACGCAGGCGTCGTCGGCGTGCTGCAGAAGATGACCAAGCAGCGTCGCGACTCCATCGAGCAGTACCGCGCGGCCCAGCGCGAGGACCTCGCCGACCAGGAGGTCTACGAGGTCGAGGTGATCGCCGGGTACCTCCCGGAGGCGCTCGACGAGTCCGCCGTCGCCGAGGCCATCGACGCCGCCATCGCCGAGACCGGCGCCACCTCCATGCGCGACATGGGCAAGGTGATGGGCCTGCTCAAGGGCCGCCTCGAGGGGCGCGCCGACATGGGTCGGGTCAGCGCCGCGGTCAAGACGCGCCTCGCCTCCTGAACCCGGCCCGCCGGGCCCTCCACGAGCCGCTATCCTTGGGGCGTGCTGCGGCAGGGGACGCGCCATGGCGGGACTGATCCCGCAACACTTCATCGACGAGCTGCTGGCCCGGGTCGACATCGTCTCGGTCGTCGACCAGCGCGTGACCCTGCGCAAGGCGGGCAAGGAGTACCAGGCGCGCTGCCCGTTCCACGACGAGAAGACCCCGTCGTTCACCGTCAGCCCGGCCAAGCAGTTCTACCACTGCTTCGGCTGCGGCGCCCACGGCACCGCCATCGGCTTCCTGATGGAGTACGAGCGCATGGAGTTCCCCGACGCGGTCGAGGAGCTGGCGCACTCGGTCGGCCTGGAGGTGCCGCGCGAGGCGGGCCCCGCGCCCGACCGGGGGCTCGACGCACTGCGCGCCCTGCTCGAGAAAGTGAACGCCTACTACCAGCGTCAGCTCAGAGAGCACAGAGAAAAGGTGCGGGCCGTCGACTACCTCAAGCAGCGCGGCGTCGACGGCCCGACCGCAGCGCGCTTCGGCCTCGGCTACGCGCCGCCTGGCTGGGACGGCCTGCGCGACGCGCTCGGCGCGGAGTCGACCGCCGGCCTGCGCGAGCTCGGTCTGCTGATCGAGCGCGGCCAGGGCGGCGCCTACGACCGCTTCCGCGACCGGGTCATGTTCCCGATCCGCGACCGCCGCGGGCGCGTGGTCGGCTTCGGCGGCCGCACCCTAGGCGACGATCCGGCCAAGTACATGAACTCCCCCGAGAGCCCGCTGTTCCACAAGGGGCGCGAACTCTACGGCCTCTACGAGGCACGCCAGGCGGTGCGCCAGCTCGAGCGCCTGGTGGTCGTCGAGGGCTACATGGACGTCGTCGCGCTGGCCCAGCACGGCATCCCGTTCGCGGTCGCCACCCTCGGCACCGCGACCACCGCCGATCACCTCGACATCCTCTACCGCGCCTCCCCGGAGGTGGTGTTCTGCTTCGACGGCGACCGCGCCGGGCGCCAGGCGGCGTGGCGTGCGCTCGACCAGGCGCTACCGGCGCAGCGCGACGGGCGCACCGCGCGGTTCCTGTTCCTGCCCGAGGGGGAGGACCCGGACACCCTGGTTCGCGCCGAGGGCGAGGCCGGCTTCCGCACGCGGCTCGACCGCGCCGTGCCGCTGTCGGAGTACCTCGTCGCCGAGCTCTCCGCGCAGGTCGATACGGCCAGCGCCGACGGTCGCGCGCGCCTCGCCGAGCTGGCCCGGCCGCTGCTCGCCAAGGTGCCCGCGGGGGTGTTCCACGAGCTGCTCGTCGGGCGCCTCGCCGAGGCCGTGCATCTCGATTCCGAAAAACTGTCTAAGCTGATCGTCAGATCCGAGTCGCCGCCACCCCCGCCGCGTCGCCGGCCGGCGCGGCAGTCCGGCGGACCGTCCCCGGTGCGCGTCGCGCTGGCGCTGATGCTGCGGTCGCCAGACCTGGCCGCGCGGGTCGCGTCGACCGAAGGCTGGGAGACGACGGAGGTGCCGGGGGCCGCGCTGCTGGCCCGCATGGTCGCGGTGCTGCACGAGACGCCGGGGCTCAACACCGCGGCGCTGCTCGAGCGGTGGCGGGACGACCCCGAGGGGCGTCACCTGCACCGCCTGCTGGAGCGCGAGGAGATCGTGCCCGAGGCGGGCTGGGAGGCGGAGTTCGACGACGCCGTGCGCCGCCTCGACCGGCTGGCGCGGGACGCGCGGATCGACGCACTGCTGGCGCGGGACCGCCAGGGCACGCTCGACGCCGACGGCAAGGAGGAACTCAGGCGCCTGCTGGGCGGTCGTTGAAATGTCGACGATCGCCACCTAACTTGGATGTAGATGGCAAGTCAAGTTACAATGGTGGTTTTCCCTCCACTCTTTGCTCCTCCCGCGCGGGAGACGGATTCGCGATGAACAAGGAACAGCAGCAGTCCCAGTTGAAGCAGCTCATTGCCCGCGGGAAGGAGCAAGGCTACCTCACCTACGGCGAGGTGAACGATCACCTTCCGGACGAGATCGTCGATCCGGAGCAGATCGAAGACATCATCAGCATGATCAACGACATGGGCATCCCGGTGCACGAGAACGCCCCGGATGCCGACGCGCTGGTGATGAGCGACTCGGTCGCGGCCGACGAGGACGTCGCCGAGGCCGCGGCCGCCGCGCTGGCCACCGTCGACAGCGAGTTCGGCCGCACCACCGACCCGGTGCGCATGTACATGCGCGAGATGGGCACCGTCGAGCTGCTGACCCGCCAGGGCGAGATCGAGATCGCCAAGCGCATCGACGACGGCCTCGGCCAGGTGCTCGCCGCGCTCGCCGAATTCCCTGCCGCCGCGCAGCGCATCCTCGCCGTCTACGACCAGGTCGAGGCCGAGGAGACCCGCCTCGCCGACCTGATGACCGGCTTCGCCGACCCCGACGAGGAGATCGCCCAGCCGGTCATGCCCAGCGCCGCGCAGGGCCGCTCGTCGTCGCGGGACGACGACGATGACGACGACAGCGACAACGACGACTCGAACAGCGGCCCGACCGGCCCTGACCCCGCCGAGGTCGCCGCGTTCTTCAAGAAGCTGCGGTCCACCTACGCCAAGTTCGAGGCCGCCGCGGCCAAGCAGGGCTTCCGCAACCAGAAGTCGGCCAAGCTGCGCGTCGAGCTCGCCAAGCAGATCCAGTCCCTCAAGCTCGCCCAGCCGCTGAAGGACGAGCTCGCCCAGGCCGTGCGCGACACCATGGCCGAGGTGCGCCGCCACGAGCGCGGCATCCTGCACTGCTGCGTCAGCGAGGCCGGCATGCCGCGCAAGGTGTTCATCGACACCTTCCCGGAGAACGAGACCAACCCGAAGTGGCTCGACAAGCACCTGCGCAGCCGTCAGCCGTTCGTCGAGGGTCTCAAGCAGCACAAGGCCGAGATCCTCAAGCAGCAGAAGCGGCTGATCGCCCTCGAGGAAGAGGCGCGCATGCCGCTCGCCGACATCCGTGACGTCAACCGCCGCATGTCGCTCGGCGAGGCCAAGGCGCGGCGCGCCAAGAAGGAGATGGTCGAGGCCAACCTGCGCCTGGTGATCTCCATCGCCAAGAAGTACACCAATCGCGGCCTGCAGTTCCTGGACCTGATCCAGGAGGGCAACATCGGCCTGATGAAGGCGGTCGACAAGTTCGAGTACCGTCGTGGCTACAAGTTCTCGACCTACGCCACCTGGTGG
>JAWVZO010000013.1:0-24831 GCA_033722135.1 Gammaproteobacteria bacterium | reverse complement strand
GGTCTCGCTGGCGATGATCATCCCGTCGTGGGGCGGCGCGATCAACGGCATGATGACCCTGTCGGGGGCGTGGGACAAGCTGCGCACCGACTACGTGCTGCGCTTCCTGATCGCCGCGCTGGCCTTCTACGCGATGTCGACCTTCGAGGGCCCGGTGATGTCGCTCAAGACCGTCAACGCGCTCTCGCACTACACCGACTGGACCATCGGCCACGTCCACTCCGGCGCGCTCGGCTGGGTGCTGATGATCGCGGCCGGAGCGCTCTACCACCTGTTCACCCGCCTCTGGAACACGGAGATGTACTCCACCAGGCTGGTCAACACCCACTTCTGGCTGACCACGGTCGGGACCTGCATCTACATCGTGGCGATGTGGGTCTCCGGGATCATGCAGGGCCTGATGTGGCGGGCCTACGACGACTTCGGCACGCTGGCCTACACCTTCGCCGAATCGGTCGAGGCGATGCATCCCTACTACGCGCTGCGCGTCGTCGGCGGCGCGCTCGTCGTCACGGGTGCGGTGATCATGCTGTTCAACGTCATCATGACGGTGCGCAAGGCGTCGGCCGAGGGGCGTGTCGGCGAGTCCGGCACCGCGCCGGCGAGCGTCTGAGGAGGAACGGACCATGGCGAACGAGAACCAGGAGTCGGGCAAGTTCCAGCAGTTGATGGAGAAGAACATCCTGGCGCTGACGCTGATGACGGCGCTGGTGGTGTCGGTCGGCGGGATCGTGGAGATCGTGCCGCTGTTCTATCTGGACTCCACGATGGAGGATAAACAGCGCAACCCGGACGGCAGCGCCAAGTTTCCCGAGGTGATGTGGCAGCGGAAAGAGGGGCAGACCCTCGCGGACTGGAACCCGGGCGACGGGGTCCGGCCCTACACCGCGCTGGAACTGGCCGGCCGTGACATCTACCAGCGCGAGGGCTGCTACCTCTGCCACTCGCAGATGATCCGGCCCTTCCGCGACGAGCGCGAGCGCTACGGCCACTATTCCCTCGCGGTCGAGTCCAAGTACGACCACCCGTTCCAGTGGGGCTCCAAGCGCACCGGTCCCGACCTGGCGCGCGTCGGCGGGAAGTACTCCGACGAGTGGCACCGCCAGCACCTGCGCGACCCCCGCGCGGTGGTGCCGGAGTCGGTGATGCCGACCTACGCCTGGCTCGACGACGGCACGATCGACGGCGCCGGCATCCAGGCCCGGATGCGGGCGATGCGCACTCTCAACGTGCCCTACACCGACGCCGACATCGAGGCTGCACCGGCCGAGGTGGACGGGAAAAGCGAGATGGATGCCATGGTCGCTTACCTGCAGGTGCTCGGCACGATGATCGATTTCCGCGAGGGCCGTGATTACCGTGAGTAGCCTCGGCGACTACTTCGCGACCGACTGGTCGGCGATGACCGTGCAGGACTGGATCGGCACGATCCTGACCGTCGTCGTGTTCCTGCTGATGATCGGCCTCTTCTTCACCGTGTTCCGCCCCAAGAACCGCGAACGGCTCGAGTCCCGGCGTCACATCCCGTTCGAGGACGGCGACGAGAACGGCGAGCCCCGCGAGTCCGGAGACAAGCGATGAGCGATAACACCAATCCCTACGATGCCCCGGACACCGGCCACGTCTGGGACGACAACCTCCGCGAGCTGACCAACCCGCCGCCTCGCTGGTGGACCATCGCGTTCCATGCCAGCTGGATCTTCGTCGTCATCTACGGAATCCTCTACCCGATGTGGCCGACGCTCGACGGCTACACCAAGGGCGTGATCGGCTGGAGCTCGATCGGCGAATACAAGGAGAGCGTCGCGGAGCTACAGGAGATCCGCGGTCCCTTCGAGGAGAAGATCGCCGAGCTCGAGCCGGCCGCGATCCTCGAGGACCGGGAGCTCTCCAACTACGTCGACGCCTCGGCCAAGGTGTTGTTCGGCGACCGCTGCGCGCCCTGCCACGGCAGCGGCGGCCAGGGCAACCCGGGCTACCCGGTGCTCGCCGACGACGCCTGGCTCTACGGGGGATCGATCGACAAGATCATGGAGACCATCGTCAACGGGCGGCAGGGCATGATGCCCGCTCACGTCTCGCGCTTCAGCGAACAGGAGCTCGACGACCTCGCCACCTACGTTGCCGGCCTTCCCGAAGGCAAGGAGCACGAGGCCGGCAAGGTACTGTTCACCGGCAAGGGCGCCTGCTTCGCCTGCCACGGGATGGACGCCAAGGGCAACCCGGCGCTGGGTGCGCCGAACCTCACGGATCACATCTGGCGTTTCGATGGCAGCGTGGCGGGCATCCGTCACACCATCGCCTACGGCGTCAATGCTCCCGGCGTGCCGGAGACGCGCAACGCCGTGATGCCCGCCTTCGGTGACCAACTCGACGCGACGGAGATCAAGAAGCTCGCCATCTACGTGCACCGGCTCGGCGGCGGCCAGTAACGGAGCGCGGGCCCCGGGCGCACCGGCGCCCTGGCCCCGCTTCACCCCGAGCCAGGGAGATCCCGGACATGGACGCAGTGGTCATCGGTTCGATCCTCGCGGTGGTGGGCGCCGTGGCGGTCATCGCCTATCTCGGCTACAAGGTCGGCAAGCTGATCGACCGGGACGCGGAGCGCCACCGCGAGTCCTGAGTTCGCGGTCGGGGGAGCGCATCCCCCCTCTGGCCGGAGCCGCAAGTTAAGTAACTGGTAAAATGCCAATCGAGCGGCGTGCGCGGATGCGGAGTGAAACTGCCGTCCGTCGTCGCGGTCACAACCCCTGCATTCCGGCGAGTCGATCCACGTGGCAGAGACGCACAACGATCAGGCCATTGGCCAGCAGCTCGACGCGCTCTACGAGGAGGCGGGGCACTGGCACGTCAACACCGGCAAGGAAACCATCCACGCCAAGCGGATCGGCGGTCGCTTCCGCACGCTCAAGTGGTGGGCGAGCGCGGTCTGGCTGATCTTCTTCCTCGGTCCGTACCTGCGCTGGGACGGGCGGCAGGCGGTGCTGTTCGACATCCCCGAACGCAAGTTCCATATCTTCGGCGCCACGGTCCTGCCGCAGGATTTCTGGATGCTGTCCCTGCTGCTGCTGTTCTTCGCCATCCTCCTGGCCGTGGTCACCGCGACGGCCGGGCGGGTCTGGTGCGGCTACTTCTGCTTCCAGACCGTCTGGACCGACGTCTTCACGCTCATCGAGGAGAAGCTCGAGGGCCCGCCCCAGGCGCGGCGTCGGCTCGACGGGGCGCCGTGGGCCGAGAAGTGGCGCGCCAAGCTGGCCAAGCACCTGCTGTGGATCCTGATCGGCGTGGTCACCGGGGTCAGCTTCGTGGCCTGGTTCACCGACAGCTGGACACTCTGGGGGCGCCTGATCACCCTGGAGCTGCCGCCGGTCGCCTACGTCACGATCGCCGTGTTCACGGCGTTCACCTACGTCTTCGCCGGCCATATGCGCGAGCAGGTCTGCTTCTGGCTCTGCCCCTACGCCCGGCTCCAGGGCGTCATGTACGACCGGGAGACCGTGCTGCCGACCTACGACCTCAAGCGCGGGGAGCCGCGCGGCCGGGTGCGCAAGGGCGGCACCGACACGGAGCTCGGCGACTGCATCGACTGCCGGCAGTGCGTGGCGGTCTGCCCGACCGGCATCGACATCCGCCAGGGCCAGCAGGAAGGGTGCATCACCTGCGCGCTCTGCATCGACGCGTGCGATGCGGTCATGGACAAGGTGCGGCGCCCGCGCGGGCTGATCCGCTACGCCTCGCTCGACGAGGTCGAGGGCAGGCCGCAACCCACGTTGTGGAAGCGTCCGCGCGTGATCGTCTACGCGGCCATCATGCTCTTCTCCCTGGTCGGCATCGTCTACGGCCTCGCGTCGCTGTCCACGCTCGAACTCAACGTGCTCCACGAGCGTCAGCCGCTGTTCGTCCAGCAGAGCGACGGCTCGATCCAGAACAAGTACACGCTGAAACTGCTCAACAAGACGACCGGCACGCTGGACATCGAGGTGTCGGCCCGCGGCCTGCCCGGGCTCGAACTGGTCGGCGCCGAGGCACCCGTGAGCGTCGAGGCGGGGCGGGTGGCCACCCTGGTGGTATTCCTGCGCGCGCCGGGCGACCGCCTCGAATCGGGGAGCAGCCCGGTGGTCTTCGAGATCGCCGCGCGCGGCGATCCCGAGGCGAGCGCCGCCGTCGAGAGCGTCTTCTTCGGCCCCGGCTGACGCCGGTCAGGGACGATCCGGACCTCCGGTGAGACAATGCCCGAAGTGAACAGAGACCCTGCCGGGAGAGCGCGAATGGAAGCCGCTACCGCCCCACGCCAGCCAGCCGATTCACCGTGGCGAAACCCCTGGGTGATCGGCTGGCTCGCCCTGGTCGCCGTCGTCCTGCTCGCCAACGTCACGATGGTCGTCCTCGCCGTCACCACCAGCCCCGGCCTGGTGGTCGAGGACTACTACGAGCGGGGCCGCGCCTACGCGGAGACGCGCGCGGCGCAGAAACTGGCCCATCCCGACACCTGGGAGGTCCGGCTCGACCTGCCGCAGCCCGTGCGGCTCGGCATCCCGGTCGGGGTGCGCGTCGCCGCGAAGGACGAGCGCGGCCTGCCGGTCCACGCCGAGCGGGCCCGCTTTTTCGCCTACCGGCCGTCCGATGCCAAGGCCGATTTCGAGCAACCGATGGTCACCGAGGCGCCGGGCGTGGTGGGCGCCGAGGTGACCTTCCCGCTCCCCGGGATCTGGGACCTGATCGTGCAGGTCGAGTCCGGGGACAAGGTCTACGACATGGCCCGCCGGATCGCGGTCCGGCGCGACTGATCGGAGCCGCGGCCCACGGGGGCCGGCGCCCATGCCAACGTCGCAACACGAACCGAGCTGCTTCCACTGCGGGCTCCCGGCGCCCGATCCGGCGCTGCGCGCCGTGGTCGCGGATGAGTCCCGGGATTTCTGTTGCCCGGGCTGCCGGGCCGTCTGCGGGGCGATCCACGCCGCGGGTCTCGAGGGGTTCTATGCCCGCACCCCCGATGGCCGGCCCCTCGCCCCGCCGCCGGAGCAGGCCGAGGACCCCGCGGTTTTCGACCTGGCCGACGTCCAGGCCGAGTTCGTCCGTCCGCGCGAGAGCCTGCTTGAGGCGGAGCTGCTGGTCGAGGGCATTCACTGCGCGGCGTGCGCCTGGCTCATCGAGCGTCACCTCGGCCGGCGCCCCGGGGTGGACCGGGTCCAGGTGAACCTCGCCTCGCGCCGCCTCACCCTGCGCTGGAATCCCGCCGAAACCGCCCTGTCGAGCCTGCTCGAGGCCCTGGCCGGCATCGGCTACGCAGCGCTGCCGTTCGACGCCGACGCGGTCGAGGGTCGCCTGCAGCGGACCCAGCGGGCACGGCTCTACCGGCTGGCCTTCGCCGGCTTCGCGATGATGAACCTCCTGTGGATCTCGATCGCGCTCTACACCGGGGCCGACCGGGGCGAACACCGGGACCTGCTGCACTGGGCTGGCTGGGCGCTCGCCACGCCGACGCTGCTCTACGCCGGCTGGCCGTTCTTGCGCGGGGCCTGGTCGGGGCTGCGCCATGGCCATCCGACGATGGACCTGCCGATCGCCATCGGCGCGCTCGCCACCTACCTCTACTCCACCTGGGCGATGGTTGCCGGGGGAAACGAGGCCGGCGTCTACTTCGACACCGTCGTCAACTTCCTGTTCGTGATCCTGGTGGGCCGCCACCTCGAGGGGCTGTCGAGGCGCCAGGCGATGTCGGCGACGCACCGTCTCCTCGAACTCCAGCCGCGGGTCGCCACGCGCCTCGGGGAGGACGGCGAGCAGCGGGTCTCGGTGCGCTCGCTGCGCGCCGGGGAGCGGGTCCGCGTCCGGCCCGGCGAGCGGCTGCCCGTCGACGGCCGTATCGTCGAAGGCGAGACCGCCGTCGACGAGTCGCTGCTCAGCGGCGAGAGCGCGCCGCGAACGCGCCTGCCTGGCGAGCGCCTCTATGCCGGCACCCGGAACCTCGACGGCAGCGTCGTTCTCGAGGTCGAGCAGACGCTGGCCGACACCGCGCTGGGGCGGATCGCCCGTCTGGTGGAGGCGGCGCAGGATCGCAAGGCGCCGGTCCAGCGCCTCGCCGACCGGATCGTACCGTGGTTCGTCGTCGCGACCCTCGGTCTCGCCGCGCTGACCTTCGCCGCCTGGTTCGGGCGAGGCATCGAGCCGGCCCTGATGGCGGCGGTCGCGGTGCTGATCGTCACCTGCCCGTGCGCGTTCGGCCTGGCCACGCCGATGGCCATCGCCGTGGCCGCGGGCGCCGGGGCGCGGCGTGGCATCCTGGTCAAGAGCGGCGTGGCGCTGGAGGCGCTGGCCGGCGCGGACCACGTGGTTTTCGACAAGACCGGAACGCTGACCCGGGGGCGACAGGAGGTGGTCGCCTGCCGCTGGCGCGGGATCGAACCTGTGGAAGGACTCGGTGCGGTGGCCGCCCTGGAGTGTCGCTCGGAACACGGCATCGGCGCGGCGCTGGTCGGCTACGCGACGCGTCACGGCGTGGCGGATGGCGGCCCCGCCGTCGCAGATTTCCGGGCTCGCCCGGGGCGTGGCGTCGTCGGCACCGTCGGGGGGCGTCGCTGGCTCGTGGGCAGCCCCTCCTGGATCGAGGCCGAAGGCGTGACCCCGGAACCCGGCTGGTCCGCGTCTTGCCGGGAGCACGAGGCCCGCGGGGAGAGCGTGGTCATGGCCGCCGTCGACGGCGCGGTGGTCGGCCTGTTCGCGCTCGCCGACCGCCTGCGCGAGGATGCCGCCCGCGTGGTCGCCGAGCTGCGCCGGGCAGGCATCGGCGTGACGCTGCTGAGCGGCGACCGCGAGGGCGTCGCCCGGGCGGTCGCCGGCGAACTGGGCATCGAATCGGTCGTGGCCGGCGTGCTCCCCGAGGGCAAGGCCTCGGCGATCGCCGGGTTGCAGCGTGCCGGGCACCGCGTCGCGATGGTCGGCGACGGCGTCAACGATGCCCCGGCGCTGGCCCGGGCCGACATCGGCATCGCGCTCGGCAGCGGCACCGACGTCTCGGTCGATTGCGCGGGCATCGTGCTCGGCCACGACCGGCTGGGGCAGCTGACCGAGGCGCGTGGCCTCGCTGCCTCGACCCTGCGCACCGTGCGCCAGAACATCGGTCTGTCGATCGCCTACAACCTCGTGATGGTGCCGCTGGCGATGTCCGGCCTGGTGACCCCACTGCTGGCCGCGTTGACGATGCCGCTCAGTTCGCTTGCAGTGATCGGCAACGCGGCACGGCTGCGCCGCGGCCTACCCACCGACGAACCCGAATCGGCGCCGCACGGGCCCTCGGTGGAGCCGGCGCTCGTCTCCCGGGGGGGAGGCGCGGAGGCTGTCCCGTGGAGGTGATCTATTTCCTCATCCCGCTGATGATCGTCATCGGTCTGGTGATGGTCGGCGTGCTGTTCTGGGCCGCGCGCAGCGGCCAGTACGAAGACATGGAAGGGCCGGCCAACCGCATCCTGATGGACGACGACGATCCGCTGTTGCCCGATCACCACGATCGGAGCCGGCCTCGTGAAGGGGGGCATCGCAAGTGAAACCGACCCGCTCGGTACGTGTTACGTGCTTCAGCACTCTGGCGGTTTTCATGGTCCTTTGGGGCAGCCCGCCGTCTTCCGCCGACGACGGGACGCTGCTGCGTGCCGAGCGCGAGCTGTTCCTGGAAGCGCGCCAGGCGCTGCGCTCGGAAAATCTCGGCCGGTTCCGCGAGCTCGAGGTGCGGCTGCGCGATTACCCGCTGCACCCCTACCTGAGCTACTGGGATCTCGAGCGGCGGCTGGACACGCTTTCCGCCGCGGCGGCGCAGGCGGCGCTCGAGGCCTTCGCGTCGACCCCGCTCGAGTCCCGTCTGCGCGGCAGGTGGCTCGAGCGGTTGGCACGGGAAGGGCGCTGGAGCGAGTACCTCGCGGCGTACCGGCCCGGGTTCGGCACGCGCGCCGAGTGTCGCTTCCACGATGCCCAGCGCAGGATCGGGAGGCTCGCCGAGGCGTGGGCCGGGGCGCGCGAACTGTGGCTCGTCGGCCGTTCCCAGCCGCGCGAATGCGATCCGCTCTTCGACGCCTGGCGCGCGGCGGGGCAGCTGACCCACGAACTGGCCAGGGAGCGGGTGGAACTCGCGATCAAGCGCGGCCAGGTCCGCCTGGCGCGGTACCTGCGCCGCTATCTCGATCCGGCCGATCGAGCGCGCACCGACCTCTGGATCGAGGTCCGGCGTGATCCGCGAGCCGGTCTCGAGCTGCCGGCGCTCCGGGCCGATGGCGAGATGGAGCGAAAGATCCTCGCGTACGGGGTGAAACGGCTGGCCGGGTACGACGCGCCGGCTGCCGACGCGGCCTGGCGATCGCTGCGCCAGGACCAGGCGTTCGGCGAGACCGAACGCCGGGAGGTCGAGCGCAAGATCGCGCTCGAGTACGCCTTCGACGGTGACCCGCGGGCCCTCGAGCGCATGTCCGCGATGCCTGCCGCCTGGCATGACGAGGACGTGCGAGGCTGGGCGGTGCGCGTCGCCGTGCGCCACGGTCGCTGGGGGGAGGCCCTGGAGTGGCTGCGGCGCATGCCTAGCGAGGAGGCGGAGGAGGCCCGCTGGCGTTACTGGCGGGCCCGTGTGCTGGAGGCGCAGGGGCAGACGGAAGAGGCCGAAGCGCTCTACCGTGCGCTGGCCTCCGGTCGTGGCTACTACGAATTCCTCGCCGCCGACCGCCTCGGCGAGCCTTACCGTTTCGACCACGACCCGGTTTCGGGCCCCGTCGCCGGGGATGCCGACCTGGACCGCGAGCCCGGGATCGTGAGGGCCCGCGAACTCTTCCACGCCGGCCTCGTGATCGATGCCCGCAGGGAGTGGCGTGCGGCGCTGGCCGGTCGCCTCAGCGAACAGTTCAGGCTGGCGGCGCGCCTGGCCTACCACTGGGGCTGGTACGACCGTGCGATCTTCGCGCTCGGCTCGGCACGCTACTGGGACGACCTCGAGATCCGCTTCCCGTTCGCCTACCGGTCCGAACTCGCCGCCCGGGCGCGGAACCAGCGGCTCGACCCGGCCTGGGTCTTCGCCATGGCGCGCCAGGAGAGCGCGTTCAACGCCAGGGCACGCTCTTCGGCGGGGGCGCTGGGGCTCATGCAGATCATGCCGGCGACCGGGCGGCGCATCGCCAGCGACCTCGGCACACGGCTGGCGAGCAAGTGGCGCCTGCTCGACCCGGACCTCAACGCGCGTTTCGGAACCCACTACCTGCGCAAGCTGCTCGACGAACTCGACGACCACCCGGTGCTGGCGATCGCCGCCTACAACGCGGGGCCGCACCGCGTCCGGCAGTGGCTGCCCGACGCCGGTATGGAGGAGGCCGACGTCTGGATCGAGAACGTTCCGTTCCACGAGACCCGCAACTACCTGCAGCGGGTCCTGGCCTACACGGCAATCTACCAGGATCGTCTCGGCAGCGAGGTGGTGCCGCTGACGCACCGGATGCGCCCCGTGGTGGCGGGTGTCGCACGTGCCGGGACATAACCGACCCCGTCGCAGGAGGCCACCGGCCCGGCGTGCGTCATCGGCGTCGTGAGCATGGGGGTCGCTGCGGCCTCCCAGCCGCAAGGACGGTGCGCTGCGTGGCGGTTGGCGCCGCTTTCGACGGATGGTTTAAGCTTGTAGACGCGGAGCCGTGTCAAGGCTTTGCGGCGATGCGAGGGGGCGTCGTGACGGCGCGGGATGCACCGGGCCAAGCGGGGCGGGCATGGATGAGAAACGCAGATGAGCGACTCCCGGCTTCGGCGTCCCCTGTCACTGTCCGCGCTCGCGTTGCTGCTCTTTCTGGCGGGCGGGGGGTACCTGCTCCACCTCGAGAGGGAAGGCTGGATCGACGAGCGCCGGCAGGAAGCGCGCGGCGAGTTGTACCGCTACGTCTCCGTCATCGAACGTCAGGTCAGTCGCTCGCTCGCCGCGGTAGAGTCGATGGAATCCTACCTCCGCCACCATGAAGGGGAGGTCGAGGATTTCGAGACCCACTCCGCCGACCTGCTGCGCGGCGTGGGCGCGATCAGCGGACTGCTCCTTTCGCCCGAAGGCGTCGTGCGGCACGTCTATCCGGTCAGCGGCTACCGGCCGATGCTTGGCCAGCGGGTGGTGGAGAGCCGGTACGCGGCGGCGACGGCCCACCAGGCGATGGTCGACGGGCGCGTCGCGCTCAGCCCGCCCCTGACGCTCGACAACGGCCAGAGCGCGGTGATCGGGCACAAGCCCATCTACCAGCTCGACCGGGAGGGCGATCCCCTGTTCTGGGGTTTCGCCTCGGTGGTTCTGGAGCTGCGGGACCTCGTGCGCGACGCCGGCCTGGACCGGCTCGATGTCGAGCGCTACCGCTATCAGCTGGTGATCGACGGCGAGGCGGTGGCTGGCGATCCGCTCGCGTTCGTGCCGGGACAGCAGGTCGTCGCGGACGTCGCCGTGCCGGACGGCAGATGGGAGCTGCGTTTCGCGCCGCTGCAGGCGTGGGACGCGCCGCCGCGGTTCTACGTGAATATCCTGCTCGCCCTGCTCGCGTCGCTCCTGTTCGCCTACCTGGTATTCGTCCTGCTCTGGCAGCCGGTGGTGCTACGGCGCCAGGTGGCGCGAGCCGACGCCGAGCTGAAGCGTGCCAACGCCCGTTACGCATCGGTCTTCAACACGGTCCGCGAGGTCCTGTTCCAGCTCGATGAGCGTGGCCAGCTCAAGATGATCAATCCTGCCTGGAGGCGTCTGACCGGTTACGAAACGGTCGACAGTCTCGGCCGGGCCCTCGAGGATTTCGTGCATCCGGAAGACCAGCTCCTGTTCCAGCAGCTGCTTCGCGAGGCGCTCGAGGGTCGCGTTGCCGGCAGTGACATCGAGCTGCGCCTGCTCGGGCGGGGCAACCAGGTCGTCTGGGTCGAGATGGCGTTGCAGGTCAACCGCGACAAGCCCGATTCGGCCGGCGTGGTGGCGGGTACGCTGCACGACGTCACGGAACGCAAGAAGGCCGACCGCGTCATCCAATACCAGGCCAACTACGACACGCTGACCAACCTCCCCAATCGCAAGCTGTTCCAGGACCGCTTCGGCCGGGCCATCGAGAACGCGCTCCGGAAGGGGGTGCGCATGGCACTGCTGTTCATCGACCTGGATCGCTTCAAGTGGATCAACGACACCCTCGGCCACGCGGCGGGCGACCGCCTGCTCAAGGAGGTGGCGATGCGCCTGACCTCCTGCGTGCGCAAGGCCGACACCGTGGCCCGCTTCGGCGGCGACGAGTTCATCGTCCTGCTGGCGGAGATCAACAGCCACGTCGATGCCGAGATCGTCGCGCGCAAGATCCTCGCCGAGCTCGCCAGGCCGTTCCAGCTCGAAGGGCACAGGGAGGCGATCTCGGGAAGCGTGGGAATCACCGTGTGCCCGGACGACGGCCGCGATCTCGCCACGCTGATGAAAAACGCCGACAAGGTGATGTACCACGTCAAGGAGGGCGGGCGTAACGACTTCAAGTTCTTCACCGAGAAGATGAACCTCGACCTGCAGTTGCGCCGCGACCCGGTCGGCGTCGAGGCCCTGCTGCGCTGGCAGGATCCGGAGCACGGCACGATCTCGCCCGGGGAGACGGTGTCGATCGCTGAAGACACCCAGCTCATCGAGGAACTCAGCCGCTGGACCCTGGACCGGGCCTGCGACGCGTACCGGCGGCTGCGCGAGGTCGACCCGCGTCTCGACTACGTCTGCGTCAACGTATCGAGCAAGCAGTTCCGCGCCCGCATCGTCGACCTGCTGCGGGAAACGATCGATCGTCACCGGCTCGAGCCCGGAATGCTCGCCATCGACCTGACCGAGGCGTTGATCGTCGAGGACCGCGAGGAGATCTGGGAGGAGATCGAGCGGATCAGATCGCTCGGCGTGCGGGTCATGCTCGACGACTTCGGCACCGGCGTCTCCTCGCTCGGGCACCTCAAGCGACTCTCGCCCGACGCGGTGAAACTGCAGAGCGGCTACCTCGCCCACATCGTCCCGGAGACCAGCGCAGCGGCGATGCTCGGCGCCCTGATCGCGATGGCGCACAGCCTGGACATCCAGGTCGTGGGCGAGGGCGTGGAGGAGCCGCGACAGGCCGAGATGCTCGAGGTGCTCGGCTGCGACTTCGCCCAGGGCTACGTCTTCAGCCCACCGCTCGGCCTCGATGAACTGGTTGCGGCGCTGCGCCGCGGGGGTCTCTTCGACTCGGTTGCCGCGGGGTGAGCCTGGTCCCGGTCCCGCACCCCGAAGGGCATGGTGTGCCCGGGTGAGCCGGCGCGAGCGCACACCCGTGGACCGGTTGCCCAAGAGCGAGGGCTTCCCCTGCGTCGCCGACGATGCGGCGCGCGTGCTCGTGCTCGGCTCGATGCCGGGCCAGGCCTCGCTGGCCGCGTCGCAGTACTACGCGCATCCGCGGAACGTTTTCTGGGAGATCATGGGCGAGCTCTTCGACGCCGGTCGCGATCTTCCCTACGGAAGACGGCTCGCCCGCCTGAGGGAAGCCGGCATCGCGCTCTGGGATGTCGCTCACCGTTGCCGCAGGCCGGGCAGCCTCGACAGCGCCATCGACGAGGCCAGCGTGGAGGCGAACGATTTCGCCGCGCTGTTCGCGGCCTGCCCGCGCCTGCACACGGTGTTCTTCAACGGGGCCACCGCCGAGGCACTCTACCGCCGGCGGGTCCTGCCGGCCGCGGGGCGGCGCGCCCGGGAGCTGACCTACCATCGCCTGCCGTCGACCAGCCCGGCGCACGCGGCCCTCGACTTCGAGGCCAAGCTGGAGCGCTGGCGCCGGGTGCAGGCGGCGGCCGCGTCTCGCAGCTAGGCCCCGGTTGCGACCCCGGGGGGGCTGGCATACGCTAGGCCGGGCACGCCAGGACAGGCCTCTCGTGACGAAACGGAAGCGATCCCCATGGCCATGATCGACGACACCGTCCGCGATTTCGACGCCATTCATGCCGGCTTCAGCTGGTCGATTCCGGGGCGTTACAACATCGGTCACGACGTCTGCGATCGCCAGGCCGGAGATGCTCTCGCACTCGTCTGCGAGAACCACGAGGGGTGCACGACCCGCCACACCTTCGGCGACCTGCGCAGGTTCTCCGACCGTCTCGGCAATGCCCTGCGCGGCCTCGGCGTGGCGCGCGGCGACCGCATCGCCATCATCCTCGCGCAGCGTGCCGAGACGGCCATCGCCCACATCGCCACGTACAAGATCGGCGCCATCGCGGTTCCGCTCTCGGTGCTCTTCGGTCCCGAGGCACTCGCCTACCGGCTCGGCAACAGCGGGACACGGGTGGTCATCACCGACGTCGCCGTCGGCGAGAAGCTCGCAGCGATGCGCGGGGATCTGCCGCATCTGGAGCACGTCATCACCTGCGAACGGCCCGGGGAGGGCGATTTCTGGACGCTGCTCGAGAAGGGGGCCGACACCTCGCCCGCCGTCGACACTGCGGCCGACGACCCGGCGATGATCATCTACACCTCGGGCACCACCGGCCCGCCCAAGGGGTCGCTCAACGCCCACCGCTGCCTGCTCGGCAACCTTCCCGGCTTCGAACTCTCCCAGAACTTCTATGCCCAGACCGGCGGCCTGTTCTGGACCCCGGCCGACTGGGCGTGGACCGGCGGCCTTCTCGACGCACTGCTGCCGACCCTTCACTACGGCAGGCCGGTGCTCGGCTACGATGGCGGCGGACGCTTCGATCCCGAGCGGGCCGTCGATCTGATGGCGCGCCATGGGGTGCGCAACGCGTTCATCCCGCCGACGGCGATGAAGATGCTGATGCAGGTGCCGGACATCGGCCGCCGCGGCGTGGAACTCCGTGCGGTCATGTCGGCCGGCGAGAGCGTCGGCGAGCGGGTGGTCGAATGGGGCGAGCAGGAACTCGGTCTGACCGTCAACGAGATGTGGGGGCAGACCGAGTTCAACTACCTGGTAGGCAACTGCTCGGCGATCATGCCGGTCAAGCCGGGCTCGATGGGCAAGCCCTACGCGGGTCACCGGGTCGACGTCATCGACGGCCAGGGACGCCCCCTCCCCGATGGCGAGTGCGGGGAGCTCGCCGCGCGGACCGGCGATCCCGTGCAGTTCCTCGGCTATTGGGAGAACGAGGAGGCGACCCGGGCCAAGATGCGCGGCGAATGGTTCCTGACCGGCGACGTCGGCTACCGGGACTCCGAAGGATACCTCTGGTTCGTCGGCCGCCAGGACGATGTCATCTCCAGCGCCGGCTACCGGATCGGTCCCGGGGAGATCGAGGACTGCCTGATCCGCCACCCGGCCGTGGCCCAGGCCGCGGTGATCGGCATCCCCGACGACCTCCGCGGGCAGATCATCAAGGCGTTCATCGTTCCTGCCGCCGGCGTCCGGCCGGACGACGACCTGACCGCCGACATCCAGCGCCAGGTCAAGCAGCAGCTCGCCGCGTACGAGTACCCCAGGGCGATCGAGTACATCGACGCCCTGCCGTTGACCACCACCGGCAAGGTGCGGCGCAACGAACTGCGCCAGCGAGAGATAGACAAGCAGGAGGAGCGAGGCCAGTGACCGACCGCACCGACATCCCGACCCTGAGCCGCATCCTGCGGCGTCACCGCACCATCGCCGTCGTCGGGCTGTCGGCGAACTGGCACCGGCCGAGCAACTTCGCGGCGAAGTACCTGCAGCAGCACCGTTACCGGGTCATCCCGGTCAACCCCGCCTACGAAGAGGTGCTGGACGAGCGCTGCTACCCGGATCTGAAGGCGATTCCGGAACCGGTCGATGTGGTCAACGTCTTCCGCCGCGCCGAGGACGTGCCGCCGATCGTCGAAGATGCCATCGCCATCGACGCCAAGGTGGTCTGGATGCAGCTCGGCGTGGTCAACGAGGCCGCCGCCGCCCGCGCCCGCGAGGCGGGGCTGGACGTGGTGATGGACCGCTGCATGAAGATCGAGCACGCGCGCCTGTTCGGCGGACTCAACTTCATCGGCGTCAACACGCGGGTGATCACCTCGCACCGCCACATGGTCATCGAGAACTGAGGAGAGACGCGTGTCCGACCACGACTACGGATTCGAGACCCTCTGCCTGCACGCCGGCCAGGTGCCCGACGCAGCGACCGCCTCGCGCGCGGTGCCGATCTACCAGACCACGTCGTACGTCTTCAACGACACCGATCACGCCGCGAGCCTGTTCAACCTGCAGACCTTCGGCAACATCTACACGCGGCTGATGAACCCGACCAACGCCGCGCTCGAGGAACGCATCGCCGCGCTCGAGAACGGGCGCGCCGCCGTGGCCACGGCCTCGGGCATGTCGGCGCAGATGGTCGCGCTGCTGACCCTGCTCGAGGCGGGCGACCAGATCGTCGCCGCGCGCACGCTCTACGGTGGCACCTACTCCCAGTTCGACGTCAGTTTCCGCAAGCTCGGCATCGACACGGTGTTCGTCGATCCCGACGACCCGGAGAACTTCCGCCGCGCGATCACCGACAAAACGCGGGTGGTGTACGGCGAGACCATAGGCAACCCGGTCGGCAACGTCCTCGACCTCGAGGCGGTCGCCGCGATCGCCCACGAGGCGGGCGTTCCGTTCATGGTCGACAACACCTTCGCCACGCCCTACCTCTGCCGGCCGTTCGATTTCGGCGCCGACATCGTCGTTCACTCGGCGACCAAGTTCCTCGGCGGACACGGCACCACGATGGGCGGCGTGGTCGTCGAGAAGGGCGACTTCGACTGGGGCAACGGCAAGTTTCCGGGCATGACCGAGCCGTCGCCGGGCTACCACGGCGTGATCTTCCACGAGACCTTCGGCGACTTCGGTTTCACGCTCAAGGCGCGCGTCGAGACGCTGCGCACCTACGGCCCCGCGATGAGCCCGTTCAACGCGTTCCTGCTGCTGCAGGGCGTCGAGACGCTGCCCCTGCGCATGGACCGCCACGTCGGCAACGCCATGGCCGTCGCCGAGCACCTGCGCGACCATCCACTGGTCAACTGGGTGCAGTACGCCGGTCTGCCCGACAGCCCGTACCACGCACTGGCCCGGAAGTACCTTCCGAGGGGCCCGTCGTCCATTTTCAGCTTCGGCATCAAGGGCGGCATGCAGGCCGGCGTACGCTTCATCGAGTCGCTGCAGTTCCTCAGCCACCTCGCCAACGTCGGCGACGCCAAGACGCTGGTCATCCACCCGGCCTCGACGACCCATCGCCAGATGAACGAGGAGCAGCAGATCGCGGCCGGCGTGGGGCCCGACATGATCCGGCTCTCCATCGGACTCGAGACGCTCGACGACATCCTCTGGGATATCGACCAGGCGCTCGAGGCGTCGCAGGGGCGGTGATCTGGCCCATGCGAAACGCGAAACCGGAAGCCTGCTGATTCCCAGGCCATGCCACGATGTCGTCGGGCGAGGCAGTGCCTACGGAAGTGCTCGCCTGGATCAGGCTGAGCTTCCGGTTTGCACGGGTGCGCGGCGCACTCCCGGTTCCGCTGACCGCCCCGTTGCCTGATTCACGATCGACGTCATTTCACGTGACCCCGCCCAAGCGCACGCTTTCCTGCCGACGCCGTGGCCCCCCGTCGCTTCCGGTCTCTCGCCCCCATGCATGAGGTCGGTCCATCGCATGTGCATCGCGATCGCCTGACGCTCGCCGTCCTGCTCCTGACGGTCTTCCTGGTGAACTACCTGACGATGCCCGGGCAGGTCTACCCCGGCGATCCGGTGACGATCCGCATCGCGTCGACGAGCCTCGTCGAGAACGGTTCGCTGGACGTGCCCCCTGCCATCGCGACCCGCTACGGAGACCCGGGCCAGTATTTCTACCTGAATCACGAAACGGGAAAGTGGTACTCGATCAAGGGCGTGGCGAACACCCTGCTCTACGTTCCGCCGCTGCTCGTCGAGAAGCTCTGGCTGGGGGGGGGTGTCCTTCGACGATCCCCTGATGACGGTCGAGAAGTCGCGGCTGTTCATACTCAATCTCTATTTCGTCTTTCTCGGCATGGTCGTCGCCTGGCTGCTCTACAGGGTCGCCAGGGAGCACTCCGACCGTCCCGCGTTCTGCGCCTTTTTCGTCCTTTTCGCGCTCTACGGGACCTTCCTGTGGAACTACCAGCGCGGCCAGACGTACGAACTGTTCCAGGTCCTGTTCTTCATCGCCTTCCTGTTTTACTACCAGCGGTTTCTCGGCAGGACGCGAACTCCAGAGCTCCTCTTCGCCACGCTCTGCGTAGGAGTGCTCGTACACGTCAAGAGCATCTACGTCTTCATCCTGCCCTTCGTCGGAGTGGGCGCATTGATCGCGCTGGCGCGTAACCGTCCTTCGGGCGAAGCGATGGGAAAGTGGTGGGTCGATTCGACATCGCTTCGCATGCTCGCTCTCGGTTTCCTCATGCCGGCGGTGGCCGCGGTCATCCTCCTGCTGCTGGCCAATGACCACAAGTTCGGTTCCGCCCTCAATACCGGCTACGGGCAGTGGTACCGGTACGAGGGCGTCGACCTGTTCGCCGGTGATGCCGGCGAGGCGATCCGGGGGTTTCTCGTCGATCCGCAACGCAGCGTGTTCCTCCATTTCCCGCTGTTGATCTTCGCGGTCTGGGGGGTGAGGCAGTTCTGGAGAAGGCGCCCGCACGAAGCGGTCCTGATCTGCGCGATCTTTCTCGGCTACTTCCTCCTCTATGCGAAGTTCATCGACTGGAAGGGCGAGTGGTCCTACGGCCCGAGGTACCTCCTGTTCGTTCTCCCCGTGCTGTCGCTCCCGTTTCTCGTCGTCCTCGACGCGGTCCATCGCGAGGGCGGAAGGTGGCACTCGCTGCTCCTCTGGGCACTGCTCGTCCCGGTCGTGGCGGCTGGCGTCGCCTCGCAGGTCCTGGTCAACTCGCTCGACTTCTTCGCCTATTACCAGTTCAAGAACGCCGCTTCCGGGCTGGGCCTGCTCGACAATCCCATGGCCGCGGCTTATTTCCGCGACACGCATTTCGCGCTCGTCCATCTCGATCTGATCAATTACCTGAAGAACGGAACAGCACCGCCATTCGTCGAGAACGGGTCGTTCGCGGACGTGCAGCTCCGCCTATGGCTTTCGGAGAACATCACCGGCAACTACTTCTGGTGGGATCTCTTCGAGACGCGTTGAGGCCGTTCCGTGACGCGACCTTCCGTGCCGGGTCCGCCAGCCCGGCTGTCCAGCTCGCACCCGGTGCCGTCGGACGGGCGCGTGGCGCCCTTATGACGCCCAGTGGCCACAAAAGCCAAGACGGGACGTGGGTTCTGGCAAGACGTCGCCATTCGTGTTCCCATTCATGAAACGGACTACGGTCACGCCGCACCCCGTGTAGCGAAGCGCTTGTACTGACAGACATGCTCGACAAGAAAGAGAAGATCGCCCATTACGACCGACTGGCCCGAAGCCGCGGTTACTGGCGCGAGAAGAACGCCTATTACTACGACTGGCTCGACCGCTTCATCGCCACGCTGGTACCCCCCGGCGGTAACGTGATCGAGCTCGGCTGCGGCACGGGAGACCTGCTCGCGTCGCTTCGGCCCGCGAGGGGGCTAGGTATCGATTTCTCCCCGGAGATGGTGGCTGTCGCCTCCGAGAACCATGGTCGTAACGAAAACCTCGAATTCCGTGCCGACGACATCGAATCGCTGGACGTCGACGAAACATTCGACTTCGTGGTCATGTCCGACACCATCGGCGAACTCACGGACACCTGGCAGGCGATCCGCAACCTCCATGCCGTCACCAACGCCGACTCCCGCGTGGTCATCACCTACTTCAATCCCCTGTGGGAACCCGTCCTGCGCCTGGGCGAGGCGATGGAATGGAAGATGCCGCAGGACTACCAGAACTGGCTCAACCTCGGCGACATACGCAACCTGCTAGCCCTGAACGGTTTCGAACCGATCCGTTACGGCTACCAGCTCCTCCTGCCGAAGCGCGTGCCCGTCGTCTCGGATCTCGTCAATCGCTACCTGGCCCGGCTGCCGCTGATCGAGCGGCTCTCGCTCGTCACCTACGTGGTGGCGCGACCGGCGGAGGCGCCGGCCCGCCCGGCTCACGAGCCCTCGGTCAGCGTGGTGATCCCCTGCCGTAACGAGAAGGGCAACATCCGCGATGCCGTCGAGCGGGTGCCTGCGATGGGCTCGCACACCGAGATCGTCTTCGTCGACGGGAACTCGAACGACGGCACGGTCGAGGAGATCGAGAAGACGATCGAGGCCTTCCGGGGCGAGAAGGATCTCAAGCTGATCCACCAGGTCCCCGAGGGATCCGAGGACGGCGCGGGCCACGGAAAGATGCTGCAACTCGGCAAGGGCGACGCGGTGCGCAAGGGTTTCGCCGCGGCCGAGGGCGAGATCCTGATGATCCTCGACGCGGACCTGACGGTCCCTCCCGAGGACCTGCCGAAGTTCTACCTGGCCCTGGTCGAGGGACGCGGCGAATTCATCAACGGCACGCGCCTGGTCTACCCGATGGAGAAGGACGCGATGCGCTTCCTGAACAAGATCGCCAACAAGCTCTTCGGCATCCTGTTCTCGTGGCTGCTCGAGCAGCCGGTCAAGGACACGCTCTGCGGAACCAAGGTGCTGACCCGCGACGACTACCGGCGGATCAGCGAGGGGAGGAGCTACTTCGGCGATTTCGACCCGTTCGGCGATTTCGACCTGCTGTTCGGCGCCGCGCGGCTCAACCTCAAGATCGTCGAGGTTCCCATCCGCTACCGGGAACGCGTCTACGGCGACATCAAGATCGAGCGCTTCCGGCACGGCCTCCTGCTGCTGCGCATGTGCTGGATCGCGATGAAGAAACTGAAGTTCCGCTGACGACGGCGCGACGACCGGTGGACGTCGGCCAGCACGCCGAGGAGATCCGGGCCAACCGCGAGGCCTGGGATGCCAAGCCGCTGCTGCGGGACCTTTACGACGGGTTCTACGGGCGCATCCGCGAACAGATCGACTTCGGGCTGGACGGGAGCATCGTCGAGCTCGGCTCGGGCATCGGCAACCTCAAGCTGCGCGTGGCTGAGGCGGTGTCCACCGACCTATTTCCCCATCCTTGGCTCGACCTGGCCTGCGACGGCTATGCGCTCCCGTTCCGCGACGGCGCGCTGTCGAACCTGATCCTCTTCGACGTCTTCCACCACCTGCGCCGACCTCTGGCCTTCCTCGACGAGGCGCGCAGGGCGCTCGTCGGGGGCGGGCGGCTCATCCTCTTCGAGCCGTACATCAGCGCCACTTCCGCGCTCGCCTACGGTCCCTTCCACCACGAGCCGATCGGCTGGCGGTCGACGATCGACACCCGGCGGGAGCGATACGCCACCCGGGACTACTACGCGGCCCAGGGCAACGCCACGCGGATCTTCTTCCGCGACGAAATCCCGGGATGGTCGCAGGGCTGGATCGTCCGGCACCGCGCGCGGTACGCGGATCTCTCCTACCTGCTCTCGGGTGGCTTCAGCAAGCCCGCGCTCTACCCGCGGCGCTGGCTACCGGCGATCAGGAGCCTCGACGGGGCCCTGTCCCGACTTCCCCGGCTCTTCGCATCGCGTTGCCTGGTCTGTCTCGAAAAGCCGGCCGGCGGGCAGGCAACCGATTCGGCGAGTATGGGGGGCGCAGGTGCTCAGGAAACGCTGCCGGCCGGTTCCCAGTAGCTGGCCAGCACTGCCCGGGCCTCATCCGGACGTTGCGACATCGCCGTTTCCCAGTCGAGCCCCGACGACGACGAGAAGGCCGCCATGCTCTCGATCAACCGGTTGACATCGTCCCCGCCGAGCCGGGCCCCGTCGCTCGTCATGAAGGTCTCGATCGAAGCCCCCTGCTCGCCGAACCAGCCCTGGACGCGAAGCCGGTTGTCCTCACCGAATTGCCCGACCAGAAGGTCTGCTCCGTCACGGGAGAATCCGAGGTCGGTCGCCAGTACGTCTCCGCCGAAGATCGCGGTGTCATGCGCGTCGAGATCACCGGTCGATTCGACCAGGAGGTCACTGCCCCAGTCCTTGCCGAACATGTAGAGGTCGCCGCCGACGCCTCCTTCGAGGGTGTCGTCCCCGGCACCACCGATGAGGATGTCATCTCCTCTCCTGCCGAGCAGCGTGTCGTTGCCCGCAAGTCCCTGAAGTCGTTCCGCCGCGGCCTTGCTGCGCAGGATCTCGTCGCCAGCACTCCCGGTGACGATTCCTATCTGGAGGTCGGTCTCGTGCAGGACGGTTCCGTCGCCGAACCCGACATCGAGAGGTGCGACCTTGCGGCGGTACCACCAGTCGGTATAGGTCAGGGTGTCGCCGCTCTCCGCCAATTCGACAACCAGGTCGTTATCGACCCGGTGCAGCAGAACGTCCGCCACGCTGACGAGTGGATCGAGGGCGATCGTGTTTCGCTCGCTGCGTGAAGCTTCCTGGATGGTGTCGTGCCCGCTGCCCGGTGCGAATCGGTAGGTATCATTGCCAGCGCCACCGATGAGAACGTCGTCATCCCGGCCGCCCGCGAGGATGTCATCGCCCCCGTTTCCGTGCAGGTAGTCCTGGCCACGGGCCCCGTCGATGACCTCGTTCGCCGAGGACCCCTGGATCCTGTCGGCGAAACGCGTACCCATGACCTCACCCGCCGTCTCGTCGAGCTCATGCCGGATCGGATAACGCGACGCGATCGTCTCGAGTGCGCCGTCGAGTGTGGTGTAGTCGTTGAAAAGGCCGATCTTCACGGCCAGGCCCTCCACATCGAGCCCCCGGTCGATCGATACCCGATCGTTACGTCCGTAGACGAGATGGAGATCGTGCCCACCTGAATTCCAGTCGATTTCGGCGCTCACGCCATCGTAACCGCTGGCCAAGAAGATCCACATCGAGTCACCGGGCGATGGATCGAGGATGCGGTCGTTACCGTCTCCCTCGAAGAACTGGAAGAAATCGCTTCCAGCACCGCCCACGAGTAGATCGTCGCCTGTGCCGCTGCGGAGGATGTCGTCGCCTGCGCCACCCCTCAGCTGGTCATCGCCTCCATTGCCTATGAGCGTGTCGTTGCCGTCCAGACCCAGCACGATCTCGGAAGCGTCGTCTCCGGATATCGTCTCTGCTGCATTCGTGCCGAGGAGGGTTAGCCCGGCCGTGGCGAAGTCCTTGGGCGTCCAGACCGTGCCGTTTTCGAATGCAATCGAGCCGAGTCGCCTCGTTTCGTGGAAGAACCAGCTGCTGACGTGGACCCGGTCGTCGCTGCCCCGGTGCTGGAGGACCAGATCGTAACCTTCCCTGCCGATCAGGAAGTCGTCGGGAGCCAGGCCGGATCCCATCAGGAGGCGGTCTCCCTGGGTGTCGTCTCTCTCGACGATGGTGTCGTGGCCGTCGCCTGCCTCGAAGATGTAGATGTCATCACCGGAGCCGCCGTCGAGGCGGTCGTTGCCGCGTCCTCCGTGGAGACGGTCGCTGTCGGGGTCGCCTTCCAGAACGTCGTCGCCTGCGCCTCCCTGCAGGTCGTCCATCCCGCGTCCGCCGACCAGGTTGTCGTTGCCGAGGCCGCCGACCAGCGTGTCGTGACCCCAGTCACCGTGCACCCGGTCCCTGCCGTCTCCTCCCTCGAGGTGATCGTCGCCGTAACCGCCCATCATCAGGTCGGCTCCGGCGCCTCCGAATAGCAGATCGTCGCCCTCGTCGGCATACAGGCTGTCATCCCCGTAACCCCCTTCGAGACGGTCGTTGCCAGCACCGCCGTAGAGGAGGTCGGAGCCGTCGCCTCCCTGGAGCGTGTCGTGTCCCCCTTCGCCGTAGAGTCTGTCGTTGCCGTCCGCGCCGACGAGGCGATCGTCGCCGTCGCCGCCCGAGAGAACGTCGTCATCGGTGCCGCCGTCGAGCACGTCGTGACCGTCTTCACCGAACAGGGTGTCCTCGCCCTCGCCACCGTCCAGGATGTCATCGCCCGAACCCCCGGCGAGGGTGTCGTTGCCAGTGCCGCCGGTAAGCGCGTCGTCGTCTTCCTGTCCGAGAAGGACGTCGTGTCCCTCGCCACCTTCGAGAACATCGTTGCCCGGACCCGACTGGAGGTGATCGTCGCCCGGGCCACCATCGAGTCGATCCGCGCCCGTTCCACCGTCGAGCAGATCGCTACCCCCTTCGCCGGAGAGCCGGTCGCTTCCCTCCTGACCGAGAAGCAGGTCGTCGCCGCGCCCGCCCAGAAGATGATCGTCGCCCTGTTCCCCTTCGATCCGGTCATCGTCGTCACCGCCGTCGAGGCCGTCGTTTCCGGAACCGCCCAGGAGGTAGTCGTTGCCCGTTCCACCGTGGATGAGGTCGTCGCCCGCGTCACCCAGGAGGGTGTCGATCCCGGCGCCACCCCAGATACGGTCGTTGCCGTAGCCGGCATCGACCCGGTCGTCTCCCGAGCCGCCGAGCAGGGTGTCATTGCCGGCACCGCCGAGCAGGCGATCATTGCCGTCACCCCCGTCAAGCAGGTCGTCATCTCCCGTCGAAGGGTCGTCGAGATAGTCACCGTGGAGTTCGTCGTTGCCGACGCCACCCTCGAGAACGTCGGCGCCGTAGCCGCCCTCGAGCCAGTCATCCCCCGCGCCGCCTATGAGTTCGTCGCTTCCGTCCGGTTCCCGAACGAGTCCACGGGAGGCGTCTCCATGAAGCCAGTCATCACCTTCCCCGCCGTCGAGCCGGTCGTGGCCGGGACCGCCGTCGAGGTAGTCGTGGCCGGCGTCGCCAGAGAGATAGTCCATCCCGCCGCCGCCGTGGAGGTAGTCGTTTCCCGCGCCTCCGTACATGAGGTCTCCGCCATCGGTGGTCGTGGATTCCTCGCCGATCACCTGATCAAGTAGGACGCGAGTGACCCGCGTTGAGGGATCGGTAGTTATGGTGACCGACCAGTCACGGCTGATAGGCTCGAACGTTGCGTCGCCGTAGAGACGGTCATTGCCGTCGCCTCCCTGCAAGAGATCGTCGCCCGGGCCCGCGGCGAGTATGTCGTCGTCGTCTCCGCCGTCCAGACGGTCCCTGCCGGTACCGGCAGAGAGGAAGTCCACGCCAGTCCCTCCGGCGAGCTGGTCATGGTCGGCTCCTGAGATGAGGACATCGTTCCCGGTGCCGCCGTCCAGGTAATCGTCGCCCGCGGTGGTGGCCAGCCAATCGTCGCCACCGTCGCCGTGGAGTACATCGTCACCTGATTTTCCGGCGAGGTCGTCGTCGCCGTCGAGCCCGTGGATGGCGTCGTTGCCTTCCGTGCCGGATAGGAGTGAATCGCCGTCGGGGCCGCCGGTGCCGGTGACCAGGTTCGGCTCGGGTGGTGGAGGGGCGCCAAACAGCCATATCCCCAGGTCGCCATCGCTCCAGTCACGGAGGGTGACGGTGTCGTCGATGACGAGGTCGCTGCCAAGGAGACGGTAGTCGTATACGCCGTCGTTGAAGTGGCTAGTGCTGTCGTCGATTGAGGGGCCGCCCAGGAGCTCAATGCCATCCAGGAAGAGCCTGCCGCGGCCATCTGCGTCGATAATGGTGTCCATCAGCCCATCATCGGCCAGGTAGTAGAGGTCATCGCCACTCGTATCGCTGAGCCGGTCGACACCTGCGCCGTCTTCGAGACGGTCATTACCATCCCCGCCGAGGAGAACATCATCCTTGTTGCCGCCGAGCAGCCAGTCGTCACCGTCGCCACCCTTGAGCAGGTCACTGCCGTTGGAGCCGTGGAGCAGGTCGTTACCCGCATATCCTTGGTGAACCTCGTGGCGATCGCCTTTCCCAAGCAGGATGTCGTCGCCAACGCTGCCGTCTAGCAGGCGTGGGCTCATGTCAGTCCCGGCGATCAGGGCCTCACCACCTACTCGAAATACGCCACTTGCATTTTC
>JAWVZO010000012.1:0-25317 GCA_033722135.1 Gammaproteobacteria bacterium | reverse complement strand
TGGTAGGAGCTGATGGCGATGCCGTCGGCGTCCTCCTGCAGCGCCGCGTTGACGATCTCCTCGACCGAGCGGTTGTGGCCGAGGTGGATCACCTCGACGCCCTCGGCCTGCAGGATGCGGCGCATGATGTTGATCGACGCGTCGTGGCCGTCGAACAGGCTCGCCGCGGTGACGAAGCGGAGCGGCGGGATCTCCTCGGCCGGGCGTTCCGGCTGCTTCAGGGCCGTGCTGCTCATGATGCGATCTCCTCTGGGATCGGGCGCGGCGCGGGAAGCTGCGCGCGCATGGTCTGCTTCAGGGTCTCGTGCATGGCGTCGATGCGCTCACGCGGCTCGGGCTGGACCAGCCACTGGTAGACGATGCCGACGATCGCGCCGCAGAAATGGTCGGCCAGGGCCTCGGCATCGACCCCGGGATCGATCTCGCCCGCGTCGACGCCGCCGCCGATCCAGGCGAGGACGTCGCGCCGGCGCCGCTCGTGGACCCGCTCGATCACCGCCCTGGCGCCGGAACCGGGACCGACGGCCTCGAACCAGAGCACGTAGAAGGCGCGGACGTGCTCGGGCGCCTCCGACAGGAACCGGCGGTGGGCGTCGAGCGCCGCGGAGATCGCGGCGAGGCCGACCTTGCCGCGCGTCACCGCGGTCAGTTCCTGCAGCCACGACTCGCCCACCGCCCTGACCACGAAACGGAACAGCCCCTCCTTGGAGCCGAAGCGGTAGCCGGCGAGGCCGCGGCTGTACCCGGCCTGCTCGCCGACCTCCTTGAGCGTCGTGCCCGCGGTGCCGCGCGCGCCGATCAGGGCGACGGCGGCGTCGAGCATGCGCGCGTCGGAGCGTGCGGTCCGCTCCGCCTGGGTGCGCCGCCGGCTCGCGCCGGCGGGCCTGGATGCCCGTGCCATGGTGGCCATCGCCGTAAGTTAACTTACTTGTTTGGCGCAAGCAAGTAGTTTCGTCATCTCCCTCTCTACTCAGGCGGCCTCGAAGCGGTAGACGCCGTCGGCCTCGCGCCGGCGCACCAGCCGGCCGAGGTGCCAGAGGTGGTTCAGGTGGGCGATCGCCTCGCCCATCGCGAAGCGGAGCTGGTGCAGGTCGAGCTCGCGCCGGAACAGCACCCCGAGCAGGTCGGCGGCGGTGGTCGGCCCCCGGGAACACGCCTCGAGCACCTCGGCGAGACGCGCCTCGTGGTGCGCGCGCAGCGCCTCGATCCTATCGTGCAGCCCCTCGAACACCCGGCCGTGAGACGGCATCACGCGCGTCGCCGGATCGAGCGCGGTGAACTGCGCGAAGGAGTCGAGGTAGCAGCCCAGGGGGTCGCCCTCGGGCTCGGTGTGCCAGACGCCGATGTTGGTGGTGATCTTCGGCAGGACCTGGTCGCCGGAGATCAGCAGCCGGTCCTCGGCGCAGTGCAGGGAGACGTGCTCGGGGGCGTGGCCGTGGGCGACGATGACCCGCCACGCGCGCGAACCGATCCGCACCACGTCGCCCTCGCGCAGCCGGTGGTACTGCCCGGGCAGCGACGGGACGCCGCGCCGGTAGGGATTACCGCGCCGGGTCAGCGGCGCGAGCTTCTCGTCGGGCAGACCGTGGTCGCGGAAGAAGCGGTCCTGGCGCGTGAAGTCGCCGATGCCGCCATCGTGGAACACCCAGTTGGCCATGAAGAACTCGCCGGCGCTCATCCACAGCGGCGCGTCGAGCTCGCGGCACAGCCAGTCCGCGAGTCCGACGTGGTCGGGATGGAAGTGGGTCACGATCACCCGGTGGACCGGGGCGTCGCCCACCACGCGGTCGAGGAGGTCGCGCCAGTGCCCGCGCACCTCGTCGAGGGCGTAGCCGGTGTCGACGATGGTCCAGCCGTCGCCGTCGCGCAGCAGCCAGAGGTTGATGTGATCGAGCGCAAACGGCAGCGGCATGCGCAGCCAATGGACGCCATCGGCCACCTCGCGGGTCTCGCCCGGGGTGGGCACGTCGTCCAGCGGGTAGCTCGGCTCGGGGTGCGTCATCGGCCTCTCCTGGGGCATTCGGCTCTCGGGAAGAGAGTTTACGTTTACGTAAAAGGGAAGTATTGTAATCGCGGAACAGGGGCAAGGCATGGAAAAAACGACCTATACCATTACCGAACTCTCACGCGAGTTCGACGTCACCCCGCGGGCGATCCGTTTCTACGAGGACCAGGGACTGCTCTCCCCGGCCCGCGAGGGGCGCCGCCGGGTCTACAGCCGCCGCGACCGGGTCCGGCTCAAGCTGATCCTGCGCGGCAAGCGCCTCGGTTTCCAGCTGAGCGAGACCCGCGCGCTGTTCGAACTCTACGACAGCGACCACGGGGAACGCGGCCAGATGCAGTATTTCCTGGAGAAGATCCACGAGCGCCGCGAGCTCCTCCAGCAGCAGCGGCGCGACATCGAGGCCGTGCTCGGCGAGCTCGAGGCCGCCGAGCGCAACGTGCGCGACGCCCTGCGCAAGCGGGATGCCCCCGCGGCCGAGATCGGAGCCTGATCCGCACGCCGCCCCCGCGGCGGCGTGCCCGACATCACGAACGAGCCCCGGAGCCCGCCCATGGCCAACGAACCGCTTCGCCTGGAATCCGACGGCGGCATCGCCCGCCTGACCCTGAACCGGCCCGAGATCCACAACGCCTTCGACGACGACCTGATCCGCCGTCTCACCGAGACGCTGCGCACGGTCGAGGCCGATCCAGGCGTTCGCGCGGTGGTGCTGGCCTCGACCGGAAAGAGTTTCTCGGCCGGGGCCGATCTCAACTGGATGAAGCGCATGGCCGGCTACTCCGACGCGGAGAACCGCGCCGACGCGATGGCGCTCGCGGAGATGCTGCGCACCCTCAACCGGCTCGCCAAGCCCACCGTGGCGCTGGTCCAGGGCGCTGCTTTCGGCGGCGGCGTCGGGCTGGTCTCGTGCTGCGACATCGCCATCGCGGCGACGCCGGCCCGGTTCGCGCTGACCGAGGTGCGGCTCGGCATCCTGCCGGCGGTGATCAGCCCCTACGTGGTCGCGGCGATCGGCGAGCGGGCCGCGCGCCGCTACCTGCTGACCGCGGAACGCTTCGACGCCGCAGAGGCACTGCGCCTCGGGCTGGTCCACGACGTGGTCGAGCCGGAGGCGCTGGAGACGGCCGGCGAGGCGCTGCTCGGCGAACTGGCCAAGGCCGGGCCGCTGGCCCTCGGCGAGACCAAGGACCTGATCTTCCGCGTCAGCCGGGGGCCGGTCGACGCGGCGATGATCGAGGACACCGCCGAGCGCATCACCCGCATCCGCGCCAGCGACGAGGGCCGCGAGGGGATCGGCGCGTTCCTCGAGAAACGCAAGCCCGCCTGGCTCGCCGGGACCGACTGACATGGGAGGCTCCGGCCTGCCCGAGAAGGTCCGGCTGGTCGAGGTCGGGCCGCGCGACGGCCTGCAGAACGAACCGGAACCGGTCGACGTCGCCACGCGCATCGGCCTGATCGACCGGCTCGCCGCGGCCGGCCTGCCGGCAATCGAGGCCGGCAGCTTCGTCTCGCCGAAGTGGGTGCCGCAGATGGCCGACACCGGCGCGGTGCTCGCCGGCATCGACCGCCGCGACGGCGTCGACTACCCGGTGCTGGTGCCCAACATGCGCGGCCTCGAGGCGGCGCTGGAGGCAGGCGCGCGGGAAGTGGCGGTATTCGGCGCCGCCTCCGAGTGCTTCTCGCGGAAGAACATCAACTGCTCGGTCGCGGAGAGCCTCGACCGGTTCCGCCCGGTCTGCGAGGAGGCCGCGCGGCAGGGCGTACGGGTCCGCGGTTACGTCTCCTGCGTGCTCGGCTGCCCGTACGAGGGCGAGATCGAACCGGCGGCGGTGGCCGCCGTCGTCCGGGCACTGGCCGACATGGGCTGCTACGAGGTCTCGCTCGGCGACACCATCGGCACCGGCACGCCGGAGAAGGCGCGCGCGATGGTCGCGGAGGTCGCCGCCGAAGTCCCCGTCGACATGCTCGCCGCGCACTTCCACGACACCTACGGCCAGGCGCTGGCCAACCTCTATGCCGTGCTGCACCAGGGCGTCGCGGTGATCGACAGCTCGGTGATCGGCCTCGGCGGGTGCCCCTACGCCGCCGGCGCGTCGGGCAACGTCGCCACCGAGGACGTCCTCTACCTGCTCGACGGCCTAGGCATCGCCACCGGGGTCGACATGGAGGCGCTGCTCGAGGCCGGGCGCTACATCGCCGGCCACCTCGGCCGGACCCCGTCGGGACGCGTCGCCCGGGCCCTGGGCGCGCGCGCGGCGGACTGACCCGGAGACTGCCCCATGCCGCTCAGCGAACCGGACGTCGAACGCGAACTGCACCACACCCGCCGGATCACCCTGTCCGGCTACCGGCGCCGCGACGGCCTGTACGACATCGAGGGGCTGCTGGAGGACACCAAGCCGTTCGACGTACCCAACCATCACCGCGAGACGATCCCGGCCGGCCACCCGATCCACGGCATGCGCCTGCGCCTGACCGTCGACCTCGACCTGGTGATCCGCGGCGTCGAGGTCGCGAGCGACGACGTTCCGAACCCGGTCTGCCGCGAGGTCACGACCAATTTCCAACGGCTGGTCGGCCTGTCGATGACCCCCGGCTTCACCCGCGCGGTGCGCGAGCGGGTCGGCGGGCGCGAGGGGTGCACCCACCTCGTCGAGCTGGTCGGCGCGCTGGCCACGGCCGCCTACCAGACACTGTACTTCGAGCGCGAGCAGCGCGACCGGGCCAACCCCGACCGCGCGCGGCCGCACATCATCGACACCTGTTACACGCTGCGCAGCGACGGCCCGGTGGTCGCCCGGCGCTGGCCGCAGTACGCTACGCATCCGGAGGCGCCCGACCCGGCCGAGGCGGGTCTGTCCGAAAGGGAACAAGATTGACGTTAACGTAAACGTCAGTATACTCCCGACCCCCGAGGGAACCCGGGCGACCGGGCCCGCCACGCACTGCCACTGAGGGAGCACGTCACCGATGAAAGTCCTCGTCGCCGTGAAGCGCGTCGTCGATTACAACGTGAAGGTCCGGGTGAAATCGGACGGAAGCGGGGTGGAGACGGCGAACGTGAAGATGTCGATGAACCCGTTCGACGAGATCGCCGTCGAGGAGGCGGTGCGGCTGAAAGAGGCCGGCACCGCCTCGGAGGTCGTCGTGGTCTCGCTGGGCGGGACCAAGTGCCAGGAGACCATCCGCCAGGCGTTGGCGATGGAGGCCGATCGGGGACTCCTGGTCGAGAGCGACGCCGAGCTGCAGCCACTGGCGGTGGCCAAGTGCCTGAAGGCGCTCGTGGACAAGGAGCAGCCGCAGCTGGTGATCCTCGGCAAGCAGGCGATCGACGACGACTCCAACCAGGTCGGACAGATGCTCGCCGCACTGCTCGGCTGGCCGCAGGGCACGTTCGCGTCGAAGGTCGCGGTCGGCGACGGCACCGTCCAGGTGACCCGCGAGATCGACGGCGGACTCGAGACCGTGGAGCTCGACCTGCCGGCGGTGGTGACCACCGACCTGCGCCTGAACGAGCCGCGCTACGCCAAGCTGCCCAACATCATGAAGGCGAAGAAGAAGCCGCTCGAGACGGTGACCCCGGACGACCTCGGCGTCGACATCGCGCCGCGCCTCGAGACGCTCAAGGTGGCCGAGCCGCCGGTGCGCCAGGGCGGGATCAAGGTCGCGGACGTCGACGCGCTCGTCGACAAGCTCAAGAACGAAGCGAAGGTGATCTGAGATGGCTGCACTGGTCCTGGCCGAACACGACAACGCCTCCCTGAAGGAGTCGACCCTGCACACCGTCACCGCCGCGGTGCAGTGCGGCGGCCCGGTGACGCTGCTGGTCGCCGGGTCGAACTGCGGCGCGGTGGCCGAGGCCGCGGCGAAGATCGCCGGCGTCGACAGCGTCATCCACGTCGACGACGCCCACTACGAGCACCCGCTCGCCGAGCCGGTCGCCGACCTGCTCGTCGCGATGGCCGACGGCTACTCCCACCTGCTCGCCCCGGCGACCACCTACGGCAAGAACCTGCTGCCGCGCGTCGCGGCGCTCAAGGACGTGGCGATGCTCTCGGACGTCGTCGCCGTCGAGAGCGAGGACACCTTCGTGCGGCCGATCTACGCCGGCAACGCCATGGCGACCGTGAAGTCGTCCGACGCGCTCAAGGTGATCACCGTGCGCGGCACGGCGTTCGACGCCGCCGCGACCGAGGGCGGTAGCGCGTCGCTGGAGACCGGCGAGGCGGCCGGGGACCCGGGCGTGTCGCGCTACGTCGGCGCGGAATTGACGAAATCGGAGCGCCCGGAGCTGACCAGCGCGAAGATCATCGTCTCCGGCGGCCGCGGCGTCGGTTCCGGCGAGAATTTCAAGATCATCGAGGCGCTGGCCGACAAGCTCGGCGCCGCGGTCGGCGCGAGCCGCGCCGCGGTCGACGCCGGCTTCGTGCCCAACGACTACCAGGTCGGCCAGACCGGCAAGGTGGTCGCCCCGGAGCTCTACATCGCGGTCGGCATCTCCGGTGCCATCCAGCACCTCGCCGGCATGAAGGACTCCAAGGTGATCGTCGCGATCAACAAGGACGAGGAGGCGCCGATCTTCCAGGTCGCCGACTACGGTCTGGTAGCCGACCTGTTCGAGGCGGTGCCGGAGCTGACCGGGAAGCTGTAGTCCCGGGGCCGCTGTCGGGCTGAAGCCCGACCTACAGATCGCGGCGACGGTCCCCGCGGAACCGGTGGCTGTCGGCCCTCGGCTAAGCAGGTAGGAGTTCAGGTCGACGCTTCGAACCGACCCGAGCGTGGCGCGCCCTAGCCCGCTACCGCCCGCGGCCGCCCGTCGCCGTCGACGGCGACGTAGACGAACTGCCCCTCGGTGACCCGGAACGGCTCGCCGCCGATGCCGCGGCAGACCCACGCCTCGACGCGCACGGTGATCGACGTGCGCCCGACGCGGGCGATGCGGGTGTAGACGCTGAACTGGTCGCCGACGTACACCGGCCGGTGGAAGGTCATGCCGTCGACCGCGACGGTCGCCACGCGGCCCCGCGCGCGCTTGATCGCCGCGGCGCCCCCGGCGAGGTCCATCTGCGCCATCACCCAGCCGCCGAAGATGTCGCCGTTGGGGTTGGTGTCGGCCGGCATGGCGGTGGTGCGCAGCGTCAGGTCGCCGGTTTCGCTCGGTTCGCTCATCGTCTCCTCCGTCCTCTGGCCGGGCCGTGGGGAACCGCCCGTCACCGCCCGCGCAGGGTATCGAGCAGCAGCTCCTTGGCCCGGTTGATCTGCGCGGCGAGGTAGGGCGAGCCGCCGCGGTCGGGGTGCAGCCGCTGGATCAGCCGCCGGTGGGCGTCGCGGATGGCGTCGGCGTCTGCGTCGGCGTCCACACCGAGGATCTGCCGCGCCTCGGCCTCGCTGAAATCGATCGACGGCGGGGGCGGCGTCTCGTCGTGGCCGGGCGCGGAGGCGCCCGCCCACCGCTCTGCATGCTCCCGCTCCAGGTAGCTCTCGAGCAGCGCCGCGCCCTGCGGATCGCCCGTACGGCACTCCTCGAGGAGCGCGAGCAGGTCGTCGAACGCGAGCTCCTCCAGCCTGCGCCCGGCGAACCGCCCGCGCAACACTTCGCCGCCGATCCGGCCGCTGGCGTGATCGAGGGTCATGCGCAGCATCTCGGTCGCGACCTCGGAGGTCTGGCCCGCAGCGCCCGCCTTGGCTGAACCGGCCGAACCGCCAGAGACCAGCCCCGCGAGCCACGACATCGCCTTGGCCTGGAGCAGACCCATCGCCAGCCGCCGGGCGAACGGCAGCAGGCCGCCGAGCAGCCCGAACAGCCAGTGCGCCCGGCCGGTCAGCGCGAGCACGACCAGCACGCCGCCGAGCGCGAACAGCGCGGCGTTGCGATGGGCGATCCGGCGCCTGGCCGGCGGCATACCCTGGACCCAGTACCAGTAGACGAGGCCGATCGCGCCGACCACCAGCAGGACGCGGATCATCATGACTTGCGCCCGAGCTGGGTAAGCAGGCGGTGCGCGGCGCCGCCCCGTGCTGTGCCGTGCGCCTCCAGCGCCTTGCGCCCGCCGCTGGCGTAGACCGCGACCGCGGTCAGCAGGTCACGCAGTTGTGCCGCGCTGCCGGCGTCGAACGGGCAGAAGGCGCCGCCGCTGAGCCGGGCGATCTCGCCGAAGACGGTGGTCGCGGCCGGGTCGCGGCCCTCGAGGAACATGAACGCCGGCACGCCGAGCAGGCCGAGTTGGCCGGCCCCGCGGTAGAGCGCGTCGGGCGACTCCTCGACGCAGTCGCCGACGAACACCAGCGCGCTGACCCGGCCCCGCCCGTGCTCCGCGACGGCGTGGGCCAGGACACGTCCGATCTGCGTCTGCCCGGCGGCGCAGCGCACCGCGGTCATGCGCTCGAGCAGCGGGCGGCTCGCGACGTACCAGGGGGTGGTCTCGAACTCGAGGAAGCCCCGGTACCAGGCGAGCTGGATCGCCAGGCCGCCGAGGCCCGCCGCGGCCTGGAACATCTCGGCCTGCAGGTGGCTGGCCCGGTCCCAGGCCGGTTCGCGGCTCGCCGTCGCGTCGAGCGCGAACAGCAGCCTCCCGCCTCCCGGCGCGGGCGTCGCGGCGACGCGTTCGAGGAAGGCGTCGACTTCGCCGCGGCTCGAGCGCCGGGGCAGGCGCGGGTCGTCTCGGCTCATGGCGTGCCCGTGTAGCGCATGGACCGTAGTGTACCGTGAGCACCCTCGCGACCGCGGCACCATGCGGCGGAACCACGACCTCCCGCCACCTGCGAAATGCCGGGTTACGGGCCATACTGGAGTCTCATGGCGACCACGCTATTGACGTTTACGTAAACGTAAGAAATAATGCCGTCAGAAGAACCTCGCGTGCCGTCCCGGCACCGCAGGGGTCCCGGAGGAGAGGATGCAGGACCACACGATCAAGATCACGTCGGGTTCCGACGAGGCGCACATCGAGTTCGCCCCGGTATTCAACGTCGCCGTTCCGTTTATCGACCGCCACCTCGCAGAGGAGCGCGGCGCCAAGGTGGCGATCCGCGAGACGACCGGGCGCGAGGTGACCTACGCCGAGCTCGCCGAGCGCGTCGACCGCTGCGGCAACGCCCTGCTCGGCCTCGGGCTCGGGCGCGGCGACCGCGTGCTGATGATGATCAAGGACTGCGCCGAGTTCTATTTCCTGTTCTGGGGCGCGATCAAGGCCGGCATCGTCCCGGTCCCGCTGAACACCCTGCTCCGGGCCAAGGACTACGCGTTCATGATCGAGGACTCCGGCTGCAGCGCGGTGGTCTACTCGCCCGAGTTCGCCGCCGAGGTGGAACCGGCCCTCGAGAAGTCACCGCACAAGCCGGACCACACCATGCGTACCGAGGGCGAGGGCGCCACGCTGGTCGGCCTGATCGACGCCGCCGAGACTGGGCTCGAGCCGGCGGCGACCGCGGCCACCGACGACTGCTTCTGGCTCTACTCCTCCGGCACGACGGGCACCCCGAAGGGCGCCGTCCACCTGCATCGCGACATGGTCGTGACCAGCCAGTTCTACGGCGTCGAGACGCTCGGGGTGCGCGAGGACGACGTCTGTTTCTCCGCCGCGAAGCTCTTCTTCGCCTACGGGCTCGGCAACGGCATGACCTTCCCGCTCTGGGCCGGGGCCAGCGCCGTGCTGTTCCCGGCCCGGCCGATGCCCGACAACACTCTCGAGATCATCGAGAAATTCCGGCCGACGCTCTATTTCGGCGTACCGACCCTCTACGCCGCCCAGCTCCGCTACCTCGACGACCACGACGCGGACTTCTCGTCGGTGCGCTACTGCGTCTCGGCCGGCGAGGCGCTCCCGGCCGACATCTTCCGGCGCTGGAAGGAGAAGACCGGGACGCTGATCCTCGACGGCATCGGCTCGACCGAGGCGCTGCACATCTTCATCTCCAACACCGCCGACGACTACAAGCCGGGCACCAGCGGCCGCCTCGTGAAGGGGTACCGCAGCCGGATCCTGGACGACCACGGCAAGGAGGTCCCGCCCGGCGAGAGCGGCCAGCTGCTGATCAAGGGCGACTCGGCCGCGAAGTACTACTGGAACAACCCGGCGAAGACCGCGCAGACCATGGTCGACGGCTGGCTCAACACCGGCGACACCTACCTGCAGGACGAGGAGGGCTACTTCGTCTACTGCGGGCGCAACGACGACATGCTCAAGGTCGGCGGCATCTGGTGCTCGCCCTTCGAGATCGAGGCGAAGCTGATCGAGCATCCCAAGGTGCTCGAGGCGGCGGTGGTCGGCCACGAGGACGACAGCGGCCTGGTCAAGCCGGAGGCCTACATCGTCCTCAAGACCCCGGACGAGGCGGGCGAGGACCTCGAGAAGTCGCTTCTCGAGCACTGCAAGGGCGGGCTCGCGCCGTACAAGTACCCGCGCTGGTTCCGGTTCGTCGACGAGCTGCCCAAGACCGCCACCGGCAAGATCCAGCGCTTCAAGCTGCGCCAGGCGTGAGGCACGGCACCACCCCCAGGGGCATGCCACGCCGATGGAGGAAATGACCGGGCATTCAGAAAAACGAAAGGAACGCTGCGGCGCGATTCCGTCGACCGAAGGCGGCAGGGAAGCTAAGCTAGAAAGAATCGTCGCATCGACCACCACGCGGCGTGTCCACACCGAAGGCAACGTTACCGTCCACCTGGAGGAGACCTGATGAGCAACGAACAGAAGAACGGCATCTCGCGGCGTACCCTGATCAAGGGGGCCGGCGCCGCCGCCGGCCTCGCCGCAGCGAGCAGCATCGTACCGAGCCGCTTCGCCTACGGCGCCGCGCACATGAAGAAGACGCCGGTCAAGATCGGCATCCTGCTGCCCTACAGCGGCACCTACGCCATGCTCGGCAACTCGATCACCGACGCGATGAAGCTGCGCATCGCCGGCGCCGGCGACATGCTCGGCGGGCGGCCGGTCGAGTACGTCGCCATCGACTCGGAGATGTCGGTCCCGAAGGCGCCGCAGAACACCAGCAAGCTGGTCGACAAGGACCAGGTCGACTTCCTGGTCGGTCCGGTGCACTCCGGCATTGCCGCGGCGATGGCCAAGATCGTCGGCGGCCGCGAGAAGCCGATAATGATCGTGCCGAACGCCGGCTCCAACGCCGTCACCGGCTCGCTCTGCGCGCCGAACATCTTCCGCACCTCGTTCTCCAACTGGCAGCCGGCCTACCCGGGCGGCACGCAGATGGCGAAGGACGGGCACAAGACCTGCGTGACCATCGCCTGGAAGTACGCTGCAGGCCGCCAGATGATGGACGCCGGCGCCGAGGCCTTCACCAAGGCAGGCGGTCAGGTCATCAAGGACATCGAGGTGCCGTTCCCGGACGTCGAATTCCAGGCCTTCCTCTCCGAGATCGCCGCGCTCAAGCCCGACGCGGTGTTCGCCTTCTTCTCGGGCGGCGGCGCGACCAAGTTCCTCAAGGACTACGCGGCGGCCGGCCTGAAGTCGATCCCGCTCTACGGCCCGGGCTTCCTGACCGAGGGCGTCGAACAGGCCGCCGGTGAGGCCGCCGAGGGCGTGCGCACCACGCTGCACTACTCCGCCGACCTCGACAACCCGTCGAACCTCGCCTTCCGCGACGCTTTCGAGAAGGCCACCGGGCGGGTCGCCAACGTCTTCGCGGTGCAGGGCTACGACGCCGGCTCGCTGATCGTCCAGGCGATGGCCGCGGTGCAGGGCGACACCGGCGCGACCGCCGACATCATCAAGGCGATGGAGAACGCCAACTTCATCGACAGCCCGCGCGGACCGTGGAAGATGTCCAAGGCGCACAACCCGATCCAGAACATCTACCTGCGCGAGGTGCTCAACGGGGCGCAGGACTACATCGGCATCGCCGCCGAGGCACTGGAGGATCCGGCCACCGGCTGCAAGATGGTCTGACCGGCAAGCGAAGCGAGGACGCCGGCGTTCCCTGCCGGGAGCGCCGGCGTCCGCGCATAAGGCTCCCTGATGGACTTCTCCACCTTCCTGATCCAGCTGCTGAACAGCGTCCAGTACGGCTTTCTGCTGTTCCTCGTGGCCAGCGGCCTGACCCTGGTGTTCGGCATCATGGGCATCATCAACCTGGCCCACGGCGCGTTCTACATGTTCGGCGCCTACGTGGTCTGGTGGCTGGTCGGCTACACCGAGAGCCTGACGCTCTCGATCCTGCTCGGCGTGCCGCTGATCATGGTGCTCGGCTACGCCATCGAGCGCCTGGCGATCGCACGCCTCTACGAGCGCGACCACCTCTACCAGGTGCTGCTCACCTACGGCCTGATCCTGATCCTCAACGAGTGCCAGAAGATCTTCTGGGGCAGCAACTTCTACAGCGTGCCGATCCCCGAGGCGCTCTCCGGGTCGATTCCTCTGACCGAGAACCAGGTCTACCCGATCTACCGGGTGTTCATCTCGATCGTCTGCATGCTGATCGCGGCCGGGATGTACCTGCTGATCCAGAAGACCCGGCTCGGCATGACCATCCGCGCGGGCGCCAGCAACCGCGAGATGGTCCAGGCGCTCGGCATCGACATCTCGCGCGTGTTCGCGATCGTCTTCAGCCTCGGCGCGGCGCTGGCCGGCTTCGCCGGCATGATCGGCGCGCCGATCAGCTCGGTCTACCCCGGCATGGGCGACCAGATCCTGATCATCTCCTTCGTGGTCGTGGTGATCGGCGGCATCGGTTCGATCAAGGGCGCGTTCATCGGCGCGATGCTGATCGGCCTCGCCGACACCTTCGGCAAGGTGCTGGTGCCCGACTTCGCCAGCATGGCGGTCTACGCCACCATGGCCGTCGTGCTGCTATGGCGCCCCCAGGGCCTGTTCGGCCAGCCGGTCCACTGAGGCACGACCATGTACCGCACCAGCCTCGCCCTGAACCTGACCCTGATCGCCGCGATCGTGGTGCTCGCCGTGCTGCCGCCCTTCCTGGGCATCTACTACGGCAACCTGGTCACGCGGATGATGATCCTCGGCATCTTCGCCATGAGTCTCGACCTGCTGATCGGCTTCACCGGCCTGGTCAGCTTCGGCCACGCCGCGTTCTTCGGCCTGTCGGGCTACATGCTCGCGATCCTGATGATGGACGTCGACTCGGCGTCGATCTACTGGGTGCTGCCGGCCTGCCTGGCCGCGACCGCGCTCGCCTCGGCGGTGATCGGCTGGTTCTCGGTGCGCACCAGCGGCATCTACTTCATCATGATCACGCTGGCCTTCGCCCAGATGCTGTTCTACTTCTTCAACGAGAACACCGCGCTGGGCGGTTCCGACGGGATGTTCATCTTCAACAAGCCGACGCTGGCGATCGGCTCGTGGAACCCCATCGACCTCGAAGACCACCACACCTTCTACTACGTCGTGCTGGTCTCGCTGGCGCTCTCCTACCTCGGGCTGCGCCGGCTGCTCAACGCCCCGTTCGGCATGGTCATCCAGGGCGTGCGCACCAACGAGAACCGCACCCGTGCGCTCGGTTTCGCGACGCGGCGCTACAAGCTCGTGAGCTTCGTCATCGCCGGCACCCTGGCCGGCTTCGCGGGCTTCCTCGAGGCGATGCACTCCTCGATCATCAGTCCGGCCCACCTCGGCTGGCACGAGTCGGGCAACGCGATGATGACCGTGATCCTCGGCGGCATGGGCACGCTTCACGGACCGGTCATCGGCGCGTTCGCGTTCGGTTTCCTGCACGACTGGCTGCAGGAGGTCACCGAGCACACGACGCTCTACATGGGCATCTTCGTCATCGCCGTGGTGCTGTTCCTGCCGCGCGGCATCGCCGGCCTGCCGGCGGACGTCATGCGCCTGCTGCGCCGCCGCGCCCCCGACGAGGAGGACCCGGGGGCATGAGCGAACCGATCCTGGTCACCGACCGACTCGGCAAGCACTTTGGCGCGTTGCGCGCCGTGTTCGGCGTCAGCCTGGAGTTCATGCCCGGCGAGGTCCACGCCATCATCGGCCCGAACGGCGCCGGCAAGACCACGTTCATCAACCTCCTCTCGGGCAACCTCCCGCCGAGCGACGGGCGGATCCGCTTCCGCCAGCACGACATCACCGGGCTGCCGCCGAACCGCATCTCGCAGCTCGGCATCGGCCGCAGCTTCCAGAAGACCAACATCTTCCCCGGGTTCACCTGCTTCGAGAACTGCTGGCTGGCCGCGCAGTCGCGCCGGCGCACGTCGATGCAGTTCTTCCGCCCGGCACGGCGCCTGCGCGACGTCGAGCAGCGCGCCGTCGGGGCGCTCGAGACCTGCGGGCTCGGCGCGCGACGCGACACGGTCGCCGCGCAGATGAGCTACGGCGAGCAGCGCCAGCTCGAGATCGGCATGATGCTCGCCACCGAGCCGGAACTGCTGCTGCTCGACGAGCCGCTCGCCGGCATGGGCACCGAGGAGGCGGCCCAGGTGGTTGAGCTGCTGCGCAGGCTCGCTCAGGAGCACACCCTGATCCTGATCGAGCACGACATGGACGCGGTGTTCGCCATCGCCGACCGGATCACCGTGATGGTCAACGGCGAGGTCCTCGAGACCGGCGACGTGGAGCAGATCCGCAACAGCCAGGAGGTCCGCCAGGCCTACCTCGGCGAAGAGGAGGAGGACACGTGAACGTCGCCGACGCCACGCCGCTCCTCTCCGCCGAGGCGCTGCACACCTACTACGGCGCGAGCCACATCCTGCACGGCGTCGACCTCGCCGTCCGCCCCGGCGAGACGGTCAGCCTGCTCGGCCGCAACGGTATGGGCAAGACCACGACCCTGCGCAGCCTGGTCGGCCTGACACCGCCGCGCCGCGGCCGGATCATGATCCACGGCAAGGAGATGACGCGCGCCGCGCCGCACCGCATCGCCCGCGAGGGGATCGCCTTCGTGCCCGAGGACCGCGGCATCTTCCCCAACCTCTCGGTGCGCGAGAACCTGGTCATGGCGGCCCGCCCCGGTCGCGACGGCCGCAACGACTGGGGCTACGACCGGGTGCTCGAGCTGTTCCCGCGCCTGCACCAGCGGCTCGGCAACCTCGGCAACCAGCTCTCGGGAGGCGAGCAGCAGATGCTGACCGTGGCCCGGGCTCTGCTGACCAACCCGGAACTGATCATCCTCGACGAGGCCACCGAGGGGCTCGCCCCGCTGATCCGCCACGAGATCTGGCGCGTGATCCGCGAGATCAAGCAGACCGGCATGGCCTCGATCATCGTCGACAAGGACCTCAAGACCCTGCTCAGGATCTCCGACCGTTGCGTGATCCTGGCCAAGGGCCAGGTGGTCTACGAGGGCACCGCGCAGGAGCTGGCCGCCCGCCCCGAGGTGCACATGCAGCACCTCGGCGTCTGAGCCCGCGGCGCGACTCATACCGCGCGGCCGCCTCCCGGGCGATCACGCGCAGGATGTGCGCCCCGCCCCGTCACTCCAGACCGAGCCCGCGGTTCAACCTGTCGTAGTCGATGTGCCGGTCGAGGCCGGCGAGATTCCGTGCCACCGCGGGATTGGCGAAGAGCTCCTGTCCGGCCACCTGGCCGAAGACCGTGAACCCCTGCTGGACGGCCAGCGCACCCTCGTAGCGAATCGCCTTGCGCGCCGGCTCCCTGCACGTCTCGGTCATGAGCCTGACGAACATCGCCGCCGCGGCCGCGTTGGCGACGTCGCGCTGCGCGTCCGTCACCGAGGCCATGCTCGCGACGTCCGGGTGCAGCGCCATGGCCGTGAACATCCATTTCACGAGGACGATCTTGTCGTCCTGCGTGGACGATTCGACCAGGCAACGGCTCAGGTCATCGGAATAGATCCCGGCGCGGGCCTGGCCGAAAAGGAACGGGGACAGGGCGAGCATCAGGCAGAGAACGGTCTTGCGCATGGCGGGCACCTCGTTCGCGGGGCGTGACGGGACCGCGCCATTCCCGCACGGTCGATGCGGCGTGGGCGGCGTGAAAGCCGGATTGTCTCGCAGGGCCGCGGTCCGGGTCGAGGAGACGGGCCCCTGGCGGGCCCAGTGACGGGCCGAGGCTCCGACGCGCGCCTGGCGGCCTACTTGGTGAACTCGATCGCGCCTTCCGGGAGCAGGTAGAGCACCAGCGCGGCGCCGCCGCTGACCGTCGGCGGGTGCTCGCTGCCTGGCGGGTAGACCACCCAGCCGGCTCCGTGGCCGTCGAACTGCGCGCCCGGGTCGAGCGGCATGACCATGTCGATCTCGCCGTTGGGGTGGCGGTGGTGCGGGCCGGCGACATCGTCCATGTGCACCACATCGACGCTGAAGCCCTCGCTGTCGGCGCCCGCCTTGATCACCCGGCCGAAGCGGATGCCGCCGTGCTCGCGGTCGCACATCCAGCCCGCCTCGATCGCGTCCTGGCAGGCCCGCTTGATGGCCATGAAGCTGTTGCCGTCGTGCGGGAAGGTTTCGTTGAGGTCGGCCGCCAGCCGGTCGTCGAGTTCGCGCCCGGCGCAGAACGCCATCACCGGGCGCAGCAACTGGTGGAACAGGGCGGGGGTCATTTCCATGGGTCGTCCTCCGTCAGGTCGGGGCGTCGGCACGCAGCGGCCGGCCGGCGGCCACGCGCCGGCGCAGCCAGGGAGAGGCGCGGTAGCGGTCCTCGCCGTACGCCGCCGCCAGGTGGTCGATCACGTCCAGCAGCCACGGCGCGCCGACCGCGTCGGCCCATGCCAGGGGACCGCGCGGGTAGTTCACGCCGTAGCGCATCGCCTCGTCGACCGCGTCGGCGTCGCAGACCCGCTGCAGCACCGCCTCGGCGCCCTCGTTGGCGAGCAGGGCCACGGTGCGCATGACCACCAGGCCCGGCGTGTCGTCGAGCGTGACCACCCGCTTGCCGAGGGCCTGGAGCAGGCCGACGACCCCGGCGACGGCCGCGGGCGATGCCTGCGCGGCCGCGGCGACGGCCAGCCGCGGCGCCGCCGCGTAGTCGAGCGCGAGGTCGAGCAGCACCAGGTCGCCGCCGCCGTGCGCGGCCCGCTCGGTCGCTGTCCGACCGTCGGTGGGCGCGAGGCGCGCCCCGGCGACGTCGATCCAGCCCGGCCCGTCGGCCGGCCGCCTCGCGACGCCGATACCGGCCGGCTCGAGCAGCTCGACGAGGGGTTCGGCCGGGCCCAGCGCGCCGTGCACCGTCACCGAGGCCGGCGCCTCGGCGGCCGGCGCCTCGGCGGGCGCCGGCGTGTCGGCGCCGTCGCGGTAGTCGTAGAACCCCCGCCCGCTCTTGCGCCCGAGGCGCCCGGCCGCGACCAGCTCCTGCTGCAGCAGGGAGGGCCGGTAGCGCGGGTCCTGGAAGAATGCCTCGAAGACGGTGCGCGTCACGGCGAAGTTGACGTCGTGCCCGATCAGGTCCATCAGCTCGAACGGGCCCATGCGGAAGCCGCCGGCGTCGCGGTAGACGGCATCGAGGGTCGCGGCGTCGGCGACCCCTTCCTGCAGCAGACGCAGCGCCTCGGCGTAGTAGGGCCGCGCGACGCGGTTGACGATGAACCCCGGCGTGGAGGCGACGCGCACCGGGCGCTTGCCCCAGGCCCTAGCCGTGGCCACGACGGCCTCGGCGACCGCGTCGTCGCTCGCCAGGCCGTGTACCACCTCGACGAGCGCCATGACCGGCACCGGGTTGAAGAAGTGCATGCCGACGACCCGCCCCGGCCGCGCCAGCCCGGCGGCGAGCGCGGTGATCGACAGCGACGAGGTGTTGCTCGCGAGGATCGCGTGGTCGCCCAGGAGTCCCTCGAGCCGGGCGAAGAGGTCGCGCTTGATCTCCAGATTCTCGACGATCGCCTCGATGACGAGACCCGCGCCGGCAAGCGCGCCGAGGTCGTCGACGGCCTCTATGCGGCCGACCAGGGCGTCGCGCGCCTCCCGGGTCACCTTGCCGCGCGCCACGCGCTTGTCGAGCCGCGCGGCGAGCGCCTCGAGCGCCTCGCCCGCGGCCCCGGGACGATTGTCGTGCAGGCGCACCGGGTGGCCCGCGGCGGCGGCGACCTCGGCGATGCCCGCGCCCATGGTTCCGGCGCCGACCACGCCGACGACCGTGCTGCCGTCCAGGGCCGCGCTCATGCCCGCTTCTTCCTGCCGCGGGCGACGAAGTTCTCGACCGCGGCACGGTAGTCCGGTGCCTTCCCGGCCGCGCGCTGCAGCGAGGCCTCGAGGGCGAGCTGCGCGTCGAGCGACTGGCTCTCGGCCGCGTTCAGCGCCTGCTTGATGCCGGCCAGGGCGTGGCGGGGCCGGCGGACGAGGTCGGCGACGAGGGCGTCGGCCTCCTCCTCCAGCGCCGCGTCGTCGACGCAGCGCCAGACCAGCCCCCACTCCGCCGCGGTGACGGCATCGACGGCCTCGCCGGTGAACGCCATGCCCCGCGCCCGGGCGGCGCCGACGCGGCGCGGCAGGGTCCAGCTCAGGCCGGTGTCGGGCACCAGGCCGACCTCGACGAAGGAGAGGACGAAGCTCGCCGAGCGTGCCGCGAGCACCAGGTCGCAGGCCAGCGCGAGCCCGGCGCCGGCGCCGGCCGCGACCCCGTTGACGGCGGCGACGACCGGGACCTCGAGGGCGCGGATGCCGCCGACGATGCGGTTGAACCCCTCCTCCAGCGCACTGCCCAGATCGGGCGCGCCGGCCTGCAGGTCGGCGTGGCGCTCGGCGAGATCCTGGCCGGTGCAGAACGCGCGACCGGCGCCGGTGATCACCACGGCGCGAAGCTCGCGGTCCACGGCCAGTTCGTCCAGCGCGACGCGCAGGCGGCGATTGAGGTCGCGGTCGACGCAGTTGAGTCGCGCGGGGCGGTTCAGCGTCAGGCGGACGACGCCTTCGCGGCGGTCGACCTGGAGCGGTTCTTCCGGCATCTTCTGCGAGCTTCGGCGGGTCGTGACCCAATGCTGGAGATCATAGCCCGTAGGCGGCGGCCGCGACGCTGCGGTGGGTCAAGGGGAACCGCAAGTCGCCAGCACGGTCCCGTCGTGACGCCGCGCCCGCCGTGGGCGCGGCCCGACGAACGTGAAAGGGCCGGCGACCTCGCGGTCGGCCCGGCCCGTGCCCCGTCACGCGTCAGACGAACAGGTTGACGTCCGATTTTCCGGCGAACTCGAAGAACGTGGCGGCGCCGCCGTATTCGATCCCGTCGATGAAGTCGTCCGGGGAGAAGCCGAAGACGTCGACCGTCATCTGGCAGGCGATCATCTTCACCTCCGCCTCCTGGCAGAGGTCGCGCAGCTCCTCGACGCTGGCGACGCCCTTGTCGCGCATGGTCTTCTTCATCATGCCCGTGGCCATCGACTCGAAGCCGGGCACGATCGACATCAGCGCGTTGGGCATGTTCCAGTTGACGTCCCGGAACCATTTCGGCCCGTAGGGCATCTTCATCGGCATCGCCGGGTTGCCGAGCGGACTGACCTTGACGCCGCTCAGGTCCTTGCGCAGCAGCTGCAGCCCGTAGAAGGTGAAGAACACCTGGGTCTCGTAGCCGAGCGCGGCCGCGGTCGAGGCGAGGATGAACGGCGGGTAGGCCCAGTCGAGGGTCCCCTTGGTGGCGATGATCGCCAGCTTCTTCTCTTCCATGGATGGGCTTCCTGTCGGGCGCGACCGCCGAGGGAACGACGGGCGGGGTCAGGCCTTCCTGAGCATGAAGGTGTACTTGCCCTCTTCCTCGCCGGACTCCATCAGCTCGTTGCCGGTCTGGCGCGCGAAGGCGTCGAAATCCTTGACCGAGCCGGGGTCGGTGGCGACGATGCGCAGCACCTGGCCGCTCTCCATGCCGGCGAGGGTCTTCTTCGCGCGCAGGATGGGGAGTGGGCAGTTGAGCCCGGTCGCGTCGAGTTCCTGATCGAATTCGGCCATGAGAGTCCTCCAGTCGTGGTCGTTGTAAGTGCTTCCGGGGCGCCGTCCCAGTATTCGCCCTTTGCAGGGTGAGACAATCACCCATTGGTAATAGTGCCGGGATCGAACCCCTCGCATCAATGCTAGTCTCAACCTTGAACTACGCTCCGGAACCGTCTCCTGAAGATCCGTTCATGAACTTCGTGCGCCCATTCGCCTCGGCTGCGCGGCTGGCCCTGCTGTGCTGCGGGCTCGCGCTGGCACCGCTCGCCTCCGGCCAGGGCCAGGCGCCCTCGCCGCTTCCGGAGATGGGCGACCCCTCCGCCCGGGTGCTGACGCCCCAGGCGGAACGCCGCCTGGGCGAGGCCCTGTTGCGGGAACTGCACGCGAAGGGACTGCTGGCCGAGGACCCGCTGGTCACCGGCTACGTCGAGTCCCTGGGCAAGCGCCTGGCGGCGAACAGCGATCTCGGCCCGGGGGCGATCCGCTTCTTCGTGGTGCGCGACCGGGCGATCAACGCGTTCGCCGCCCCCGGCGGCGTGATCGGCATCCACACCGGCCTGATCCTCGCCAGCCAGACCGAGAGCGAACTCGCGGCCGTGATCGCCCACGAGATCGCCCACGTCGGCCAGCGCCACATGGCACGGACCTACGAAGCCGCCGGACAAATGCAGATCACCAACGCGGTCGCGCTGCTCGCGGCCATCCTGCTCGGGCAGGTCGATGGCGAGCTCGGCGAGGCCGCGCTGGCGGCGACGCTCGGCGGCAGCGCCCAGTCGCAGATCAACTTCATCCGGGCCAACGAGGAGGAGGCCGACCGTATCGGTATCCGGATTCTTGCGGATGCGGGCCTCGACCCCTACGGCATGCCCAACTTCTTCGGACGCCTCCAGCAGAACCAGCGACTCTACGGCGACGCCTTGCCCGAGTTCCTGCGCACCCACCCGATCAACGTCTCGCGCATCGCCAGCGCCACCGACCGCGCCAGCCGGATGCCGCCGGTCACGCCGCGCGACCAGACCACCTACCAGCTGATCAAGCTGCGCCTCGAGGCCCTCGGCGACAGGCCTAGCGACCAGCGTGCCGAGATTTTCGAGGCGCGCATCCGTCGCGGCGATGAGACCGCCCGCTACGGCCTGGCGATCGTCCAGCTCGAGCGAGGCAACGGCCGCGCGGCCCTCGAGACGATCGCGCCGCTGCTCGAGGCCGAGCCCGACCGCGCGGAGTACCTGTTGCTCCGGGCACGCGCCCTCGCGGCATCGGGCAACCGCGACGCCGCCGTCGACCGCTACCGCGAGGCCCTGTCGATCTACCCCGACCACCCCGCCCTGGTCCAGGCCTACGCCCAGCTGTTGCTCGACCTCGGCCGCCCCGCCCGGGTCCGGGAGCTGCTGACCGCGCAGATCAATGCCGGCCACGTCCAGCGGGCCTACTACCAGCTGCTCCACGACGCCGCCATCCAGCTGCGCGACGAGGTCGCGGCGCGCCGGGCACGGGCCGAGCTGCTGCTGCTCGACGGACGCAACAGCGAGGCCGCCGAGCAGCTGCGCGGGGCCCTCGACCTCGCCGAGGGGTACGACAGCGCGCGCATTGCGGCGCGGCTCGCCGAGGTGGAGCGCCGCCTGGCCGAGGAAAACCGGACCGACGCCATGTAGCCCCGCCGGGGTTATACTCGACCGGCATCCCCGCGACCCGCGTGCCATGACCCTGACCCGGTGCCTGCCGCTGCTCCTGGCGTGTCTCGGCGGCAGTCTTGCCGCCGCGGAGCCTCTGCCGATCACCATCGGCGTCCTCAGCCACCGTGGCGACGAGGCCACGGTCCGCAACTGGGGGCCGACCGCCGATTACCTCTCGAGCCAGCTCCGAGGCATCCGCTTCGAGGTGCTGCCGCTCGAGTTCCAGGCGGTCGAACCGGCCGTGGCCGAGGGGCGCATCGACTTCGTCCTCGTCAACTCGGGGATGTACGTCGACCTCGAGGTGGGCCACGGCGTGACGCGCATCGCGACGCTGAACAACCGCCACGCCGGGCGCAGCTACAACACTTTCGGTGGCGTGCTGTTCACCCGCGCCGACCGCGGGGACCTGACCGCGCTCGCCTCGCTGCGCGGGCAGCGGCTGGCCGCCGTCAACCGCGTCTCCCTCGGCGGTTTCCAGATGCAGTGGCGCGAGATGCACGCGCACGGCATCGATCCGTGGCGCGACCTGGCCGGTATCGACTTCGCCAACACCCATGACGCCGTCGTGCGACGCGTGCTCGACGGGCGCGCCGACGTCGGTGCGGTGCGCACCAACATCCTCGAGCGGATGGTCGAGGACGGCACGATCGACGCGGACGACGTGCGCATCATCGCGCCGCGTCCCGCGGGCGATTTCCCGCTGCGCATCAGCACCCGCCTCTACCCCGAGTGGCCCTTCGCCAAGACGCGCGGGACGCCGAACGAACTCGCCCAGCGCGTCGCGGTGGCTCTGCTGCAGATGCCGCCGGATCACCCCGCGGCGCTCTCCGGGCACCATGCTGGCTGGACCGTGCCGCTCGACTACCAACCGGTCCACGAGCTGTTCCAGGACCTGGGCATCGGCCCCTACAGCCAGCCGGGCCCGTTCACCTTCGGCGACGTGCTCGACAAGTACCGCGGTATCTTCATCGCCGGCGGGCTGATGCTCCTCGTGGTGCTCGGCATGTCGGCGCGCATCATCCACCTCAACACCCAGCTGGAGAGGGCCAAGAGCGGCATCGAACGGCGCTTCGAGCTGATCCTCGACGCGGTCGGAGACGGCGTCAGCGGCGTCGACACCGACGGCATGATCACCTTCGTCAACCCGGAGATGGAGCGCCTGACCGGCTGGTCGGCCGACGAGCTGATCGGCCGCCCGCAGCACGACCTGCTGCACCACAGCCGTGCCGACGGGACCCCCTACCCGCGCAGCGAGTGCCCGGTCGGCGCGACTTTCCGCGAGAACCGCGCCCATCACGTCGACGACGAGGTGTTCTGGCGCAAGGACGGCACCAGCTTCCCTGTCGAGTACGCCAGCTCGCCGATCCGCGACCGCGAGGGCGCCGTGCTCGGCGCGGTGGTCGTCTGCCGCGACGTCACCGCGCGCAAGGCCGCCGAGGAGGCGCAGCGGCGCCACGTCACCGAGATGGCCCACGTCGCGCGCCTGAGCACCATGGGCGAGATGGCGTCGCAGATCGCCCACGAACTCAACCAGCCGCTCGCGGCGATCACCAACTACACCGGGGCGTGCGTGCGGCGGCTGCAGGTGGGGCGCGATGACCCCGGCCCGATTCTCGAGGCGTTGCAGCTGGTCTCGGCGCAGGCGCACCGTGCCGCGCAGATCGTGCGCCGCATCCGCGACTTCATCCGCAAGCAGGAGCCCGGGCGCGGGCCGATCGATCTCAACGACCTGGTGCGCCAGACGTCGCTGCTGGTCGCGCCCGAGGCGCGTGCGAACCGGGTCGGCATCGTCCTCGACCTCGCCGATGGGCTGCCGGCGGTCGTCGGCGACGGGGTCGAACTCGAACAGGTGATCATGAACCTGGTGCGCAACGCCATCGACGCCGTGTCGCACAACCCGAGGAACGCGCGCCGGGTCACGGTGCGCACCGCAAACGAGGGCGGCAACGTCCACCTGTCGGTCGTCGACAACGGCCCCGGCATGGACGAGTCGACGCTCAGGGAGGCTTTCACGCCGTTCTACACCACCAAGGTCAGCGGCATGGGCCTCGGGCTGGCGCTCAGCCGGCGGATCGTCGAGGCGCACGGCGGGCGGCTGTGGGCCGAGACCAACCCCGACGAGGGCGCGACGCTCAGCGTCAGGCTGCCGGCGGACCAGGAGAAGCGCGATGTCGCGTGAACCGACGGTTTTCGTCGTCGACGACGACGCGGCGGTTCGCGACTCCCTGCGTTGGCTGATGGACTCCGTCGGCCTGCGGGTGGCCGCGTACCCCTCGGGTGAGGCCTTCCTCGAGGCGATCACCCCGGACCGGCCGGGCTGCCTGGTCGTCGACCTGCGCATGCCGGGTCTCGACGGCCTCGAGGTCTACCAGCGATTGCGCGAAAAGGGCTGCGGACTCCCGGTGATCATCGTCTCGGGTCACGGCGACGTGCCCGTCGCCGTGCGTGCGCTGAAGAGCGGCGTGGCCGACTTCGTCGAGAAGCCCTACAGCGATCAGGAGCTGCTCGACTGCGTCAAGGAGGCGCTGCGCCGGGACACCGAACAGCGGGTGCACAAGGTGCGCCACGAGGAGATCGCGACCCGTTTCGGCACCCTGACCCCGCGCGAACGCGATGTCCTCCACCTGGTCGTCGAAGGCCTCGCCAACAAGGCGATCAGCGCCAATCTCGGGATCAGCCTCAAGACCGTCGAGACCCACCGCGCCCGCGTGATGGAGAAGATGGCCGCCGGCTCGGTCTCCGAACTCGTCCGGATGGCGATGATCATCGAGAATCAGGGTAAACCCCTACCCTACTGATCGCTTTTCCCGATTCATCTCCCTCCGTTCCATGTCAGTTTAGGATGGCGTCCCGAACGTGCCCCGGCACGCGGGATGCCTCCGGGAACGGGAACGCGAGACGTCCCTGACACCGGTCAGGACGGGACCCTAGAGAAGCGCAGACCGGTAGCCGATCCGGCACGCCTGCCGGGGCGGAGCGGAGGTGCGCATGTCCCGGCCCGTCCGTAGCCGTATTCCCAGAGGGTGCTACATTGTGCCTTGTACTGCGATTGACGAACCACACAACGAGGAGGAGAACCGTATGAGCATCAACAACAGGCGTCGCCTGCTGCTGCGCGGGACGCTGGGCGTGGGCGCGCTGGCGGGCGCGGGGCTGCTGGCGCCGCGCGGTGTGCTGGCGGCGTGGCCGAAGGCGGCGTTCACGGCGGACAAGACCGAGGCGGCGATGCAGGAGCTGCTGGGCGGGACGGCGTCGGCGTCGGACGCGGTGACGATCAAGGCGCCGGACATTGCCGAGAACGGCGCGGTGGTGCCGGTGACGGTGGAGACGAGCGCGTCGAACGCGGAGTCGATCAGCGTGTTCATCTCGAACAACCCGAGCCCGCTGGCGGCGAACTTCGTGCTCGGCCCCGGGGCGGTGGGCTACGCCGCGACGCGGGTCAAGATGGGCAAGACCTCGGAGGTGGTCGCGGTGGTCAAGGCGGGCGGCACGCTGCAGAGCGCGACGAAGGAAGTGAAGGTGACGATCGGCGGCTGCGGCGGCTGAGGAGGAGAGCGAGCGATGAGCATCAAGATGCGCGCCCGGATCGAGGGCGACGAGACGACGGTCAAGGCGCTGATCAGCCACGTGATGGAGACGGGGCTGCGTAAGGACAAGGACGGCAACAAGATCCCGGCGCACCACATCACGGAGGTGACGGCGACGCACGCCGGCAAGGAGGTGATGACGGCGCAGTGGGGTCCGGCGGTGTCGAAGAACCCGTACCTGGCGTTCAAGTTCAAGGGCGCCAAGGCGGGCGACACCGTGACCCTGTCGTGGGTCGACAACAAGGGCGAGTCCGACTCGGCCGA
>JAWVZO010000011.1:0-27582 GCA_033722135.1 Gammaproteobacteria bacterium | reverse complement strand
TTCGACACGGTCACGCGCGAGCCCGGCAAGCGCTACCCGCTCGAGGTCTACCAGTTCGGCACGCCGCAGGCCCACCTCAACGTGGTGCGCGCCGTGACCGCCGGGGAGGGGGAAACGGCGGAGACCCGCGGCCTGCTCGTGGTCAGCTACGATTCCGCCCTGCCGCGCCAGGCCCTGCGTTCCGCGAGCGGGATCGCCGGCTACGCCGAGCTGGTGCAGATCGCCGGTGGCAAGCAACTGGTGCTCGCCGCGCTCGGCAATCAGGGCCACAAGCAGGGGCCGGCCGTCGCCAGCCAGAACGTCCCCGGCACGCGCTGGAACGTCCGCTACTGGCCCGACCCCGAAGCGGCGGGCGCGGCCGGGATGCCGATCGAGCAGGTCGGCGCGGTCTACGGCGCCGCGCTGCTGCTGTTCATCGTCGCGCTGTTCATGGTCTTCCGCTGGCTGGGCGGCGTCCTGCGTCAGGATCAGGCGGCCGTCATCAAGCTGGTCACCGAACTGGTCGAGCGCGGTTCGCGGGTGAGCTATCCGGTCAAGCTCGCCAGTTTCCGGGCCATGGTCATGCTGCTCAGCCGTCTCTCGCCGCGCATGGTCGCGGCCCAGGCGCAGCAGGCCAAGGCCCAGCAGGCGCAGCAGGCCGTGCCGCAACAGGGCGGTGGGGGAGCCCAGCCGGCTGCGGCCGCCGACGATACCGGGACCGAGGCAGGCGCCAAGCAACGGCCCGAGGGCCAGGGCGGGAAGAAGGGCGCGCCGTTGTCGAGCCTCTTCGATGACCTCGACCTGCCCGATCTCGGCAGCGAAGGGCAGGCCCCCGCGGCGCAGGCCGACGTCAAGGTGCCGGGATCGATCTTCCGCGCCTACGACATCCGCGGCGTGGTCGGCACCACCCTCAATCCCGACATCGCCCGCCAGATCGGCCTGGCCATCGGCAGCGCCGCGCTCGACCGTGGCCAGGAGACGGTCATCGTCGGGCGCGACGGCAGGCTCTCCGGGCCACAGATGCTCGGCGCGCTCGCCGAGGGCCTGCGTGCGAGCGGCCGGGACGTGATCAACATCGGGCTCGTCCCGACCCCGGTGCTCTACTTCGCGACCCACCATCTCGGGGCCGCCTCGGGCGTCATGGTCACCGGCAGTCACAACCCGCCCGACTACAACGGCTTCAAGGTCGTGCTCGACGGCGAGGCGCTCTCCGGGCAGGCGATCCAGGGGCTCCACCAGCGGCTCGAGGCAGGCGAGCTGAGCCAGGGGCAGGGCGGTGCCCGGGACGAGAAGATCATCGACGACTACGTCGACCGGATCGCGGCCGACGCCCACCTCGCCCAGCCGATGAAGGTGGTGATCGACTGCGGGAACGGGGCTGCCGGGGCCGTCGCGCCGGCACTCTACTCGGCGCTCGGCTGCGAGGTCGTCGAGCTCTACTGCGACGTCGACGGCCAGTTCCCGAACCACCATCCCGACCCGAGCCAGACCGAGAACCTCCAGGACCTCATCGAGATGGTCAAGAACGTCGGCGCCGACGTCGGCCTGGCCTTCGACGGGGACGGCGACCGACTCGGCGTGGTCGATTCCCGGGGAAGGGTCATCTGGCCCGACCGCCTGATGATGCTGTTCGCACGCGACCTGCTCACGCGGCATCCCGAGGCCGAGATCCTGTTCGACGTCAAGTGCAGCCGCAACCTCGCCAGCGTCATCAAGCAGCATGGCGGGCGGCCGACCATGTGGCGCACCGGGCACTCGCTGATCAAGGCACGGATGCGCGAGTCGGGGGCGCTTCTGGCCGGCGAGATGAGCGGCCATTTCTTCTTCGCCGAACGGTGGTTCGGATTCGACGACGGGCTCTACGCCGGCGCCCGGCTGCTCGAGATCCTGTCGGGCTCGGACATGCCGAGCAGCGAGGTGTTCGACGGCCTGCCCGACAGCGTGAGCACGCCGGAACTCAAGATCACCGTGCCCGAGGGCGCCCAGCACGGCATCGTGGAGCGTCTCGTCGCGGAGGGCCAGAACCGCTTCCCGGAGGCCGAGGTGATCACCATCGACGGCCTGCGCGTCGAGTTCCCGGAAGGCTGGGGGCTGGTGCGCGCCTCCAATACCACGCCGAACCTGGTCCTGCGTTTCGAGTCCGACAGCAAGGAGGGGCTCGAGTCGATCCAGGAGCGTTTCGGCACGCTGCTGCAGGCGGTCGAACCGAGCCTGAAGCTGCCGTTCTGACCGGCGTGAACGCCCTGTCCCCGGAGGACCGCCCATGAGCCTCGACGCCAATCGCGCCGGCGAGATCGCCCATGTCCTGAGCGAGGCACTGCCGTATATCCAGCGTTTCAGCGGACGGACCGTGGTGATCAAGTACGGCGGCAACGCCATGGTCGACGAGTCGCTGAAGAGCGGTTTCGCGCGCGACGTGGTGCTGATGAAACTGGTCGGCATCAACCCGGTCGTGGTGCACGGCGGCGGGCCGCAGATCGGCAGTCTGCTCGAGCGGATCGGCAAGGAGAGCCGGTTCGTCGAGGGCATGCGCGTCACCGACAGCGAGACCATGGACGTCGTCGAGATGGTCCTCGGGGGGCTGGTCAACAAGGAGATCGTCAACCTCATCAACCGGCACGGCGGCCGCGCCGTCGGCCTGACCGGCAAGGACGGTGGCATGATCCGCGCGCGCAAGATGACCATGACCCGCGCGCACCCGGAGCAGGAGGCGCCGGAGATCGTCGACATCGGTCATGTCGGCGAGGTGGCCAAGATCGACCCCGCGCTGGTGCACATGCTCGACGGCGGGGACTTCATTCCCGTCGTCGCGCCGATCGGCGTCGGCGACGACGGCGCCTCCTACAACATCAACGCCGACCTGGTGGCCGGCACCCTCGCGCAGGTGCTCCAGGCGGAGAAACTCATCCTGCTGACCAACACTGCCGGCCTGCTCGACAGGGAGGGTCAGCTGCTGACCGGCCTGAACGCCGCCGAGGTCGACGCGCTGATCGCCGACGGCACGATCCACGGCGGCATGCTGCCGAAAATCCGCTGCGCGCTGGACGCGGTCAACGGCGGGGTACGCGCGGCGCACATCATCGACGGACGCGTGCCCCACGCGGTGATGCTGGAGCTGTTCACCGACGAGGGGGTCGGCACGCTCATCCGCGCGGGGCGCCGCGCGTGAGGACGGCCGGCAGCGAGGCCTCACCGCGCCGCCAGCAGATCCTCGAGGCGCTCGCCCGTGAGCTCGAGCAGGCCCCCGGGCAGCGGATCACGACGGCTGCGCTGGCGCGCTCGGTGGGGGTCTCCGAGGCGGCGCTCTACCGCCATTTCCCGTCCAAGGCGCGGATGTTCGAGGGGCTCCTGGAGTTCGCCGAGGAGGCGGTCTTCGGCCGCGTCGCGCGGATCCTTGAGGAGACCGGGAGTGCGCCGCGGCGGTGCGAGCACGTGCTCGCCCTGGTGCTGGCCTTCGCCGAGCGCAATCCGGGCATCACGAGGATTCTCCTGGGCGACGCGCTGGTCGGCGAGACACCGCGGCTGCGTGCGCGGGTGGAACAGTTCTTCCGGCGCCTCGAGACGCAGCTCAAGCAGGTGCTGCGCGAGGGGGAACTGCACGGTGAGATCCCGCGTGGCCGCTCACCCTCGGCGGTCAGCGGCCTGCTGGTCGCAGTGATCGCGGGTCGGCTCGCGCGCTACGTGCAGAGCGGGTTCGCCGAGTCGCCGACCGCCGACTGGGAGGCGCAGTGGGCGTTGCTCGCCACGGGCCTGCTCGGGGGGGCGGACCCGGACGCGTGAGACGCGGTTACTGCCGTGCCTGCGATTTTCCGGTGATGCCCTTCAGTTCCTTGTAGCGGGCGATGTCGGCGTTGGCCTGGGCGCGGATCTGCTCCTGATCGGCGCGCAGCTTCCTGATCCGTTCCTCGTTGCGCGCGATCTGCGCCTCGGTCGTGGCGATGTCGTTGAGCAGCTTCTCGTCGACCTTCCCGCCGCCGCGCTCGATGTCCGCGGCGCGCGCGCGCTGGCGTTCGAGGAGCGCCTGGCGCTCGCGGATCTGGCTCTGGGCGACGCTGATCATGCCTTCGATCGAGCGGAGCTTGCCGTCCCGGGTCATCTCCAGCGCGTCGACCGAGTCGTAGGTGTTGAGCAGCAGGCGGTCATGCAGGCGCTGTTTCGCGAGCGCTTCCTGACGGGCCCGCTCCTCCTCCTCCAGACGCTTCTCCTCGGCGAGTTCCTCGGGAGTCTTCTCCTTCTCCTGGACGATTTCGACCGTCTGGCCGCGCTCGTTGAGCATCTCCTTCTGCGTGTCCTGCTTGGCGTACTCGGGCGGAATGGAGCTTCCGTAGTGGGTGTTGCCCTGCTCGTCGACCCACTTGTAGATCGCCGCGGCTGTGGGCAGCGGCGCGAGAGCGACGGCGAGTGGGAGGATCAGCAGCCAGTGGCGGTGGATCGAGCGCATGACATTGCCCCGTCGATGGTTTAACTGGGGTGCAAGTGTAGATGCAGAGTCTCGCACCGGTTTCAGGCCCCGTAACGGTCGCGGTAGGTGCGGATCGCCTCGAGCGGCTCGCCCATCCCGGGCTCCTCGGCGAGGAACTCGACGAGATGGTCGAGGCGGACGATCGTGGCGACCGGCAGCCCGTACTCCCGTTCGACCTGCTGGACCGCCGAAAGTGCGCCGGTGCCGCGCTCCTGGCGATCGAGGGCGATGGCGACGCCTGCAGCCCGTGCCCCGGCGGCCTCGATGCGTTCCAGCGACGCGCGCACCGAGGTGCCCGCGGAGATGACGTCGTCGACGATCAGCACGCGGCCGGCGAGCGGCGCGCCGACGATCGACCCGCCCTCGCCGTGGTCCTTCGCCTCCTTGCGGTCGAACGCGTAGGGGAGGTCCCGCCCGTGGTGGTCGGCGAAGGCCACCGCGGTCGTGCTCGCCAGCGGGATGCCCTTGTAGGCGGGTCCGAAGAGCATGTCGAAGCCGATCCCGGAGTCGACGATCGCCGCGGCGTAGTAGCGCCCGAGGCGTGCCAGCGAACGCCCGCTGCAGAACAGGCCGGCATTGAAGAAGTAGGGGCTCTCGCGGCCTGACTTCAGCGTGAAGGTGCCGAAGCGCAACACGTCGCTGTCGATGGCGAAACGGAGGAAATCACGCTGGTAATCGTGCATGGTCGGGGCTCCCTGCGGGCATGATACACGGCCGTCAACGGCCGCCGCGATAGAATGCCCGTGGCCGAGGAGGGAGCCATGGACACGACCGCCGCCACCCTGATCGCAGCCCTGCTCATGGGCCTGTTCGGCACCGTGCACTGCGTTGCCATGTGCGGCGGCATCGCAGGGGCCCTGGCGAACGGCCTCGCCCCCGAGGTGCGGCAACGGCCCGGAGCGGTGTTCGCCTGCCAGCTCGGCTACAACGCCGGGCGGATCATCAGCTACGCCGTGGCCGGCGCGCTCGTCGGCCTGCTCGGGCGCCTGGTTGCCAGCGCGGCCGGGCTCGATGTCGCGCGCATCCTGCTCCAGGGGCTGGCGGGAGGCTTCATGCTCCTGCTGGGGCTCTACCTGACCGGCTGGTGGCCGGTGCTGACGCGCCTCGAGGCACACGGCGCCCGCCTCTGGCGGCACATCGAGCCGGCGGGGCGGCGCCTGCTGCCGATCCGCTCGCCGCAGGGCGCGCTCCCCGTCGGCATGGTCTGGGGCTGGTTGCCGTGCGGCCTGGTCTACAGCGCGCTGGCCCTCGCCGCGTCCGCGGGAGGCCCTCTCGGGGGCGCGCTGGTGATGCTCTGCTTCGGGCTCGGGACTTGGCCCTCCATGCTGGCCTCGGGCCTCTTCGCCTCCCGGGTGCGCCGTCTCACCGGTCCGCGGTCGCGCGTGGCGGCCGGGGTGCTCGTGCTGTTGCTCGGGGTCGCGAGCCTGGGCTCCCTCGGCATGCACCTCGCGGGAACCGGTCATGCCGGCCACCCGGAGGGCGCGGTCGGCGCGGAGCACGTCGGGGAACGTTGAACGGAGCGTCAGCGCCGTTCGAGGCGGTAGAGGCAGATCTCGCCGAGCAGCCCGGGGAGCAGGCGCAGCCCGAGGCCGCTGCGGTGGGCGTGGTCGACCACCGCGCGCTGTAGGATGGTGATGCCCAGCTTGGCGCACAGCTCCTCGAAGTCGGTGACCGTGCAGAGGTGGATGTTGGGGGTGTCGTACCAGGTGTTCGGCAGCACGCGCGACATCGGCATCCGCCCCATGGCCAGCTGCAGGCGGCATCGGTAGTGACCGAAGTTGGGGAACGTGACGATCCCCTCGCGCCCGACGCGAAGCATCTCCTCGAGCTGCAGGTTGGGCTGGTCGACCGCCTGCAGGGTCTGGGTCATCACGACCACGTCGAAGCTGGCGTCGCGGAAATCGCCCAGGCCGCGGTTCAGGTCGTACTGCAGGACGTTGACGCCCGAGGCCACGCAGCGTTCGACGTTGGCCGGGTCGATCTCGAGGCCGTAGCCGGTCACGCCGCGGGTCTCGGCGAGATGGCGCAGGAGGGTGCCGTCGCCGCAGCCGAGGTCGAGCATCCGGCTGTCGGGCTCGATCCAGTCGCTGATCAGCTCGAGGTCCGGGCGCATCTCAGGCGACCTCCTCGGCGACGCGGTTCATGTAGTTCGTGAACACCGCGCGGTAGTGCGGAATGGGAGCGAGGAAGGCGTCGTGACCGTGCTCGGCCTCGATCTCAGCGTAGCTGACCGCTTTTCCTGCATCGATCAGGGCGCGGACGATCTCGCGCGAACGCGCCGGGGAAAACCGCCAGTCGGTGGTGAACGAGATGACCAGGAAACGGGCGAGGGCGACCTCGAGGGTGCGTGCCAGGTCGTCGCCGTGGCGGGCGGCCGGGTCGAAGTAGTCGAGTGCCTTGGTCATCAGCAGGTAGGTGTTGGCGTCGAACTTGTCGACGAACGACCGTCCCTGGTAGCGGAGATAGCTCTCGATCTGGAACTCGACGTCGAAGTTGAAGCTGAGCCCCCCCTCGCGCAGCTCGCGGCCGAACTTGGCCCGCATCGCGTCCTCCGAGAGGTAGGTGATGTGGCCGAGCATGCGCGCCAGCATCAGGCCGCGACGCGGGACCACGCCCTCGGCGTAGTAGTGTCCGCCGTGGAAGTCTGGATCGCTTAGGATCGCCTGGCGGGCCACCTCGTTGAACGCGATGTTCTGCGCGGAGAGCCTCGGCGCCGCGGCGATGACCAGCGCATGGCGTATCCGCTCCGGCTGGTCGATGGCCCACTGCAGAGCCTGCATCCCGCCGAGGCTGCCGCCGATCACCGCGGCCCAGCGCTCGATCCCGAGCGTGTCGGCGAGGCGCGCCTGGCTCGCCACCCAGTCGCGCACGGTGACGAACGGGAAATCGGGACCGTAGGGCCGGCCGGTCTGCGGGTCGATGGTGTTGGGCCCCGTGCTGCCCTTGCAACCGCCGAGGTTGTTCAGGCTGACGACGTGGAAACGGTCGGTATCGATCGGCTTGCCGGGACCGATGTAGGCGTCCCACCAGCCCGGCTTGCGGTCGTCCGCGGCGTGGTAGCCGGCGGCGTGGTGGTCTCCGGAGAGTGCGTGGCAGATCAGCACCGCGTTGCTGCGGGCCGCGTTCAGTTCGCCGTAGGTCTCGTAGACCAGGTCGTAGGAGGGAAGCGTGCGTCCGCAGTCCAACTCGAGCGGTCGGTCGAAGTGGATTTTCCGAGGTGTCACCAGGCCGACCGAATCGGCCGGGATCGCTTCCGGCATCGGTTCAGACTCGTGTCAGGAAGGGCCGCGGCGCGGGGCAGACGGCCAGTCTAGTCAGCACTCGGGGCCCGCGCAACCGAGGCGCCCCGTCACGGAAAAAGGTCGCCGGGCAGCACGGCCGGCGCGATCACGCGCACCCGCTTGTCGTGCCCGTGGAGTCCGTGCTCGATGACCACCCGCCGTTTCGGCACCCCGAACTGACCGGCGAGGAAGGCGATCAGTGTCCGGTTGGCGCGACCCTCGGTCGCCGGAGCGGCGATGCGCACTTTCAGCGCGTCGCCGTGGCGTCCGGACCACTCGCTGCGGCGCGCTCCGGGCTGCACGCGGAGCTCGAGGTGAAGGTCGTCGCCGTCCCGCCGGCAGCCGTTCAACCCAGCGACCGGGCCGCGGCGATCAGCGGTGGCACCAGCAGCATCTTGGCCACCTGCAGGCCGAGCAGGACCACGAGCGGCGACAGATCGATGCCGGACATCGGGGGGACCAGTCGCTGCACCGGCCGGAGCAGGGGTCGGTTGAGGTCCTGGAGCACCTGGCTCAGCGGCGTGCGTCCGGGGTTGAACCAGCTGAGCAATGCCTGGACGATGATTGTGACGAAGTAGACGTTGATCACCAGCGTGACCAGTTCGGCGAGGGACCAGAAAAGCAGGCCGCCGGGGCCGAGCGAGAGGCCGCGCATGGCGGCGACGATCAGCAGGGTCACCACCTGTACGATCAGCAGCACCAGCAGCGAGGCGCCGTCGACGCGCTTGCTTCCCGGGATCGCCCTGCGGAGCGGCTGCAGGACCGGTTGCGTCACCTTCATGACCAGCTGCGAGAGCGGGTTGTAGAAATCCGCGTGACAGAGCTGGAGCAGGAAGCGCAGCAGCAGGAGCAGCATGACGATGCCAAGCACCGCCTGGACCAGGAACACGGCCGGATCGGCGAGGTAATCGCTACCCACCGTCGCGGTCCAGCTCGTCGGCGAGCGCGTCCGCGCGATCGCGGGCGGCTTTCACGGCACGCAGCACCAGGGCATTGAAGCCGCCCTCGGCGAAAGCCTCGAGGGCGGCCTCGGTGGTGCCTCCGGGCGAGGTGACCCGCTCGCGCAACGCGCCCGGTCCCTCGTCGCTCGACAGCGCCATGCGGGCCGCGCCCTGGGCCGTTTCGAGGGTCAGCAGGTGGGCCGCCTCGGGGTCCAGACCGAGATCGACCGCGGCCTGCTCGAGCGCCTCCATGAACAGGAAGAAGTAGGCCGGGCCGCTGCCGGAGACGGCCGTGACGGCGTCCATCAGCGCCTCGTCCTCGATCCACAGGGTCTGTCCGACCGCGCGCATGACCGACTCGGCGCGGTCGCGCTGTTCTGCGGAGACCTCCGGGTTCGCGTACAGGGCCGTGGCCCCGCTGCGCACCAGCGCGGGCGTGTTGGGCATCGCGCGGACCAGGGGCAGCGGGAGGCCCAGCCAGCGTGCGAGCGACGCGGCCCGGATCCCGGCGGCGATCGAGACAAGCAGGGGGGGCGGCTCGGGCAGGCCGGGCGCGATGGCCGTGACCACTTCCCGCATCACCTGGGGCTTGACCGCGAGCACCAGCACGTCGACCGCGCCGGCGACCGCCTGGTTGTCCTCGGTGGTCGTCACGCCGAAGCGCTCGGCAAGTTCCCGCCGCTTTTCGTGGCTCGGGTCGGCGACATCGATCCGTCGCGGGTCGACCTCGCCGGCGATCAGGCCGCCGACGAGGCTGCGCGCCATGTTGCCGCCGCCGATGAAGCCGATCCGGTAGTCGTCCATGCGGGGCACCTTACTGGCTGCCCGCCACGCCGGGCAAGGGCCGGTTCACGGCCGGGGGCCGAACAGCGCGGTGCCCACGCGCACGTGCGTGGCCCCCTCGAGCACGGCCGCCTCGAGGTCGTCCGACATGCCCATGGACAGCGTGTCGAGTACGAGGCCCTCCTCGCCGAGTTCCTCGGCGAGCCCGCGCAGGTCGCGGAACGGGCGGCGCGCCGCCCCGGGGTCGCTCGCCGGGGCCGGGATCGCCATCAGGCCCCGCAGCCGCAACCTGGGCAGGTCGGCCACCGACAACGCAAGGTCGCGCAGTGCGGCGGGCGCAACCCCCGATTTCGACGCCTCGCCGCTGATGTTGACCTGCAGGCAGACCTCGAGCGGGGGAAGCCCGTCGGGACGCTGGTCGTTCAGGCGGCGGGCCAGTTTGACCCGGTCGAGGCTGTGCACCCAGGCGAAGTGCGCGGCGACGCCGCGCGTCTTGTTCGCCTGGAGCGGGCCGATGAAATGCCAGTCGATGGGCCGTCCGGCGAGCGCCTGCTGCTTGTCGAGGGCCTCCTGGAGGTAGCTTTCGCCGAACGCGCGCTGGCCAAGGTCGTTGAGGGCGGCCACCTCGTCGGCGCGACGCCGCTTGCTCACCGCGATGAGGGTGACATCTCCGGGATCGCGACCTGCCGTACCGGCAGCATCGGCGATGCGCGCCCGGACTCGCGAGAGTCGGTCGGCCAAGGTCGGCATGTTACGGCTGTCGGGTGTTGTCTATACTTGTCGGGCCTGCCCGGGAGCCGGACGTCGGGCGAGAAAAAATACCACAGCGGGGTACTCGAATGGACATCTCGGAACTCCTGGCGTTCGCCCAGAAGAACGGCGCCTCGGACTTGCATCTCTCGGCCGGTCTCCCTCCCATGATCCGCGTCGACGGCGACATCAAGCGGATCAATCTCCCGCCGATGGAGCACAAGGAAGTCCACTCGCTCGTCTACGACATCATGAACGACAAGCAGCGGAAGGACTACGAGGAGTTCCTCGAGACCGACTTCTCGTTCGAGCTGCCCGGCGTGGCCCGCTTCCGCGTCAACGCGTTCAACCAGAACCGGGGTGCCGCGGCGGTCTTCCGCACCATCCCGACCAAGGTCCTGACCCTCGAGCAGCTCAACGCGCCGGCCCAGTTCAAGGACATCTCCGACAACCCGCGCGGCCTGGTGCTGGTGACCGGGCCGACCGGCTCGGGCAAGTCGACCACGCTCGCGGCGATGATCGACTACGTCAACAACAAGGAGCTCGGCCACGTCCTGACCATCGAGGACCCGATCGAGTTCGTCCACGAGTCGAAGAAATGTATCGTCAACCAGCGCGAGGTGCACCGCGACACCCTCGGCTTCAACGAGGCGCTGCGCTCAGCGCTGCGCGAGGACCCGGACATCATCCTGGTCGGCGAGATGCGCGACCTCGAGACGATCCGCCTGGCGCTGACCGCGGCGGAGACCGGCCACCTGGTGTTCGGCACGCTGCACACGGTGTCGGCGGCGAAGACCATCGACCGCATCATCGACGTCTTCCCGGCGGCCGAGAAGGACATGGTCCGGTCGATGCTCTCCGAGGCGCTGCGCGCGGTCATCTCGCAGACCCTGATGAAGAAGATCGGCGGCGGGCGCATCGCGGCGCACGAGATCATGATCGGCACCCCCGCGATCCGTAACCTGATCCGCGAGAACAAGGTCGCGCAGATGTACTCGGCCATCCAGACCGGCACATCGATCGGCATGCAGACCCTCGAGCAGTGCCTCGTCGATCTGGTGCGCAAGGGCCTGGTGAGCATGCAGGACGCGCGCCAGAAGGCCAACGTCAAGGACAGCATCCGCTAGTCGCGGAAGGAGCCAGGAAGCGATGGATTTCGTCGATCTCCTCAAGATGTGCGTCGAGCAGAAGGGCTCGGACATCTTCATCACCGCCGGGGCGGCACCGTCGATCAAGGTCAACGGCGTCATCAACCCGGTCACCGAGAAACCGCTCAACCCGGAAGCCGCGCGCAAGGTCGTCTACGACATCATGAACGACAAGCAGCGCTCCGAGTTCGAGCAGACCAGCGAGTGCAACTTCGCGATCAGCGCGGCCGGCGTCGGCCGGTTCCGCGTCAACGTGTTCGTCCAGCGCAGCAACGTCGGCATGGTGTTGCGTCGCATCGAGACGACGATCCCGACCTTCGAGGACCTGAAGCTGCCGCCGATCCTCAAGGACCTCGCCATGACCAAGCGCGGCATGGTGCTGTTCGTCGGCGGCACCGGCACCGGCAAGTCGACCTCGCTCGCGTCGATGATCGGCTACCGCAACCGCACCTCGAAGGGCCACATCATCACCATCGAGGACCCGATCGAGTACGTGCACCAGCACGACCAGTGCATCGTCACCCAGCGCGAGGTCGGGGTCGACACCGAGTCATACGACGTCGCGTTGAAGAACACGCTGCGCCAGGCCCCGGACGTGATCCTGATCGGCGAGATCCGCCATCAGGAGACCATGGACTACGCCATCGCGTTTTCCGAGACCGGACACCTCGTGCTGGCCACGCTGCACGCCAACAACGCCAACCAGGCGATGGACCGCATCATCAACTTCTTCCCCGAGGAGCGCCGCGACCAGCTGTTCATGGACCTGTCGCTGAACCTCAAGGCGGTGGTTGCCCAGCTGCTGATCCCGCGCAAGGACGGCAAGGGGCGGCGCGCCGCGATCGAGGTCATGATCAACACCCCGCTGATGGCCGACCTGATCGGCAAGGGCGAGGTACACGAGATCAAGAGCCTGATGAAGGAGTCGACCGAGCACGGCATGCAGACCTTCGACCAGGCGCTGTTCCAGCTCTACAAGGAGGGCGAGATCACCCGCGACGATGCGCTGCTCTACGCCGACTCGTCCAACGAGGTGCGCCTGATGATCAAGCTCGACCAGTCCGAGGGCGACCCGCGCAAGTTCGTCGAGAATTTCGACGGACTCTCGATCGAGGACCAAGACGACGAGTCGTTCATGCGCGGCTAGCTAGCGTTCCGCGCGCCTAACCCCCGTCCGCGCGGAAGGCGGCCACCCGGTCGGCCGCGAAGACCGGCCCGTCGACGCAGACCCGCTTCATCGCCGGCCCGTCCGGGGTGACGATCTCGACCGTGCAGCCGGCGCACCCGCCGACCGCGCACGCCATGTACTCCTCCAGCGAGAGCTGCCCCGGAAGGCCGTAGTCGCGCGCCAGCGCGGCCGCGGCGGCGAGCATCGGCTCGGGGCCGCAGGCGAAGAGTTCCACATCGTCGCGCGTCGCGTCGTCCAGGGCGTCGAGCCAGTGCCGCGCGAGGTCGGTGACGTAACCCTGGTGGCAGCCGGGAAAGCCCTGCAGGCTCGCCAGGCGGCTGGGAATCCCCCAGTCGTCGAGCAGCGGCATGCAGGCGATCACGCCCTCGGGCAGCTGCGGCAGGAGGATCTGCGAGGGGCGGGTCGGGAACGGGAACGGCACCTCGGAGCCGAGGAAGGCGACCGGCGAGAAACCCTCCCGGCGACGCAGGTCGTCGGCCAGGAAGATCATCGGCGGCAGGCCGACGCCGCCGCCGAGGAGCAGCGCGCGCGGCCGCGCCGGGTCGGGCCGGAACGGGTTGCCGATCGGCGCCATCAGGTCGAGGGTCTCGCCGGGACGCCGGCGCGACAGACTCCGGGTGCCCTCGCCGACCACCTTGTAGAGCAATTCGAGCCAGCCGGCCTCCGGGTCGGCGCGCATCAGCGACAATGGCCGGCGCATCGGCAGGGCGTCGTCGCAACGTACGTGGGCGAAGCTGCCGGGACGCGCGGCGCGCGCGGCGCGCGGGGCGTTCACGCGCAGCACGAACTGGTCGCCCGGATGGGCCTCGTGGACGAGGATCTCGGCCTGTTCGACGAAGATCGTCCCGCGATGGGGGCGCTCGGCCGAGGCGCTCACGGGGCCGGCTCGAGCACGTGGACCAGCACGCCGCCGAGCAGGGTGTGGGTCACGCGCGGCGCGAAGGCCCAGCCGGCGAACGGCGTGTTGCGCCCGCGGCTCAGGAGGCGGGTCGGGTCGAGGTGCCAGGGACGGTCGGGATCGAAGATGCAGACGTCCCCCACAGACCCGGGGCGCAGCGTGCCGACCGGCAGGCCGATGACCCCGGCCGGCTTCGCCGTGAGCAGCCCGAGCGCCGAGGGGAGGTCGAGCAGGCCGTCCTCGACCAGGCGCAGGGTCAGCGGCAGCAGCGTCTCCAGCGCGGAGATTCCGGGCTCGGTCTCGGGCAGCGGCGCGAGCTTGGCCTCGGCCTCGTGCGGCTGGTGATCCGAGCAGACGGCATCGAGCGTGCCCTCCACGACGGCGGAGCGCAGCGCGTCCCGGTCGCGCTGGGTGCGCAGCGGAGGCTGGACGTGGCAGAGGCTGTCGAAGTCGCTGACGTCCATCTCGGTCAGGTGCAGCTGGTGGGCACAGACGTCGGCGGTCACCGGCAGGCCGGCGGCGCGCGCCGCGGCGACCTGGGCGACCGCCGCCGCCGTCGACAGGCGGCAGAAGTGGGCCCGTACCCCGGTGTGGGCGATCAGCGCGAGGTCGCGGGCGACGGCCACGGTCTCGGCCACCACCGGGATCCCGGTCAAGCCGAGCCGCGCGCTGACCTCGCCCTCGTGGATGCAGCCGTCGCCGCGCAGCCACGGCTCGTCGGGATGGAGGAAGACCGTCAGGTCGAAGGTCGCCGCGTAGGCCATGGCGTGGCGCAGGAGCTGGGTGTCCCGGACCGGGCGGCGCAGGTTGGTGACGCCGACGCAGCCGGCGTCCTTCAGTGCCGCCATCTCGCTGAGTCGCTCGCCGTCGAGTTCCTGGGTCAGCGCCCCGATCGGCAGGACCCGCACCCGTCCGACCGACGCCGCGCGGTGGCGGACCAGGTCGACCACCGCCGGGGTGTCGATGACCGGGTCGGTGTCCGGCGGGCAGCAGAGCGTGGTGATGCCCGAGGCCGCGGCGGCGGCCGCCTCGCTGGCGATCGAGGCCTTGTGCTCGTGACCGGGCTCGCGGAGGCTCGCGCTCAGGTCGACCAGGCCGGGGCAGACGACCTGTCCCGGCACCTCGAGCACTCGGTCGGCGGTGAAGCCGTCGGGCCTGTCGCCCAGCGCCACGACGCGGCCGTCGGCGAGCCACAGGTCGGTGACCCGGTCCAGCCCCTCGGCCGGGTCGATCACCCGTCCGCCGGCGATCTGCCAGCGGGTCACCGGCCGGCCTCCGTGGTGTGGCTGGCCATGACCATCGAGATCACCGCCATGCGGATCGCGATGCCGTGGGTCACCTGCTGCAGGATCACCGAGCGCGGGCCGTCGGCGGTTCCGGAGTCGAGCTCGACGCCGCGGTTGATCGGTCCAGGGTGCATGACGATGGCGTCGGGCCGCGCGGTCGCCAGGTTGGCCTCGGTCAGGCCGTAACGCTGGAAGTACTCGTGCTTGCTCGGCAGCAGCCGGCCGTCCATGCGCTCGCGCTGCAGGCGCAGCGTGATGATCACGTCGGCGTCGCGCACGCCCTCGACGATGTCGTGGAAGACCCGCACCCCGAGCTGCTCTACGCCCTGCGGGAGCAGGGTCTTCGGGGCGATCACCCGCACCTCGCGCACGCCGAGGGTGGTGAGGGCGTGGATCTGCGAGCGGGCCACGCGCGAATGCAGGATGTCGCCGACGATCGCCACGGTCAGCGGCGTGAACTCGCCCTTGATGCGGCGGATCGTGAACATGTCGAGCATCGCCTGCGTCGGGTGGGCGTGGCAGCCGTCGCCGGCGTTGATCACGCCGACGTGCGGGGCGGCGTGCCGGGCGACGAAGTGGGCCGCGCCACTCCCGGAGTGCCGGACGACGAACATGTCGGCCTGCATCGCCTCGAGGTTGCGCAGGGTGTCGAGCAGCGACTCCCCCTTGGTGGTCGCCGAGGTGCTGACGTTAAGGTTGAGCACGTCGGCCGAGAGCCGCTTGGCGGCGAGCTCGAAGGTGGTGCGGGTCCGGGTGCTGGCCTCGAAGAAGAGGTTGACGATGGTCTTGCCGCGCAGCAGCGGGACCTTCTTGACCGAGCGGCCGCCCACGCCGGCGAACGACTCGGCGGTGTCCATGATCTCGAACAGCTGCTGGCGCTTGAGGCCCTCGACGTCGAGGAAGTGGCGCAGCCGCCCGCCCGCGTCGACCTGCAGCGAACCGCTCACCTCGGCGATTCCGAGCGGCGCTTGCCGCGTTCGACGTAGGCCAGGGTGAGGGGGTCGGGGCCGCCGAGCTTGACGTGCCGCGTGGCCGGCAGCTCGAGGCGCGCGCCGACCACGTCGGCGGCGATCGGCAGTTCGCGTCCTCCGCGGTCGATCAGCACGGCGAGCGCGACCGAGGCCGGGCGGCCGTAGTCGAACAGCTCGTTCAGCGCCGCGCGGATCGTCCGCCCGGTGTGCAGCACGTCGTCGACCAGCACCAGGTGGCGATCCTCGACCTCGAACGGCAGCTGCGACGGGCGGACCTGGGGGTGCATCCCGACGCGGGTGAAATCGTCGCGGTAGAAGGCGATGTCGAGCCGGCCGAGCGGCTCGGCGAATCCGAACCGGGCGTGGAGGCGCTCGGCGACCCAGGCGCCGCCGGTGTGGATGCCGACCAGCAGGGGGTCGCGGCGCCCGCTCGACTCAAGCCACGCGGCGAGCCCGTCCCCGAGCTGCTCGAGGAGCGCCTCGGCTTCCGGGGCCCCGCTCACGTGGCGGGCTCCGCGCCGGCGAACCAGGTCTCGAGGATCAGCTGGGCGGCGACGCGGTCGATCTCGCCCCGCGCCCGGTCGCGCGGCAGGCCCGCCTCGCTGAGCCGCTGCTCGGCGTCGAAGGTGGTCAGGCGCTCATCGACGCCGTAGGTCGGCAGGCGGTGGCGGGCGCGGAGCTGGCGCAGGAACCGGCTGGCACGCGCGGTCATCTCGCTGTCGCTGTCATCCATGTTGCGCGGGATGCCGATCACCAGGGCCACCGGGCGCCACTCCCCGATCAGGCGGTCGATGGCCGCCCAGTCGGGTTCGCGGCCGTGGGCGTCGAGCGTGGTCAGCGGCGACGCGGTGCCGGTCAGGGTCTGGCCGACGGCCACGCCGATCCGCTCGGTGCCGTAATCGAAGCCGAGCACCGGGCCCTCGGGGCGGTCGGCCGCCAGGCGCCTGGGGGCCGGGGCGTTGCCGCGGGGCGGGTTCATGCGTGGCCGACGTCGGTGGAGAGGTTGAGCAGGTCGGCGCCGACCAGATGGGCGGCCGCTTCCCAGCGCTCGGCGAACGGCAGCTCGAACAGGATCCGCAGGTCGGCCGGGGTGCTCAGCCAGGCGTTGTCGGCGAGTTCCTGCTCCAGCTGGCCGCTGCCCCAGCCCGCGTAGCCGAGGGCGATCAGGCTCTGCTCGGGCCCCTCGCCGCGCGCGATGGCCGTGAGGATGTCGCGTGAGGTGGTCACGCCGACCTCCCCGTTGATGGCGTGCGTCGACTCCCATCTCGACTCGCCCCGGTGGATCACGAAGCCGCGATCCTGCTGGACCGGGCCGCCGAGGACGATGCGGATCGACCCGGCCGCGCGGTCGTCGAGCTCGATGTCCATGTGCCGCAGGACCTCGTCGAGATGGAGCTCGAGCGGCCGGTTGATGACGATGCCCATCGCCCCCTCGGCGTTGTGCTCGCAGATGTAGGTCACCGTACGGGAGAAATTGGGGTCTTCGAGAGTGGGCATCGCGACCAGGAACTGGTCGGTGAGGAAGGTGCGACCGCTCATGCGGGTAGTATCCAGCGATCCCGGCGGACCCGCAACCGACTTCAGCCCGCGGTGAGGCGGTTGCCGGCCAGGAACTGCCAGGTACGGATGATCTGCAGGATATCGGTCTCCTCGCGTATCGCCTCGGTGAACGGGGCGTAGGGCGCCGCGAGGCGGACGATCCGGATCGCCGCGTCGTCGAGGATCTTCTCGCCCGACGAGCGCAGCAGAACCACGTCGCGCACCGTGCCGTCGGCGTTCAGGTCCACCTGGAGGATGAGACTGCCGGCCAGGCGCCGGCGCTTCGCCTCGTCCGGGTAGTTGAGGTTGCCGATCCGTTCGACCTTGCGCTGCCACGCGTCCATGTAGGCGGCGTAGAGGTACTCCTGGGTCCGCGCGGTGACGACCTTCTTGCGTGGACGCTCGGCCTGGAGCCGGAAGGTGTCGCTGATCTCCGAGGCGAGGCTGGCCATCTGGCGGCTGCGCTGGATCAGCTCGGCGGCGGTCGGCCGGGTGCGCTCCTCGACGGGCGTGGGGGGCGGAGGGCGCCGCGACTCGGCCTCGGGGCGGATGCGGGCCAGAGTCTGCGGACGGGGTGGCGGCGCCGGTGGCGGGGCGGCCTCGGCCTGCGTCGCCGGTGCGTCGCCGGGCGTGGGCTCGACGTTGGGCACGGAGACCGGACCCTCGGGACGGACCTGCTCGGTGGTGTTGCCGCCGCCCTCCTGGCTCGCCTGGGCGAGGTAGTCCGGCTTCTCCGGCGCCTTCTCGCTGCGGTGGTGGACCAGCGTGATGTCCATGGTCAGCGGCGGCGGGGTGGCCGGCTCGCGCGGGCGGAAATCGAAGCCGACGCCGAGGATCAGCAGCGTGTGCACCGCCGCGGCGAGGAACAGCGTCAGGCCGAGCCGGTCCCCGGGGGTGACCCGGGGTGCGGGGAGGGCGGAACTCACCGGCGCGCCCGCGATTCTCGGGATCGGGATATCACGGCCCGATTATATCGCCGGCTGCGGCACGATCCCCAGGGGCGGCGGCGGATCGTCGAGGAACTGCAGGCGCCGGGCCATCTCGGGCGTCGCCTGCAGGCGGCCCTGCTCGTCCACGACGAGGACGGCGGCGACGCCCAGTGCCGCGGCGGTCGCAGGCCAGTCGTGCCCGGCGACCAGCAGCGCGGTCGCGGCGGCGTCGGCCTCCGCGCCGTCGCGGCCGATCACCGTGACCGAGCTGAGCCCGCGTGCGGGCGCGCCGGTGCGCGGGTCGATGATGTGGTGGTAGCGGACGTCCTCGTGCTCGAACTGCCGCTCGTAGGTGCCCGAGGTGAACACGCTCTCGCCGTCGGCCACCTCGATGGCGGCGAGCAGGCCGCCCCCGGGCGCGCGGATGCCGACGCGCCAGGGGCGCTCGCCGTGTCGGCCCAGGACGCGCAGGTCGCCGCCGGCGTTGACCATGGCGTTGCGGATGCCGAGGTCCGCCAGGCGGCCGATGGCGATGTCGACGCCGTACCCCTTGGCGAATGCGCCGAGGTCGAGCTGCACGGCCGGGTTCACGCTCCGCAGGCGCGCGCCGTCGAAGCGCAGGTCGGCCATGCTCGGCGCCGCCGCGACCAGTTCCGCGATCGCCCCGGCCGGGGGCGGTGCGCGCCGGGCCGGGGCGTCGGCGTGGAAGCCCCAGAGGTCGACAAGGCGACCGATCGCCGGGTTGAACAGGCCGCCGCTGCGCAGCGAGAGGTCGCGGGCGCGCTCCAGCACCGGCTGCATGGTCGGGTCGACCTCGATGGACTTGCCGGCCGCGAGGGCCGTGTTGATGCGCGACAGCTCACCCGGCTGCCAGGCGTGCCAGCGGGTGTGCAGGTCGCCGAGATCGCCCTGGATCACGCGGGTCGCGCGCGCGGCGGTGGCGTCGTCGACGTCCCACAGCGCCAGATCGACCCAGGTGCCGAAGACCTGGATCCGCGACTCGCGCAGCTGCGCGGGCACCTCGCAAGCGCCGAGGATCAGGGCCAGCACGACCGCGAGGATCGCCGCGCCCGCCGTTCTCCCGGGCCTCATGCCAGGCGGCGCTCGATGCAGTCGAGCAGCTGTCCGGCGATGTCGAGCCCGTACGCGGCGTCGAGCTCGCGGATGCAGGTCGGGCTGGTGACGTTGATCTCGGTGAGGTGGTCGCCGATCACGTCGAGGCCGACGAACAGCATGCCGTGGTCACGCAGCCACGGCCCGACCTCGGCGCAGATCGCGCGGTCGCGCGCCTCCAGGGGCACGCCGCGGCCGGTCGCGCCGGCGGCCAGGTTGCCCCGCGTCTCGCCCGGCGCAGGAATCCGCGCCAGGGCGTACGGGACCGGCTCGCCGTCGATCAGCAGGATGCGTTTGTCGCCGTCGGCGATCTCGGGAAGGTAGCGCTGGGCCATCGCGAACATCGTGCCGTGCCCGGTCAGCGTCTCGATCACCACGCTGAGGTTCGGATCGCCGGGCTGCAGGCGGAACACCGAGGCGCCGCCCATGCCGTGCAGCGGCTTGAGGATCACGTCGCCGTGCTCGGCGGCGAAGGCGCGCAGGCGCGCGGCCTCGCGGGTGACCAGCGTCGGCGGGGCGCACTGCGGGAAGCGGGCGATGGCCAGCTTCTCGTTGGTGTCGCGCAGGGCCTGCGGGCGGTTGACCACCAGCGCGCCGTCCTGTTCGGCGCGCTCGAGGAGGTAGGTGGCGTAGATGTACTCGGTGTCGAAGGGCGGATCCTTGCGCATCAGGACGACGTCGAGATCGGCCAGCGGACCGTCCCGTTCGTCGGTGAACGCGAACCAGTCCCGGTCGCGGTCGGTCACCTCGAGCCCGCGGTGGCGGGCCCGGGTCGTGCCGTTGTCGAGGTAGAGGTCGGCGAGCTCCATGTAGCGGAGCTCCCAGCCGCGTGCCTGCGCGGCGAGCAGCATCGCGAACGTGCTGTCCTTGTAGGTCTTGATCGACCCGATCGGGTCCATCACCACGCCGAGGCGGACGGTCACGTCGTTACCCCTCCCGGCTCAATGCTCGGCGAGCTCGCGCGCCGCGGCGAGGAGGGCGAGCCGCGCGATCACCCCGTAGGCGTAGAAGCGGTTGGGGTCGGCGTCGGGCACCTGCGCCTGGTCGGGGAGGTTGCAGCTCCCGGCGAAGGCCAGCGGTTCGAAGTGCATGCCGGGGGCGTTGAGGTTCTCTGCGTTGCCGCGGCCGGTGTGCACGCGGTAGAAACCGCCGACGACGAAGTGGTCGATCATGTAGACCACCGGCTCGGCGACCGCGCCGTTCCAGGTCTCGAAGGTGTAGACCCCCTCCTGGAGAATCACCTTGCTGACGCTCGCGCCGCCCTTGCTCGCCGACATCCGGGTACGCTGCTTGCGGTTCAGTGCGCGGACGTCGTCGACGCTGTTGGCGGTCATGACGCCCATCCCGTAGGTCCCGGCGTCGGCCTTGATCATCACGAACGGCTTCATGTCGATGCCGTACTCGTCGTACTTGACCGCGATCGCCTGCAGCAGGGTCTCGGTGTTGCTCGCCAGACACTCCTCGCCCTCGCGTTTCATGAAATCGATCTCGCCGCAGTTGCGGCTCAGCGGGTCGACCAGCCAGGGGTCGAGGCCGACCAGGTCGCCGAATTCGCTGGCCACCGCCTGGTAGTGGGCGAAATGGCGCGACTTCAGGCGGTTGGACCAGCCGAGGCCGAGCGGCGGCACCACCACCTGCTCGAGATCCTCGAGTATCTCCGGGCGGCCTCCGGCGAGGTCGTTGTTGAGCAGGATCATGCACGGGTCGAAGTCGGCGAGCCCGACGCGGCGGCCCGAGCGCTGCGGCCGCTCGAGGTGCAGCGTGCGGCCCGAGGGCAGATCGTGATCCCGAGCCGTTTCGAGATCGGGGTCGAGGCTCGCCAGGCGCACCTCGAAGCCCGACTGCCTCAGGAGGTCGGCGAGGGTGGCGACACTCTCGAGGTAGTGCAGGTTGCGGCTGTGGCTCTCCGGGATCAGCAGGATATTGGCCGCGGTCGGGCAGAGTCGCTCGACGGCGGTCTGGATCGCCTGGATGCACAGCGGCAGGAGGGCGGCGTCGAGGTTGTTGAATCCCGCGGGAAACAGGTTGGTGTCGACCGGGGCCAGCTTGAAGCCGGCGTTGCGCAGGTCGACCGAGCTGTAGAACGGCGCCGGGGTTTCCGTCCACTGGCGGCGGAACCAGCTCTCGATGGCCGGTTGGCATTCCAGCAAGCGGGATTCGATCTGCTGCAGCGGACCGTTCTGCGCGGTCGTCAGGTGGGGGACCGCGGCGATCGCTTCGGTGGCCATCATGATGTCCTCGGGTTCTGCCGTCGGTCTGTCTAGCGACAGCGGGCCTGTGTTAACTTAGTATAACTTCCAGCTAGATAGCGCGCGGTCATCAAGGGGGCTGTGACGTCGCGCAGATTCGGACGTGAATCCCGGGAACACGCGATGACCCGGCGCCGGGTCATGGGCGCCGACCTGAGCCGGGATCCTACTGCCATGCCCACCCGGCACGACCTCGGACGGAGCAGATGACGGAAGAGAATCAAGACGCCGCCAGCGCCGGGATCAAGGTGATGGTCATCGACGACAGCAAGACCATCCGGCGGACGGCGGAGACGTTGCTCAAGCGCGAAGGCTACGACGTGGTCACCGCGACGGACGGTTACGAGTCGCTCTCCAAGATCGCCGACGAGCGTCCCGACATCATCTTCATCGACATCATGATGCCCCGGCTGGACGGTTACCAGACCTGCGCGCTGATCAAGAACAACCGGGAATTCCGCAAGACCCCGGTGATCATGCTCTCGAGCAAGGACGGCCTGTTCGACAAGGCGCGCGGACGGATCGTCGGTTCGGAGCAGTACCTCACCAAGCCGTTCACCAAGGACGACCTGCTGGGTGCGATCCGCCGCTACGTCGGCGAGGCACCGGCGGGTGATGCATGACCCGGCGCGACCGGAAACTTCCCCAGGAGGAAAGATGGCCAAGGTCCTGATCGTCGACGACTCGCCCACCGAGATCCACATCCTGCGCGGGATGCTCGAGAAGCACGGGTACGAATGCATCGAGGCGGAGAGCGGAGAGGCCGGCATCGAGAAGGCACGCAGCGAGCAGCCCGACGCGATCCTGATGGATATCGTGATGCCGGGGCTCAACGGCTTCCAGACCACGCGCCAGCTGACCCGGGACGAGGCGACGAAGCACATCCCGATCATCATCGTGTCGACCAAGAGCCAGGAGACCGACAAGGTCTGGGGGCTCCGCCAGGGCGCGAAGGATTACCTGACCAAGCCGGTCGCCGAGGACGACCTGGTGGCCAAGGTGCAGAACGTCCTCTCTGCCTGACCGGGCCCAGGGATGCAGCCCGAGACCGGTCAACTCGACCCCTACGCGCTGCTGCGCGAGCTCGAGCAGCGCAGCCAGACGGTCGCCCGCGGCCTGCCGATGCAGGAGGAGTCGCGCGACTACTGGCGCGGCGTCGGTTTCGTCCTCGGCGGTCACCGGTTGCTCGCGCCGCTCGAGCAGGTCGACGAGATCCTGACGGTGCCGGCCATGACCCGCGTGCCGCTGGTGAAGTCCTGGGTCCTGGGCCTCGCCAACGTGCGCGGCAACCTGCTGCCGGTGATGGACCTCGGCGCCTTCCTCGGGCTCGGCATCACGGGGCGCGATGCCGCGACGCGCGTGCTGGCGGTACGCGAGGGGGAGTTCTTCTCGGGACTGATGGTCGGTGCGGTCACCGGCCTGCAGCAGATCGACAGCACGGAGCGAAGTGCCGAGGTACCCGAAACGACGTCGTCGCTCGAGGCGTTCCTCGACGGGTCGTTCCGGGTCGGCGACGAACTCGTCCCGGTCTTCGATTTCACCCGTCTGGCCACCCACCCTGGGTTCCTCCAGGCGGCGGCATGAACAACACGGCGGGCCCTCTCCGGGTCCATGACGGACAAGCAAGCAGGGAGATCACTCGATGAGCAACGGCAAGGCGGCAAAGGGCGGCGCGGGGGAGCGCAGGCCGTTCTTCATCCTGATGGCCATCATCACGGTCGGCGCGCTCGGCTTCTCGCTCTTCACCTTCTCGACGGTCGCCGAACGCGAGGCGGAAGACAGCGAGTCGCTGATCCACGTCCGCGACATCCGTCTCAACAGCCCCGAGCTGGCCCAGCTGTCGCGTTTCGCCACGCGTGGCGACTTCGACGCTTTCCCGAAGCTGCGCGGTCTTGCCGAGGAGGTCGACGCGTCGGTCGCCCACCTCGGTGGCGAGGCGGGGCGCGTCATCTCGGAGGCCGACGTAGGCCGCGCGGCCGGGGAGATCCGTGGCCAGGCGCTCGAGGAAGAGGCCGATGAGCCCATGGAGGGCGAGGCGCATGGCGGGGAGGGCCACGCCGAGGAGAGCGAGGCGGCGCATGAACAGGGTGGCCACGTTGACGAAGGTGGTCACGCTGACGAGGGCGGCCATGCCGACGAGGGCGAGCACGCCGGCGGGGGCGAGGCGGCCGATGGGCACCATGAAGGCGAAGGGGGCGACGGTGCCCACGCCGAGCACACCATCACCTACGACGACCCGGCCGTCGGCGAGAACATCGTCGCCACCGAGCAGGCCTGGACCGCTGTCGCGGAGGAGATCAACACCATCCTCGCCGCGCGCATCCCGTTGCGGAACGTCTACGACCTCGCCGACGAGATCCAGGAAGAGGACGTCGGCCAGCTCCGCGAGGCACTGCAGGCGCTGGCCGATGACCTGGTCGCGCGCAACGCCCGTCCCGAGCAGATCCAGCGTGTCGGCCAGCTGATCCTCTACAACGCCCAGCTGACCCGCGACCTCCAGCGGCTCCTGCGCGACCCCACGCTGAGCGACGAGGGCCAGGAGGAGGCCACCACGCAGCTGATCGTCAACGTCGCCAACATCGGCGAGATCCTCGACGCTCTCGACGCCGGCAGCGAGGATCTCGGCATCCGGCCGATCGCCGAGGGAAGCTCGCGTGAGCTTCTCGAGGAGGCGACCGAAATCTTCTTCGTCCTCGGCGACAAGATGTTCGAGCTCGAGGAGCGCCTGCCTGACCTGTTCGACGCGCGCGAATCGGCCGCCGAGGCCGCGGAGAACGTCCAGCGCCTGATCGCGGCGAGCCTGAGCCTCGAGCAGTCGATCGAGGGGCTCGAGGACAAGCGCTTCCTGAACGCCGAGATCGGCTACGTCGCCGGCGCGGCCGGCCTTGTCGCCATGATACTGCTCGCCGGCATCTCCTACAGCGACACCCGTCGCCGCCACGCCGAGACGGTGCGCCAGAAGCAGATCGCCGACGAGATCAACCAGCGCAACCAGGAGGCGATCCTGACCCTGCTCGACGAGATGAGTTACCTGGCCGAGGGTGACCTGACCAAGGAGGCCACGGTCACCGAGGAGATCACCGGGGCCATCGCCGACTCGGTCAACTACGCCATCGACGCGCTGCGCAACCTCGTCACCTCGATCAACCAGACCACCGTGCAGGTGACGGGCGCGGCCCAGAAGAGCCGGGCCGCCACGCTGCAGCTCGCGCTGACCAGCCAGAAGCAGGCCGGCCAGATCGCCGAGGCGAGCCAGAGAATCGCGGCCATGGCCCAGTCGATGGAGAAGGTCTCCAGCGAGGCCGGCAACTCGGCCGACGTGGCCAAGCGCTCGGTGGAGATCGCCAGCAAGGGCGGCGAGGTGGTGCGCAACAGCATCACCGGCATGGACACCATCCGTGAGCAGATCCAGGAGACCTCCAAGCGGATCAAGCGCCTCGGCGAAAGCTCCCAGGAGATCGGCGCGATCGTCGAGCTGATCAACGACATCGCCGACCAGACCAACATCCTCGCCCTGAATGCCGCGATCCAGGCGGCGATGGCCGGCGAGGCGGGGCGCGGCTTCGCGGTGGTCGCCGACGAGGTGCAGCGCCTCGCGGAGCGCTCGACCGACGCGACCAAGCAGATCGGCGCACTGATCAATACCATCCAGGCGGACACCAACGAGGCGGTCACCTCGATGGAGCGCAGCACCGCCAACGTGGTCAGCGGAGCGCAGCTGGCGAGCGACGCGGGCGAGGCGCTGGAGGAGATCGAGAAGGTCTCCAACCAGCTCTACGACCTGATCCACGAGATCGACGAGACCGCCAAGCGCGAGGCCGCCACCGCGGCCGACGTCGCCGGCACCATGGACGGCATCCGGGAGGTCACCACCCAGGCCACGGCCGGCACCAACGAGACGGCCAACTCGATCGGCAAGCTGGCCGAACTGGCCGAGCAGCTCCGCGAGTCGGTGGCCGGCTTCAAGCTGCCGCAGGAGAACCGGACTTGAGCCCATCGGAGGCATTGCTGACCACGACCGGGCGCCGGGCCTAGGAATCGGTCCATGACGCAGCCCGGACTGCAGAACCCGCACGCCCTCGACTGGGTCAAGGGGGAACTTGACGAGACCCTCAAGCAGGCGTCCCAGTCCCTCGAGTTCTACGTCGAGGACACCGGCGACGACTACGAGCTCGCCAACTGCGCCGAGTCGCTGCACCAGGTGATCGGTACTCTCCGCCTGGTGGAACTGGCCGGGGCCGTGCGTTATGCCGAGGAGATGGCCAGCCTTCTCGAGGCCGTTCGCGAGGAGCGGATCGAGCGCAGCGAGGCCATTTTCGAGGCGCTGATGCGTGGCCTGCTGCAGCTGCCGGCCTACCTCGAGTACATCCAGTCGGGAGGCCGGGACCTGCCGCAGGCGCTGCTCCCCGAGATCAACGAGCTGCGCCGCCTCGCCGGGAAGCCTCCACTGGGCGCCGAGACGCTGGTCCACATCGCGCTCGACGCCGAGCCGCCTGCCCCGGTCGAGCCACCGATCGCGTCGCTCGGGGCCCTGGCGGCCAAGGCCCGTCCCAATTACCAGAGGGCCCTGGTCGCCTGGCTCAAGAACTCCGGTGACGCCAATGCCATGCGGGTCCTGCTGCGGGTCTGCGAACTGGTGCGCCAGGTGGCCAGGGAGCCCGTCCAGGCGCGCCTCTGGTGGGCGGCGACCGGCCTGTTCGTGGGCCTGCGCGAAGGCGCCATAGAGGCCGACTCCGGGGCCAAGCAGCTGCTGACCGCGCTGGACCGGCAACTGAAGTCGCTCGCCGCGGGCGAGGCCGCCGGCGAACCGGCCGAAACGCTGACCCGCCGCATCCTCTACCGGGTCGCCGAGGCACCCGACGCCGGGCCCGAGACGCGGGAGCTCGTCGAAGCATTCGGCCTCGAGGAGGTCGTCCCGAGCCCCGAACTGGTGGAGGAGGTGGAGCGCCGGTTGCACGGCCCCGACACCGCCGTGCTGCGCAGCGTCGGGCAGGCCGTCAAGGAGGACCTGCAGCGCGCGCGCGACGTCATCGAGATCTTCGGGGCCAGCAGCGACGCCGATCCGTCGGACCTCGCCCCCCTGCGCGACAACCTCCGCCGTATGGCCGACACCCTCGGCATGATGGGCCTCAATTCGCTGGCCGACGCCGTTCGCGAACAGCGCCAGGCGGTCGAGGCCATGACCGAGGGGCGCCTCGGGACCGAGGAGGCGCGCGTGGTAGACGTCGCCGAGGTGCTGTTGCACGTCGACACGTTCCTCCTCGAGCTGGCCGACGAGAAACAGCGTGCCCTGCGGGTCACCGACGTCATGGCCCCGGTCCCGGCTGTCGGCGCCGGCGGTGAGGGCGTGGCGCAGGCGCGCATGACCGACCTCGAGACGCGCCAGGTGGCCCGCGCCTTCTACGCCGTGGGGCTGCAGGAACTCGAGCATGTGCGCGCCGCGGTGGTCGGCGAGGGGGACGACGCCGGTGCCGTCCTCGCCGATCAGCCGCCGCGCCTGATCGCACTCGCCGGCGGCGTCTACATGCTCGATCACGAGCACGCAGCCCACCTGCTCGGCCAGCTTGCCGGGGTTCTCGAGCAGACGGTCCACGACCCCCTGCGGGACGATCAGCTCGAAGCGCTGGCCGACGCCATCACGGCGCTCGAGTCGGCCCTCGAGAGCTATGTCTCGGGCCAGGCCGCGGGGCGCTACCTGGAACTCGCCGAGGAGCGCCTCGCCGGTCTGATCGGTGCGCCGCAACAGGAAGCGCCCGCAGCCACCGACGACGAACTCGATGCCGAGACCGCGGAGCGCTCCGGCGAGGCGTCCGTCGACATCGATATCGATATCGACGAGATCGACGCGACGTTGCCCACGGTGGAGTGCGCGCCAGAAGCGGAGCAGGCCGAGCCCGCCGCGGAGGAACCGGAGGAGGCCGGGTCCGACACCGAAGAGGCGGAGCCGGTCGAGGCCGAGCCTGCCGGGGAGGCGCTGGAGGAGGCCGGGTCCGACGAAGTCGCCGCGGCGGTGTCGGACGCGGTGGACGTGGACGGGGAGGCCGAGGCGGCGGAGGCGCTCGCG
>JAWVZO010000010.1:0-27685 GCA_033722135.1 Gammaproteobacteria bacterium | reverse complement strand
CCGCCGGCGTGCTCGATGGCGTCGTAGACGCGCTCCAGGGTCTTGACCTTGCGGCCCAGCAGCACGACGGTCGCGCCGTGGGCCGCGAGGGCCAGCGCGGCGGCCTTGCCGAGCCCGTCGCCGGCCCCGGTGACCAGGATCACCCGCCCGTCCAGCAGGTCGGCGGCAGGGGCGTAGTCCGGCGGGGGCAGGTCGGTCATCGGGGGACTCCGGTCGGGGATTCAGCCGGTCGCGCGCATCTCGCTCGCGACGGCACGGGCCGATTGTACCCCGCTGGTCACGGCACCTTCGAGGGTCGCCGGCAGGCCCGTGGCGGTCCAGTCGCCCGCCAGCCAGCAACCGGGCAGCGCGCTTCGCGTCCCGGGACGGCAGGCGTCGATGCCGGCGATGCTGGCGAAGGTGGCCCGCCTCTCGCGGATCACCAGCCGCTCCGACGGGGCCGGCCAGGCCGGGAAGAGCCGGGCGACCTCGGCGGCGACCCGGTCGGCGAGGGCGTCTCGGTCGAGCGCCATGTGCGGGCCCTCGGCGCTGACGACGGCAGCGACGACGCCGGCCGTGCCCGTTCCGCCGCGGTCCACCAGCCACTGGGTGAGGCCGCCGACGACACCGCGCAGCGGTCCCCCGAGGTCGACGGGGGCGGGGAAGCGGAGGTAAACGGTGCAGATCGGCTGGTACTCGAACCCGGCGAGCCGCTCGGCGAGCGGCGCCAGCGGGGCGTGTCCGTCGAGCAGCGGGGCCAGGGCCGTCGGCGGGAGTGCCAGCACGACATGGACGGCCTCGATCCGCGAGCCGTCGGCGAGCCTGACGGCGGCGATCCGCCCATCCGCCACCTCCAGGGCAACGACCCGGGCGCCGGTGCGGACCGCGCCGCCCCGCGTCGCGAGGAAACGCTCGGCGGGTCCGGGCAGCAGCTCGCCGAGCGGCGCGCGCGGCAGCAGCAGGTCGCAGTGGCTGCGATGGCCGGTGAAGGTGCGCTGCAGGACGCGCGCGAACAGCGTGGCCGAGGCACGCTCCAGCGGCGTGTTCAGCGTGGCCAGGCAGAGCGGTTCCCAGAGCGCCCGGGTCACCCGCGCCGGCTGGCCGCGCTCGGCCAGCAGGCCGGCGAGAGGCCGGTCCGCGATCTCGAAACCGCGCCGCTGCAGCCAGCCCGTGAAGCGGACCGCGGCGAGGCGCTCGCCGATGCCGAGTCCGCGCGCCGTGCCGAGCGCCTTGGCGAGATGCAGCGGTGCGGGCAGGGCGGGGACCTCGAGGACCACCTCGCGCCCGCCGGCCAGATCGCTCATCTGAAGGCGCAACGCGCGCCGCTCGATCAGGTCCGACTCGGGCAGGCCGAGCGTGTCGAGCAGGTCGAGGAAGCCGCGGTAGGCGCCGATCAGGAGGTGCTGGCCGTTGTCGACAGCGCCGAACGGCGCGTCGACGGTCCGCGCGCGACCGCCGAGGCGAGGCGCGGACTCGAGGAGCAGCGGGGCGATGCCGTCAGCGGCGAGGTTGACCGCCGCGGCGAGCCCCGCCCAGCCGCCGCCGACGACGACCGCGGACGCCCGTGCCACGTCTCAGGCGGCCCGCGCCAGCCGGCGCTCGCGCCGGGCCGTGTTCCAGGCGATCCAGAACTTGCGCAGCGGGGTCAGGTGCACGCGGTGCTGCAGCACGCGGAAGCCGTCGCGCTCGATCTCGTCGAGGGTGGCGAGGTAGATCGCGGCCATCACCAGACCGGTCCGCTGGGCGGGGCGGTCCACGGCGGGCAGCCGTTCGAGGGCGTGGGCGTGGTGGGCCCGGGCCTGGCCGGCCAGCTCCGCGAGCAGGACCGCGAGCCCGTCCCCGGCGTCGGCCTGCAGCAGCGACGTTTCGCTGATGCCGTGCCGGGCGAGGGCGTCCTGGGGCAGGTAGATCCGTCCGCGCATCGCGTCCTCGCGGACGTCACGGATGATGTTGATCAGCTGCAGCGCGTGGCCGAGCTCGCGCGCGTAGTCGAGCGTGGCGGGGTCCTCGAAGCCGAAGATGTGCGCGGCCAGGATGCCGACGGTCCCCGCGGCGTGGTAGCAGTACTCCGCCAGCGCCGCGTCGTCGGGGTAGCGGTGCCGGGTCAGGTCCATGGCCATGCCGGCCACGACGTCGTGGAGGACGTCGCGGGGCAGCGAATACCGCGCGGCGTGGCGTTGCAGGGCCTGCCCGACGGGGTGCGCGGGCTGGCCATCGTAGATCCGGTCCACCTCCTCGTCCCACCACTTGAGCTTGATCGCCGCCAATCCGGGTTCGCTGCACTCGTCGACCACGTCGTCGACCTCGCGGCAGAAGGCGTAGAGCGCGGTGATCGCCGCGCGCCGCTCGGGCGGCAGCAGGCGGAAGCTGTAGTAGAAACTCGAACCGCTCGCCGCGGCGCGCGCTTCGCAATAGGCCTCGGGGTTCATCGCTTCGATCAACGGGGACGCGGGTCCATGATGCCCGATCAGGGCGGCCATTTCACCGGGGCAGCGAGATGCGCGCACGCAGCCCGCCTCCCCGTCGGTTGGCGAGCGTCAACTCGCCGCCGTGGACGCGGGCGATGTCCCGCACGATGGCCAGGCCGAGGCCGCTGCCGCCGGTCTCGCGGCTGCGCGACGCCTCGCCGCGCTGGAACGGTTCGAGCATGCGCTCGAGCGCTTCCTCGGGGAGACCCGGACCGCGGTCGACGACGCACAGCTCGATCCGCTCGGGCCGGTCGTCGATCGCGACGGTTGCCGAGCCGCCGTAGGCCAGCGCGTTGTCGACGAGGTTGGCGAGCGCGCGGCGCAGGGCCCGGGCGCGGCCCGGGTAGGGGGTCTCGGCATGCCCCGTCACGTCGACGTGACGGCCCGTGTCCTCGTAGTCGGCCTGCAGGCTGCAGACCAGTGCGTCGATGTCCAGGTCGGCGACCGGCTCGTCCCCGGCGGCATCGCGGACGAAGTCGAGCGTGGTCTCGACCAGCCGGATCATCTCGTCGACGTCGGCGGCGAAGCGCGCACGCAGCTCGGGATCGTCGACCAGTTCGCCGCGCAGCCGCAGGCGGGTCAGCGGTGTCTTCAGGTCGTGCGAGATCGCAGCCAGCAGCCGCGCCCGGTCGTTGACCAGCCGCTGCAGGCGCGCCTGCATGGTGTTGAACGCGCGGGCGGCCCGGCGCATCTCGTCGGGTCCGCTGTCGTCCAGGGGCGGCTGGTCGAGGTCGCGGCCCAAGGTGTCTGCCGCCCGCGCCAGACGGTCGAGCGGGCGGGTCAGCCAGCGGACCGCCAGCAGCGTGACGCCGAGGACGGCGACCAGCAGCACGGCGAGACTGAGCATCAACCGCAGCGGCGACACGAACAGCTCGCGCGGCAGGTGGCGCTCGACGGCCAGCCAGCGGCCGTCGTCGAGTTCCATCTCGATCTTGATCCACACGCCCTGTTCCGGCGGCAGTCCCATCGCGGCCATGTGCCGGCGGAACCCCGGGCCGCGGCGATCGTGGGGGAGCCGGGAGCCGTGCATCGTCATCGGGGCGAGGTCGGGGGTGTCGGCCAGCGCGACGCGGAGGGGGCGGCGCGCACCGACCTCGCGCCGCAGCAGGCGGACCAGCAGGGTGCCGCGCCAGCCTGCGTCGTTGGTCGCGTCGAGGGTCGGCTCTGGCAGCAGCGCGAGCCGCAACAGCGGGCCAGTGAAGCGGGGCAGGCGCGCCTGGCGGTGCTCGGGGGGCAGCGCCTCGAGGCGGGTCACGGTGCCGGCCAGCGACTGGGCGAGCGGCACGCCGACGGCGCGGTAGAAGACCTCGGCCCGGTCGGCGAGCTGGATCGCCGTGGCCGCGAGCTGGGCGAGCAGCAGCACACTGAACAGGGTCAGCGCGAGGCGTGCTTGGAGCGAGCGGGGCCAGGCGCGCAAGGTTCAGTCGTCCCCGGGCTCGACGCGCGCGGCGAACAGGTAGCCGGCGTTGCGCACGGTCTTGATCAGCCGGGCCTCGCGCGGGTCGTCGCGCAGTCGACGGCGCAACCGGCTGACCTGCACGTCGACGCTGCGGTCGAACGGGCCCGCCTCGCGGCCCTGCAGCAGGTCGAGGAGCCGTTCTCGGGAGAGCGGGCGGTTCGGGTGCTCGACGAAGACCTCGAGCAGCCGGTACTCGCCCGAGCTCAGCGGCACCAGGGTCCCGTCGGGGTCGTGGAGCTCACGCGCGCGCCGGTCGAGCTGCCAGCCGTCGAAGCGCAGGCGGTCCCCGGTGGAGGGGAGCGCCGGGGCCGGGCCGCCCCGGGCACGGCGCAGGGTCGCCCGGATGCGCGCCACCAGCTCGCGCGGCTCGAACGGCTTGGGAAGGTAGTCGTCGGCGCCCAGCTCGAGGCCGACGATACGGTCGGCCGCGTCGCCCCTGGCGGTCAGCATGATCACCGGCAGGGTCGATCGCATGCGCAGCTTGCGGCACAGCTCCAGGCCGTCGTCGCCGGGCAGCATCAGATCCAGGACGACGAGGTCGACGGCGTGCCGTTCGAGATCACGCCACATCGCCGCACCGTCACCGACGGCCCGGGTGCGAAAACCCTGGCGGACGAGGTAGTCGCCGAGCAGCTGGCGAATCCCGGTGTCGTCGTCGACGATGAGGATCAGGGGCGATCGTTCCATGCGCGCGCAGCGGATCCGCTTGGGCCGCCGGTGGGCGGATGGGTATCATGACGGCCGTCGGGGAGTGTATCAGTCTCCCGGCCCACCACTGACAGCATCGAAACGGAGCCAGGATGATCCGCAAGGCCGTCTTCCCCGTCGCCGGACTCGGCACCCGCTTCCTGCCGGCGACCAAGGCCAACCCGAAGGAGATGCTGCCGGTCGTCGACAAGCCGCTGATCCAGTACGCGGCCGAGGAGGCGATCGCGGCGGGGGCCGAGGAGCTGGTCTTCGTGACCAGCAGCAGCAAGCGGGCCATCGAGGACCACTTCGACAAGAACTACGAACTCGAGTCCGAACTCGAGCGGAAGGGCAAGTCGGAGCTGCTGGCCATCGTCCGCGACGTGCTGCCCGCCGGGGTGAGTTGCGCCTACGTTCGCCAGCCTGAGGCGCTCGGCCTCGGGCATGCGGTGCTCTGCGCCCGCAAGGTGGTCGGCGAGGCGCCTTTCGCGGTGATCCTCGCCGACGACCTGATCGAGGGCGACGGCGAACCCTGTCTCGCGCAGATGGCGGCGGTGTTCGAGCGCGAGCGCTGCAGCGTCCTCGGCGTGGAGGAGGTGCCGCCCGAGGCCACCGACCGCTACGGCATCGTCGATGCCGAGCCCCGCGGCGACTCGACCTGCACGCTGCGCGGCATCGTCGAGAAACCGGCCCCGGACGCGGCGCCGTCGACCCTCGCCGTGGTCGGCCGCTACATCCTGACCCCGCGCATCTTCCATTACCTCGAGCGGGCGACGCCCGGGTCTGGCGGCGAGATCCAGTTGACCGACGCGATCGCCGCGCTGCTCGCCGACGAGCCGGTCCTCGGTTACCGCTTCCGCGGACGCCGCTTCGACTGCGGCAGCAAGCTCGGCTACCTCGAGGCGACGGTGGAGTACGCCCTGCGTCACCCGGAACTGCGGGGGGCGTTCCGGCGCTACCTCGAGAACGTGGTGGCGCGGGGATGAGCCGGCCGGGAATCGACCACGCGAAGTTGCGGCGATGAACGGTCCGGCGAGCTCCGCCGGGTTGTCCGGGGCGTTCGCCACGCTGGCCGAATCGCTGGAGACGGCCGTCGCGACCCCGGGGATCGACGACGCATCGCGTCACGTCCTCGCGCGCCGGGTCGCGGCGCTCCTCGACGACCGCGCCGGGTTCCTCGTGGGCTACCGTGGGACCTGGGACGAGGCGGCGGTCCGCGACTACGCGGCGTCGCGTCGCCACGACGGCGGGGAGCGGACATCACCCCATGTGGAGACGATGCATCTCCACGCCCTCGAACGCCTGGCCCTGCTCGAGGGTGCCGAGACGCCGGGTCACGTCGCGCGGGTCGCCGACTGCACCCGGGTGCTCGCCACGGCGCGCGGCGAGTCGCAGGCGGCCTCGGTCACACTCGGCCTCGCCGCCCGGATCCACGACGTCGGCCTGGCGGCGGTGCCCGAGGAGCTGTTCCTGAACCGTTCCAGGGTCGACAGCTACGAGACCCAGCTGGTCGAGACGCACACCCGCGTCGGTGCCGCGCTTCTCGACGCGCTCGTGGCATGGCTCGGGGTGGTCGAAGGCCCGCTCGCCGTCGCCCGTGACATTGTTCTCTGTCACCACGAGCGCCACGACGGGCTCGGGCCGCACGGCCTGGCCGGTGAGGCGATTCCCCCGGCGGCGCGGCTGGTCGCCCTGGCCGACGTCTACGACACGCTGCGCCGCAATCGCCCCTCCCGGGAGGGCCTGGACCACGCCGCGGCAGTGGTGGCCATCCGCTCCAGCAACCGGGGCGGGCAGGCGCGCTTCGACCCCGAGCTGCTGCCGGTCTTCATCGCCTGTATGGGGGAGATCGGGGCCATCTACGACCATCACGGCGAGATCGTCTGATCAGGACGGGGCGATAAGGGCAGGAAAATAGGGGCCGTCGCGCCCGAGCGCTTGGCTCGGCAGTCGCGACGGGGTAACTTGTACTGATCGAAGAGGAGAGCGGCGCGCACCGGGACGCGTTCGGGGCCTGGGGGGGTCGCGACGGACCGGGCCAGCCGCCCAGTTGAGGGGTAGATGGAAGATTCACTCCGCGAAGGCGGGGCGATGGCGTACGACGCGTCGCGTCTCGAGGCTTGCCTGGAGCACCTCGGGCAGACCCTCGGTTCGCTGGCACAGATCGAGGCGCTCGACCCGGTGCAGCGCGAGGCCGTGACCGGAGCCGTCGACGGCCTGCTCGCGCAGCGCGATGTTTTCGTTGAGCGGTTCGCCGACGCGTTCGACCGCGACGCACTCCACGCCTACCGAGGGGCGCATCGCGTGCCCACCGGCATCCCCTCGGCAGGCGACGAGATCGACCAGGCCACCGTCGACGAGGCACTGCACTACTTCGCCCTGCAGCGTCTCGCGGAATCGTGCGAGCCCGACAGCGCGGGCCACCTCCAGCGCACCGCCGCGTACTGCCGGACCTTCGCCCGGGAGCTCGGCTGCGACGCAATCTTCGTCGACGATCTTTGGTACGCCGCGCGGCTGCACGACATTGGCCTGATCGCCGTGCCCCGCGGCATCATGGATCAGCGCGGCCAGATCGACAGCTACGAGCGGGTGCTGCTCGACACCCACACGCGGGCCGGGGCGTTCCTGGTCAACAGCGTCCTCGATCACCTCGGTCTCGACGAGGGTCCGCTGGTGATGGCGCGGGACGTCGCGCTCTACCACCACGAGCGGCACGACGGACTGGGCGTGCTGGGCCTCGAGGGCGAGGCCATTCCGTACGCGTCGCGGATCTTCCAGTTCGCCGACGTCTACGACGCCCTCAGGCGCCGGAGACCGCACCGGGAGCCGCTCGACCACGAGGCGGCGGTAGCGATCATCAGGGCGGGGAACCAGCACGGCGCGATGCAGTTCGACCCGCAGCTCGTCGAGCCGTTCCTGGCATGCGCGCCCGAGTTCGGTCGGCTGCACGACGAGCACGCCGGCTGAACGCGGGCCCGAACGGGCGCTTCCGTCGGCCGCCCATGGGCGCTTGCAGCCCCCCGGGGCACAACGCAGAATAGCCGCATGATCAGACACCTTCTCCCGATCTCGCGGCGGCGGTTGCTGCAGGCCGGAGCCGGCGCCGCGGCCGTCGGCTGCCTGCCCGCATCGCGGCTCCTCGCCGCGCCCGTGCGCGACTACCACCTCACGCTCGCGCCGGGCACGATCCAGCTCGCCGACGCCCCGTTCCCGAAGACCGCCGTCTGGGCGATCAACGAGCAGGTGCCCGGCCCTCTGCTGCGTTGCCGGAAGGGGGAAACCCTGCGCGTCGCGGTGCGGAACAACCTCGTGCAGCCGACGACGATGCACTGGCACGGGCTGCGCATCGCCAACGACATGGACGGCGTGCCGCTGCTGACCCAGGCGCCGATCATGCCGGGCCAGACCTTCCAGTACGAGTTCACGCCACCCGACGCGGGCACCTACTGGTACCACTCGCACGTCAACACCGCCGAGCAGATCGGCCGCGGCATCTACGGCGTCCTGATCGTCGACGAGGAGGATCCGCCACGGGTCGATCGCGACGAGGTCTGGGTGCTCGACGACTGGCGACTCGACAACGCCGCGCAGATCGTCGACGACTTCGACAACCACCGCGACTTCTCCCGGGCGGGACGCCTCGGCAACACCATCACGGTCAACAGCCGAATCTCCGCGGATTTCCCAGTGCGCAGCAACGAGCGCATCCGCCTGCGCCTGGTCAACGCCGCCAACGCGAGAATCTTCGCGCTGCGCTTCCGCGACCACGATCCGTGGATCGTCGCCCACGACGGCCAGCCGGTGAAGCCCTACCGGCCGGAAGGGGGCGTGGTGCAGATCGCGTCGGCCCAGCGCGTCGACCTGATCCTCGATCTCACCGGCGCGCCCGGCAGCCGTTCGCCGGTGATCGATACCTTCAACCCGCAGGCACCGTTCCGCCTGCGCGACCTGGTCTACGGCGAGTCGCCGATGCGTCTCGAGCCGCTCGACACGCCGATCGCCCTCCCTGAGAACGCGTATTCACCGATCGACCTGGCGAACGCCAAGCACTACGACGTCGTTCTCGACGGCGGCGATCTGGGCGACCTGAACCGCGCCGAGCTGCGCGGCCAGATCGCCGGCATGGCGCAGCTGGTGATGATGGGCAAGATGTGGGCGATCAACGGCATCGTCGGCTACCGCATGAACATGCCCCCCCAGTTCGACTTCCGGCGCGGCGAGACCGGCGTGCTGAAGTTCATCAACCACTCTGCCTGGCCCCACCCGATGCACCTGCACGGCCACCACTTCGAGGTGATCAGCCATTCCGGCGATGCCCGCCGCGTCGGGCGCAGGCTCGACACCGTGCTTCTGGGCCCCGGGGAGCAGGCCTCGGTCGCCTTCGTCGCCGACAACCCGGGCGACTGGCTCTTCCACTGTCACATCGTCACCCACGCCGAGGCGGGCATGACGGCGGTCGTGAAGGTCGCGTGACGACGACGTAGAACCGTCGGCGGGGGTTCAGCCGGGGATCGACAGCCCCATCATCTGCAGCGAGCGCACCAGCCGCTTGTTCGCCTCTTCCATGGTCAGGATCGCCGCCTCGTACTCGCCGGCGGCGGCCTGCGCCTCCGCCTCGGCACGCAGCTTCGCGCCCTCGTCGGCGTAGCGGTCGGCGAGCCGCACCGCCTGCTCGCTGAGTTCGGTGGTGCTGCGCATCTGCTGGACGAGCATCGAGTAGCTCAGGTGGCGGTTCTGCTCGTAACGGTACTCGTCGGCCGGGGTACGGAAATCGAGGCTGTAGACGACGGTTTCGCTCTCGCGGATGCGGCTCAGGGCGTCGATGGCCATGCCGTACGCGTCCTTCAGCTTGGCGTGCGCCGCGTGCGGGTCGCCGTCGCGCTCGAGGTAGCGGCTCTCCTCGAGCAGCTCCTCGAAACGGCCGCGGTTGAGCAGGTTGGCCGCCGAGGGGCCCTTGGCCAGCAGCGCCTCGTCGAACGCCTGCAGGTAGGACTGGATTTCCTCGCGCAGTTCGGCGTTCTGCCTGACGATCTCCTCGTCGCCGGCGAGCGACGAACGCAGCACGTCGAGCGCCTCGCTGTAGGCGCGGAACGCTTCGTCGAGCCGCTCGCTGGCGATGGCCATGTTGCCCCGGTTGTAGGAGCCGAACGCCTGTCCGCCGCGTTCGCGCGCTCGGGCGAGCAGCTCGATCGCCGTGCCGTTGCCGCTGGCCGTGATCTTCTCCGAGCTCTTGGAATCGAGGTAGCGCTGCAGGAGCTCGAGCTTCTTGGCGATCGTCACGGCCTGCTCGGGCGCGCTCGCCTGGGCCCGCGCCGACCCGGAAAACGGGGCGTTGCCGATGCCCATCAGCAGCAGCATGGCGAGGATCGGCCAGCGCACGTCGCGGCGTCGGCCGTCGCGCCTGCCGGGACCCGGGTCGCGGGGTAGGGGATGGGGCGTGTTCCGCCGCACGCGAGGCTGGATGCTTGCTCCGGTCATCGGGCTCATTATCCCTCACCCGAACGGCAGGGCAAGTGAAGGCCATGCCATGCCCGCCGGCATCGCCTCGCCCATGCGCCGGCCTGCCGGGAGGGAGGCGGTGTCGCCGGGGCGTGGCGGATCCGCGCGCCGTTCAGCGGCAGAACGCCCTGAGATCCTCGAGGAACCGCTCGCGCTGCCAGAGGTGCGGCGAGTGGTCGGTGCCCTCGTAGACGTGCAGTCGCGCGTCGGGGATGGCGCCGTGCACGTACTCGGCCAGCTCGACGCTGTAGAAGTGGCTCGCGTCGCCGTGGACCAGCAGGGTCGGGACATCGATCCGGGGCAGCACGTCGCGGTAGTCGGCCCGGGTCAGGCTCTTCCAGACCTCGATCAGGGGCCCCGGATCGAGACGGCCAAGGTACTCCCGGATGCGCTCGAGCCCCGGGTCACCGCGGTGGTAGGCGGTGCGCGCCGCCGGGTTGTTGCCCTCGCCGACCAGCGCGAGGACCGCCGCGCTGAAGTCCTCCTCGAGACGGGTCATGAAGCCGTCGCTGCGCGAGGTGTCGAAATCGCCGTAGATGCCGTGCCGCCAGTCGTCGTCGGTGAGCAGCTTGGGCGACTGGTCGACCAGCACCAGGCGGTCGATGCCGTCGCAGCCGTGGGCGCGCACGTACTCCCAGAGGGTCAGGGCGCCCATCGAGTGCCCGAGCAGCGCGGCCGGCCCGAGGTCGAGATGCCGGAGCAGTTCGCGCAGGTCCTGCGCCATCCGCTGGACGCTGTTGGCCAGCCCCTTCGGGTAGTCGTGCCCGCCGTGACCGCGCGCGTCCCAGCAGATGCAGTCGTGCTCCCCGGCGAGCGCCTCGGCGAACGGCAGCCACTCGCGGTGGTTCGACGTCCAGCCGTGGAGGAAGATCAGCGGCGTGCCCCGGCCGGTGCGTGCGTAGTGGATGGAGACGCCGTCGGAGGCGGTGAAGTGCTGCATGCGGGGGATCCCGGCCGGCGTGCCGGCGCGTTCAGGCGGAGGTCTTGTGCTTGCGCGACAGCCCGGCGAGGTGGGCGAGCATGGTATCGGCGTCGGAGACGCAGTAGGTCTCGGTACCGTCGGGACGGAGCTCCTCGACGAAGAGCCTGTCGATCACGCCGTCGCGCACCCGCATCGCGTAGCGGCGCGACCGTTCGCCGAAGCCGTTCTCGCGCCTGTCGATCAACATGCCCATGCCGCGGGTGAACTCGCCGTTGCCGTCGGGCACGAAGCGCACCTCCCTGGCGTTCTGTTCGGCCTGCCAGGCGTCCATGACGAAGGCGTCGTTGACGGCCACGCAGATCACCTCGTCGATGCCGTGCACACGGATCGCCGGGGCGAGCTCGTTGAAGCGGGACAGGTGCTTGCCGGAACAGGTCGGCGTGAACGCGCCGGGGAGCGCGAAGACGACCACGTCGCGGCCGGCGAAGAGCTCCGCGCTGGTCAGGTCGGTCCACGTTCCGTCCCGACGCACGCGGAACGTGACCTCGGGCACGCGTTGGCCTTCGCTGAGCGGGGTCATCGGTTCGTTCTCCGTCGTCTGCGGCCGGTCCTGGCGAGGATGTCCGGGGTTCGCGGGTCCGCCGCCCCGAACCGTGGGGGCGGGCACCGCGCGGGCGATGCGCTAGAGTAGGGCCGCAATTCCCACCCTGCAACCGGAGACCCGCCGATGCCCGACATCACCCTCGACCAGGCCAACCGCATCATCGCTGCCGCGCTGGCCAAGGCACGCGAAATGAAGCTCAAGCCCCTCGCCGTCGCGGTGCTCGATTCCGGCGGGCACCTCAAGGCACTGGCACGCGAGGACGGCCCGACCTTCCTGCGCGCTCAGGTGTGCCAGGCCAAGGCGTGGGGTGCCCTGGGCATGGGCGTGCACTCGCGCGACCTCGCCACGCGCTACGAGCAGGAGACGCGCCAGGAGGGCTTCATCAACGCGCTCTGCACGATGTCCGGCGGCCGGGTCGTGGCCCTGCCCGGCGGGCTGCTGATCCGCGATGCCGACGGCGCCGTGCTCGGCGCCGTCGGCATCTCCGGCGCGGCCTCCGAGGACGACGAGCTCTGCGCCAGGGCCGGGATCGAGGCGATCGGCTACGAGGTCGACCTCGACTAGCCGACCGAACCGATACGCGCCGTGAATGTCGTCGACGCTCCAGGGGCGGTGCGCCGCGCGCTGCCGGTGATCGTCGTCGCCCAGTTCCTCGGAACGTCGCTCTGGTTCAGCGTCAACGGCGTCGGCGACGACCTCGCCGCCGCGTGGGGGCTCGGTCCGGTCGGGCTCGGCGCGCTGACCTCGGCGGTGCAGGCCGGGTTCATCACCGGCACGCTGCTGATCTCCCTGAGCGGTTTCGCCGACCGGCACGCGGCGAGCCGCATCTTCGCGCTCGCGGCCCTGCTGGGCGCCGCCGCCAACGCCGCGTTCGCGCTCCTCGACGGCGGGCACTTCCAGTGGGCCCTGGGGCTGCGCTTCGTCACCGGGTTCGCGCTCGCCGGCATCTACCCGCTGGGCATGAAGCTGGTGGTCGGCTGGGCGCCCGACCGGACGGGCCAGGTGCTCGGCTGGCTGGTCGGCATGCTGACGCTCGGCACCGCCTTCCCGCACCTCGTCCGCGTGCTGGGCGGCGGCTGGCCGTGGCAGGCCGTGGTGGTCAGCTCGTCGCTGCTCGCGCTCGCCGCCGCGGTGATGGTGTACGCGATCGGCGACGGGCCGCACCTGCCGCGTCACCAGCACGTGCGCATGGGCCACGTCTTCCAGGCGTTCCGCGTGCCGGCCTACCGCGCCGCCGCGTTCGGCTACTTCGGTCACATGTGGGAGCTCTACGCGTTCTGGACCGTGGTCCCGCTGCTCGCCGCCCAGGTTCTCGGCGGGGCGGCCGAGCCCGGCACGGTCTCGCTGACGAGCTTCGCGGTGATCGGCGTCGGCGCACTCGGCTGTATCGCCGGCGGACAGTTGAGCCGCCGGGTGGGCAGCGCGCGCGTGGCGTTCGTGGCGCTGGCCATCTCGGGCGGGTTCTGCCTGCTGTTCCCGTGGATGCAGGGTCTGCCCACCTGGTTGGTGCTCGCCGGCATGCTGGTCTGGGGCATCACCGTGGTTGGTGACTCGCCCCAGTTCTCGGCCCTGTCGGCCGGTGCCTGCCCGCAGCATCTCGTCGGCAGCGCGCTGGCGATCCAGAACAGCCTCGGGTTCCTGATCACCGTCATCGCCATCGAGCTTGCGACCGTGCAGTGGGCCGGTCTCCACGAGCGCGTCGTCTGGCTGCTCCTGCCGGGGCCGCTGTTCGGTCTCTGGGCGATGCGCGGCCTGCTACGACGGTGAGTCCTCGCGGCTCGCGCTGCACGCTGCGGCGCAGCATCCGCCTGAAAAATAAGTAATCGCACGAATTGTGCACCCTGACCTCCGGCGGCATGCTGCAGGCGTGCGTGGACGATCCCGGCGCAGACCGTGACAGGCACGCACGGCGCACCGGAGGAGACGACATGCGCAAAGACCGCCTGAAGAAGCTCGCGAGGCTGAGCACCCCCTTCGCCGTGCTGGCGTTGCTGGCCCTGGTCGAGGCGGACGAGGAGTCGTTGACCGCCGGGTTCCTGGCGACAGCGTTCCTCTGCTACCTGGTGGTGCCGTCGCTGGCACTGGGCCGGGAGCGGGTCGTACGCGACTGATCCCGACGGCGTACGGGCCGGCCCGCGCGTGGCGTTGGAACCGTGTGGGTGCGGTATGATCAACGCCGTACCACGATCCGGAGAGCCGCGCCCGTGCGCCGAATTTTCTCGCTCACCATCCCTCTGGTCCTGACGCTGCTGCTCGTCGGCTGCCTCGGCCAGGGCGACACAATCGTGGAGTACCGCCTGCGCTGCATCGACGACCGGGCCGAAAGCCTCGCCTCCTGCAACGCCTGGGATCCCGCGCCACGCACGTTCTACGAGCTCGACACCGACAACGACGCCGTCACCCGGCGCGTCGAGGACGGCGGCACCGACCGCTACGACAACTGCACCATCCACAACACGGACCACTGGTCCTGCGCCGCCGAGATCGGCCTGCCCGCCATCGAGTTCAAGCAGGGGCGGCGGATCCAGGGCGAGGAGGACCGCCTGCTGATGCAGCTCTCGAAGCGCGTCACCTGGTTCGAGTGGTGGGCCGCGAGACTGCAGGAGATGGTGTTCGGCTGACGGGCACGGGGAATCCGGCGCGATGGACCGCGGCAATTCGAAAACGACACCCTCCCGTGCGGGGCAGCGGGGACGCGGAAGCACGGCGTTCAAGCTGCAGACCCGTTTCCTGCTCTGGATTCTCGCCCTGTTCGTGGTCCTGTTCGGCGTCGCCGCCTTCCTGATCTACCAGCAGGGGCAGCGCACCGCGCACGCGCACGCGTTCGACACCATGCACCAGATGCTCAGCTCGGTCGACGCGACGCAGGACTACGTGCGCCATGTCATGCGGCCGAAGGCGGTCCAGAAATTCGGCGACGAGGCCTTCGTCCCCGAGCTGATGTCGACGAGCTTCGTCGCGCGCCAGTTCGTCGACCGCTTCCTCACGGACTATCCCGGGTACTACTTCAAATTCGCCACCGCCGGCGCGCACAACCCGGTCAATACGGCGGACGCCACCGAGCTCGGGATCATCGACCTCTTCCGTGCCGACCCGGGAAGGCGGGAGTGGCGCGGCATCATCGAGCGCCAGGGCGTGCCGTACCTGAGCCTGGCGGTGCCGATCCGCTTCACCGAAGACTGCCTCACCTGCCACGGGCGGCCCGAGGAGGCCCCGTGGGAACTCGTCGAACGCTACCCGGAGAGCCACGGCTTCGGTCTCGGTGTCGGCGACGTCGCGATCAAGTCGCTCGGCGTGCCGCTGGAGGGAACGCTCGCCACCGGGATCCAGAGGGCGGCGTTCGGCCTGCTGCCGATCTTCGGTGTCCTGCTCGCCTCGCTCGGCGTCGTGGTCTACTTCTTCCGACGGTTCGTCGGCCTGCCGATCCTCGCCTTCGAACGCAGCATGGAGCAGGTCGGGCGGGGCGACTACGAGGCGACCGTCGAGGTCGACAGCGGCCGTGAGTTCCTGGACATGGCCGAGGTCTTCAACCGCATGTCGCACAAGATCGGCGACGAACTCGCCCGGCGCAAGGAGAACGAACAGCGCATCCAGCGTGACTACCTCGCCCAGCAGGTGACCTCGCGCATCCTGGAGATCTCCCTGCGCGAGACCCGCCTCGAGTCGCAGTTGCAGCAGGTGCTCGAGACCCTGGTCTCGCTGCCCTGGCTCGGGGTGCGCGCGCAGGGCTGCATCTTCCTCGCCGACGAGACGCATCGCCACCTGCGGCGGGTGGCGCAGGTCAACCTCGCCGAGCCGCTGCTCGAACGCTGCGCCGTGGTGCCGTACGGCACCTGCCTGTGCGGGCGCGCCGCACTCGCCGAAGGCATCTACACGGCATGCAACATCGATCACGAGCACGACATCACCTTCGAGGACATGCAGCCGCACGGTCACGTCTGCCTCGCGGTGCGCAGCGAGGAGAAGCTGCTCGGCGTGGTCAACCTCTACACCGATCCGGGGGTGAGCGTCGATTCGACGGGGCGCGCCTTTCTCGACAACATCGCGCGGATCCTCGCCGGCATGATCGAACGGCGGCAGGCCCTCGAGGAGGTGCGCCTGCACCGCGACCGGCTCGACGAGCTCGTCCGGGAGCGGACCGTCGCACTCGAGAAGGCCAAGGAGAGCGCCGAGCGGGCGGCTGAGGCGAAGTCCGAGTTCCTCGCGAACATGAGCCACGAGATCCGCACGCCGATGAACGGCGTGCTCGGCATGCTCCAGCTGCTCGACGGGACCCCGCTCGACGACGAGCAGCGGGACTACGCCCGCACCGCGTGCGAGTCGTCGGAGATGCTGATGCACCTGATCGACGAAATCCTCGACTTCTCGAAGATGGAGGCGGGCAAGCTGAGCCTTGAGACCATCGACTACGACCTGCACAAGGTCGTCGACGGCTGTGTCGAACTGCTGGTGGGGCGGGCCGCGGTGAAGGGGGTCGAGCTGGTCCCGATCGTTCGCGCATCGGTGCCGCGCTGGTGCCGCGGCGATCCCAACCGGTTGCGCCAGGTACTGAACAACCTGGTCGGCAACGCGGTGAAATTCACCGAGCGCGGGCGCGTCGTCGTGCGCGTGGACCTCGACGGGTCCGACCCGTCTGACAGGCGGCTGCTGTTCGAGGTCGAGGACACCGGCATCGGCATCCCCGGCCACGCCCTCGGCACGATCTTCCATGCTTTCTCGCAGGCCGACGGTTCGACCACGCGCCGCTACGGTGGCACCGGCCTCGGCCTGGCGATCTCCCGCGATCTCGTCGAGGCGATGGGAGGACGGATCGGCCTCAGCAGCAGCCCGGGGGAGGGGAGCACGTTCCGCTTCGAGATTCCGCTGCACCCGGCGCGGCAGGTCCTCGGACACGATAGGGTCGCCGGGCTACTCTCGGGCCACCGGGCGCTCGTGGCCGTCGAGGCACCGCTGGTGCGCGAATCGCTGGTCGAGATGCTGCGCGGCTGGCGAATCGAGGTGACGGCCTGTGCCGCCCACGAGGCGCCCGGCGTGGCGGCGCAGGCCACGGCGAACGGTACGCCTTTCGATGTCGTCTTCGCGGCCGATCCGGTCGCGACGGACCGTTTCGACGGTTGGCTGGCCGCGCTGCGCGAGGCCGAGGGGCACGGCGATCTGCCCGCGGTGCGCCTGTCCCGCCAAGATCGGCCGCCACGGCAGGACGAGGTTCGGCCGCGCGGCGTCGTCGACCTCTCTCTGCCGTTGCGTCACCAGCAGGTCGAGGCGCGCGTCGCGGGGCTCCTGCTGCCGGGGTTCACCGCGGACGATGGAGAGGAGGGAGTGCCACGGGCCAGCCAACGGCCCACCGGTCGCCGCGGCCGGGTCCTCATCGCCGAGGACAACGTGGTCAACCAGAAGGTGATCGTCGCGATGCTCGGCAAGCTCGGCTACGAAGTGGACCTCGCGACGGACGGGGCCGAGGCGCTTGCCAGGCTGCAGGGCGACCCGGACTACGACCTGGTGCTGATGGACTGTCAGATGCCGAACGTCGACGGTTTCGAGGCGGCGTCCGAGATCCGCTCCCGGCCGGAGCTGGCCGGCCTGCCGATCGTCGCGCTGACCGCACACGCCCTGGACCGGGAGCGCGAGCGCTGCCTCGCTTCGGGCATGGACGACTACCTCGCCAAGCCGGTGAGCCTCGGCGTGCTCGGACGGACGGTCGAGCGCTGGGTCGCGCGGCGCGCGGCCGGTCGCAATCCGTCGGAGGTATTGCGCGAACGCGCCCCGGAAGGCTAGTTTCGACCGGGGCATCCAGGAGGGTCGCGATGCGACGTCGTACCGTTCTGCCGTGGGCCGGGTTCTGGCTGGGCATCCTGCTGTCGCTCGAGGCCGTGGCCGCGACCGGGCGGTTGACCGGGGGCGTTCGCTACCAGATCCCGGACTGGTTCAAGTCGAGCTTCCTTGAATTCTCCGAGGACGCCGCCGAGGCGGGCGCCGCCGGGCGCCACGTGATGCTCTTCCTGCATCTCGACGAGTGCCCCTACTGCGAGGCGGTCCTCAGGGAGAGCCTCGTCGAGTCGGACTACGTGCCGTGGGTCAGGGAACGCTTCGACGCGATCGCGATCAATGTCCGCGGATCACGCGAGGTCGCCTTCACCGAGGATCTGACCGTCACCGAGAAGGAGCTCGCCGAGCACCTCGGGGTGCGCCAGACGCCGACGGTGATCTTCCTCGATGGCGAGAACCGCCAGGTGATGCGCGTCGACGGGTACCGGACCCCGGTCGAGTTCAAGCGGGTGCTCGACTACGTCGACGCCAGGGCCTACCTGGAGATGGACCTGGCGAGCTACGTGGCGCGCCACGCCCAAGGGACCGACTACACGCTGCGGCCGCATCCCGCGTTCGCCGAGTCCCGCGACCTGGCCGCCGTCGAGGGGCCGCTCGTGGTGCTGTTCGAGGACGCCTGGTGCGATGCCTGCGACCTCCTCCACGACACCCTGCTCGCCGACGCCGAGGTGCGTGCGCTGCTCGACGCAATGACCGTCGTGCGCCTCGACGCCGAGAGCCGCCGGGAACTGGTCGACCCGTCGGGCCGCGCGACCACGCCGCGCGACTGGGTGCGCGAACTGGGCCTCCACGCGCGTCCCGCGTTCGTGCTCTTCGCCGACGGCCGCGAGCAGGTGCGGATTCACGGCGTCCTGCGCCACTGGCATTTAACCACCGCGCTGCGCTACGTCGCCGAGGGGCAGCATCGACGTTACGCCACGCTCCGCGACTACTCCCGCGCGCTGCGCCAGCAGCAGCTCGACGCGGGCGAGGTGGTCGACCTCGGCCGCCAGTAGCGCCAACGTGCCGGTCCGTACCGCGAGGCTCCGTCGGCTTGCGGGTGGCCTGCTTTCCCTGCTCCTGGCCCTGCCGTGGTCTGCGCCGCACGCGGGCTCCGGGACGATCGAGCCGATCGAGCGCTTCTTCGTCGCGCCCGCGTCGCCCGGCGACGTGCTCTCGCCCGGCACCTCCCATGCCCTGGTCCTCGGGGTCGTGGTGCTCGACGAGACCGGCTGGACGGTGGAAGAGGTGCTCGATGCCGTCGACGGGATGGCCGCCATCCTCGCGCCGTGCGGGATCCGGCTGCGGTCGATCGACCTGCAGCGCGTCGCGGTGCCGCACGAGTACCTCGACCTCGACACGCCGCGTTCGCGGGAGCTGGCCCGGCGGCTCGCACCGCCGCGGCCGACGTTCTACTTCGTGCGCGACACCCGCCACAGGCCGGCGTTCGACGCCGAGGCGATCGGCCGGGGCAACAGCCGCACCCGTCCGGAGCTGGCCGACAGCGTCTGGGTGACCCGTGCCGCGCCCGACCTGCCGGTCGTCCTCGCCCACGAGCTGGTCCACGTGCTCGCCAACCGCGGCGATCACGTGGATCTGCCGGACAACCTGATGCGCGAGACGAGCCACCCGGACCACGTCCGCCTGACCGGGACCCAGTGCGCCGAGGTGCGCGCGACGGGCGCCCGGCACGGCCTGCTGAACCCCCTGGAGACGCAATGAGGGCTGCGAGGAGGAGGGTGGGGCGATCGAGGCTTGATGTGAGCGCGACCCCGGCCAAGAATGAGACGAGGCAGGGGCCCGTGCCGGGACGCTTCGTCGCGCATGGTCCCGGGGCCGTCACGGGTTCGCCCGACCACGCCCTTTCCACGGTACACGGAGCGCCGCGATGACCGAACCCGACCAGGAACTCGACCTTTCAGGCCTCAACTGCCCGCTGCCGATCCTGCGCACCAAGAAGGCGATCGCCCAGGCCTCGTCGGGCACCGTGTTGCGGGTGATCGGCACCGACCCGGGCTCGCCGCGCGAGTTCCGCGCCTTCGCCGAGCAGGGCGGGTTCGAACTCCTCTCCGTCGAGGAGGAGACCCGTGGCCGCTACGTCTACCTGATCCGCAAGCCCTGAGCGCACCCCTGCCCGGAAGCGGCCCGGCCTCTGCCCACGGAACGTGCGCGAGGCCCCAGAGGTTCGACGCCGGGAGGAGATGGGCTGTCCCGGTCTGCCCGGAGCCGTATTGGCCGGGAGCGAGGAACCGTGTCGCGCGATAGGTTCGAGCTGCCGCGGGGTAGGGGCCGGCTTCAGGCCGGATCTGTATCCAGGAGCTTGCGCAGGCAGCGGGCAAGCTGATCCTCGGTGTAGGGCTTCGGCAGCCATTCCTGCTGCCTGAGGCGCTGGCCACGACCATGCAGCACCTTTTCGGCGAAACCGGAGGTGAACAGCACCTTGATCCACGGGAATTGTTCCTCGATCCGTTCCGCGAGCTCGGGGCCGTCCATGCCGCCGGGCATGACCACGTCGGTGAGCACGAGATCAACCTCCGGGTGCGCCTCGATCTGTTTCAGCGCCTCGCCCCCTTCACTCGCCTCGAGTACGCGGTAGCCGAGGTTGTAGAGCATGTTCGTGACCGTCTTGCGTACGCCGGCGTCGTCTTCCACCACGAGGATGAGTTCGTCTCCGCTCGTGACGGCGGCATGCGGCGCATCCCCGCTGGCCGTCTCCTCGACCGCGTCGTCGTGGAGCGGGAAATAGAGCTTGATGCTGGTCCCGACATCCTGTTCGCTGTAGAGGTCCACGTGCCCTCCGCTCTGCTTGGCGAAACCGTAGACCATGCTCAGTCCGAGCCCCGTCCCCTTGCCGACCTCCTTGGTGGTGAAGAACGGCTCGAAGGCGTGGGCGGCGGTTTCCGGGGGCATGCCGACGCCGGTGTCGCTGATCGTGAGCTGCGCGTAACGCCCGGGGGTCACGTCCGGTCTCGACGCCGCGTAGTGCGCGTCGAGGTCGACGAAGGCCGTCTCGATGACCAGTTCGCCTCCATCCGGCATCGCGTCGCGCGCATTGACGACCAGGTTGAGCAGGACGTCCTCCAGCCTCAACGGGTCCAGCCACACGGGAATGGGGCGGTCGTCGAGCTGGAAGCTGATCCGGATGTTCTCGGGAATCGTGCGCCTGAGCATTTCCGCCACGCCGCGAACCGTCTCGTTGAGGTCCACGGCCTGGTTCTGGAGCACCTGGCGTCGTGAGAATCCCAGCAGACGCCGCGTCAGCGTCGCACCGCGGTGGGTGGCCTGGATTGCCGACGCGGCCAGGTCCGCCAGTTTCGAGTCGGCCTTGACCGCACGTTCGAGCAGTTGCAGGTTGCCCATGATAATGGTCAGTAAGTTATTGAAATCATGTGCGATACCGCCGGTGAGCTGGCCGAGGGTCTCCAGTTTCTGCGACTGTCGCAACTGCTCCTCGATGGCGAGCCGTTCGCTGATGTCCACTTCGACGGCGATGAAACCCTCGATCCTATTGCCCTCTCCACGGATCGGCGAAATGGTCGCGGACGCGGTGAACAGGGAGCCGTCCTTGCGCCGGTTCCTGAACTCGCCCGACCAGGTCTCCCCGGAAGTGATGGTGGTCCACAGCTCCCGAAATGTCGCTTCGGGGGTTTCGTCGCTTTTCCAGAGGTTCGGCTTCCGGCCGATCACTTCGCTCCGCGCGTAGCCGGTGATCTCGCTCACCTCGGGGTTGACGTACTCGATCGTCCCGCTGTTGTCGGTGATGATGATCATGCTGAAGCTCTGCTCGACCGCCTGATAGAGCTTGCGCAGTCTCGACTCGGCCTTCCGTCGCGCCCGGATGTCGGTCGCGTAGAGATTGATGAAGTGGCCGTCGGCCTCGGGGACGATATCCACCATGTAGATATGGTCCCCGCTCTCGATGTCGTACTGTTCCGGTCGTTCCACGCGACGGGCGAACTGCAGGAGTTCTCGCCACGCGTGGAGATCGCGCGGCGTAGGTGCCGTCGGTTGCCGGTCCGAGACCTCGTTGATCAGAGCCTGGGCTGCGGGATTGGCGACGGTCACGTCGCCGTTCCGGTCGATGCGCAGCACCGGGTTCGGGTTGTCTTCGACGAAACGGGCCAACTCCCGTAACTTTTCTTCGGCGCGTCTATGCATGCTGACGTCGATGTGGGTCCCGACCAGCCGGGTACATTCGCCGTGGGTGTTCCAGATGCCGTACGCCCGGGAGATGATGTCCACCCAGTGGCCGTCCTTGTGCCGCATGCGGAATTCTGTGTTGAACTCGGGCGTCCGACCGGCGAGGTAATCCTCGATCAGTGCCTCCACCCGCTCCCTGTCCTCTGGGTGGATGAGGCACAAGGACTCCTCGGGATCTTCGCCGATCTCGTCCTTGCCATAACCCAACATCTTTCTCCAGCGCGGCGACTGGTAGACCCGGTTCTTGACCAGGTCCCAGTCCCATAGCCCGTCGCTGGTGCCGCGCATGGCGAGTTCGAAGCGTTCCACGTGATGCACGTACGCGCGGATGATCGGCAGCGTCAGGGCGAAGTAGCCGCTCGCGGCTAGCAGGCTGAAGCCGAGGATCAATAGCGAACCGGTCCAGAGCGCATGCAGGTAGGGTGCGCGGAGCGTTTCGAGATTCTCCTTGATGACCAGGCCATACCCTGCGCCGAGCAAGGGAAGTTCCGTGTAGCCGGCGAGGACCTCGATGCCGCGGTAGTCCCTCCCGATCATCCATCCCGTCTGGCCCGAGACCGCACGCCGGATCGGTTCGCCCAAAGGGGATTGCATCGGGATCGACCTCGGCGCGTCGACCCGCGCCGCCTTCTGCCTGAGCAGCAACCGGATACGGTCTCCGTCCCGCACGCCGATGATCGCCTCGGATCGCTGCGGGAGGCCGATCAGCCCTTCGCGTATCTGCAGCAGCGTTCCCGCCTCCGGTCCTTCCGGGTAGGCGCTGTGACGACGATCGAAACGCGCGACCGTCTCGATCAGCTGCCGCGTGGCTTCCGCCTGGTCGAGCAGATTCATGCGTTCCTGCTCGAAAGCGACCCGGTAGAACAGCAGGGTCATCAACGACAGGACGCCGAGGCCGAGGATCGTCAGGAGGCCTGTCGCGACGAGCAGTCGGTACCAGATCTGTCGCTCGGCCTTTACCTGGTCGGGCCCGGTGATGGTGGTGTGGAGTGTTCGGTGCAATCTCCATGTCAGAACGAGCGCGATCCCCAGGATGACCAGCAGGATGGCCGCGGTGACCCATTGCCAGCGCGAGACGACCGGGGTCGGGGCCGGGTCGTGCCAACGCAGGTAGATGCTCTCGAACTCCGTCGAGTTGACGAACTCTTCGAGGACGTCGTCGAGCCGCGCCAGCAGGTCGCCACGTTCCGGGGTCACCAGGAGCCCGCGATCGACATGAACCAGCGGTGGCCCGGTGTGGCGTATCCCGGAGCGCGCGAAGCGGGTTCGCACGAGGTGCTCGATGACCGTTTCGGGCCCGACGATCAGGTCGACCTGGTGTCGATGGAGGGCCTCCAGCGCGGCCACGTAGCTCTCGAATTCGCGCGGCGGCTGTCTCGTGTGCGCCGCCACCTTCGTGGAGGCGACATTCGTCGAGACCACGCCGACGAGATACAGGGCCAGCTCGTCGAGCGTCGTTACCGGCGGGGTCTCTTCTCTGGCGAACAGCAGCACCCGAACCGACTCGTAGGGCATCGAGAAATGGCCCAGGTCACGGCGCGCCTCGCTGATGCCGACGTTGGGGAGCAGGTCGACGTCTCCGCTGCGCACGGCTTCGAACGCCTCGTCCCAGGCATCGAACACGCGATAGGTGACGTCGAGGCCGGCGCGCCGGGCGAGCTCGTCCATGAAGTCGACGGCAAATCCGGTCACCTTGTCGTCCACGGTCACGTAGTAGGGTGCAAACCCGCGCACGACCCCGGCGACGATCCCGTTCTCCCGGGCCGCCGGTGACGGGCTCGGGAAGAGGGCACTCGCCATCAGGGAGACGAGAAGGCCAAATGACAGGGCTCGGCCGAGCGTGTGGGTAGGCACGTGCCGTGCCACGCAGGGTTGCCGGCGGCGGGGCGTGGACGACGATGGATCAGGCACGATCGACGTATCCCGCGTTCACGTGGTGCGGAAAAAGGCAAGGCATGCCATCGTCCCGGGCGTGGTCAGCGCCGTTTCAGGTCGAGGCCGGTGATGATCGACTCGTGATCCGAGAGATCGTCGATCAGGCGTCTGGCCGGCGGTGGCAGTTGCTTGATCACGGTCGGTGTCGCCAGGATGGCCGCATCTTCGACCGTGATACGTTTCCAGTGCTGCGCATGTGCCCTCCGCAAGCGGGCCTGCAGGCTCGCGCGGTTGCGCGGCGCCGGAGGCCTTCTGGCCGGTTCCGTCACGCCTCGCAGCCCCGAGACGCGAGGTGCCTTTCGCGTCTATGCTCCTGAGCCTAGTGACCGTTTTGCGGTGCGTCGAGTTTCTCCTCGGCGACGCGTTCGCGGTAGAACGCTGCGATTTCGTCCGCCGGCAGCGGGCGGCTGAAGTAGAAGCCCTGCACGCTGTCGGCACCGCACTCCCGTACCCAGGCCAGCGTCTCGGCGGTCTCGACCCCCTCGATGCACGCGGTCATGCCGAGATGGTGCGCGAGGTCGATACTCGTGCGCACGATCACCCGCGCCTCCTCGTCGTCCTCGATGCGGCAGACGAACGAGCGGTCGATCTTCAGTTCGCTGAACGGCATCCGGTAGAGCAGCAGCAGCGACGAGTGGCCGGTTCCGAAGTCGTCGATGGCCAGCCCCACGCCCCTGAGCCGTAGCCGCGCCAGGGCATCCATCGCCACCCGGTCGTCCTTGAACGCGGTCGTCTCGACCGCCTCGAGCACCAGGCAGCCCGGGTCGACACCGTGTTCCGCCGCACGCGCGGTGATACGTTCCGGCAGCTCCAGGTCGGTGAGCAGTTCCGGCGGGATGTTCACCGAGACCTTGAGCGCCAGCCCGTCCTGCTGCCACCTGGCCACCTGGGCGAAAGCCAGGTCGAGCACCGCGGTGGTCAGTTCGGTCATCTGCCCCGAGGTCTCGGCGAGCGGCAGGAAACGGTTCGGGGTCAGCAGCCCGAGTTCCGGGTGCGGCCAGCGCACCAGGGCCTCGACCTCCGGCGTTCCGGTCGTGTCGCGCAGTGCGACCTTCGGCTGGTAGTGCAGCTCCAGCTCGCCACGCGAGATGGCCTGCTGGAGTGCCGCGGCGTTGGGCTCGGCCGGGCCGGACGGCGTCGCCGCCCTGCACAAGATCTCCTCGAACAGGTCAAGGTCGATCGGCTTCTCTACCTGCCCGCCCATCGCCAGTCCATGTTCGCGCCCGACCTGCACCGCGGTGTGCAGGACCCGGCTGTCGTGACCGCTCGTCAGCACGACCGTCGACCGGCAACCGTTCTTGGCCAGCGCGCGCAGGACCTCGACCCCGTCGCTGCCCGGCATGCTCAGGTCGAGCAGGATCGCCGCGGGGTTCGCGTCGCCGGCCTGCGCGAGGCCCTCTTCCGCGCACGCTGCCTCCAGCACCCGGAAACCGAGACCCTCGATCACCGTTCTCGCGAATGCCCGGAAGTCGTCCTCGTCGTCGATCACCAGCACGGCCTGGGGATCGCTTGTCTGCCGAGACGCGTTGCTTTCCATAGCCTATTGATAACCTTTCGTCTTCTTGCCCCGTTGGGGCTGTGAAGATTGATGATCCAGTAACTACTTAAAGATAGTAGATGTGATTCCTGACGCAGTTCGATGGACCGCGCGAGCGCCGCGCCTCCCGGACGGGGACTGCTAGACTGGGGCGAATCCTCCCGCAGACCGCGTTTTCGGTCGCAAGCCCTCGGCGTAGCCGCCGTGGCGACCGGCCGGTTCGCCGGAAAGCGGAACCGATCCACGCTCGCGTGGGCAGGGCGGGAGCGAAACGGCCGAGGGCCGACAGAGAAGCGGCCTCGCCGGTATGCGCCCGTGCGCACCGCTCCGGGCGTTTTCCTGGAAGCCCGGGTACGGGACTGGAAGAACCATGATCGGAACGAGCACCGTTTCCAGCGACCGTGCGGTGACCCTGCCCGACCGGGCCAGGGTGGTGATCGTCGGCGGCGGCATCGTCGGTTGTTCCGTCGCCTACCACCTGGCACGGCGTGGCGTCGACGATGTCCTGTTGCTGGAACGCAAGCAGCTGACCTGCGGGACCACCTGGCATGCGGCCGGCCTGGTCGGGCAGCTGCGGGCCACCCGCAACCTGACACGCCTGGCGCAGTACACCACGCGTCTCTACCGGGGGCTGGAGACGGAAACCGGGCAGGCCACCGGCTTCTCGCAGCGCGGTTCCATCGCCGTCGCCTGGGGGTCGGGCCGCTGGGAGGAGCTGCGCCGCGGCGCGGCGATGGCACGCCGCTTCGGCCTGACGGTCAACGAGATCGATGCCGATGCGACCGCCGCCCTGTGGCCGGGACTCAACACCGATGACGTCATCGGCGCGGTGCATCTTCCGGGGGACGGCCAGACCAACCCCGTGGACACCACCATGGCGCTCGCCCGCGGGGCCCGCCAGCGGGGCGCGCGTATCGTCGAGGAGGTCCGCGTGACCGCCATCCGGACGCACCGCGGCCGGGCCGTGGGCGTCGCCGCCATCGCGGCCGACGGCACTCCGGTGCAGGTCGACGCCGACACGGTGGTCAACTGCGGCGGCATGTGGGGCAGGGCCCTTGGCCTGGAGGCCGGCACCGCGGTACCGCTGCACGCCGCCGAGCATTTCTACGTCGTCACCGAGCCCGTCGCGGGTCTGCCGCGCGACCTGCCGGTGCTGCGCGATCCGGGCCACGCCATCTACGTCAAGGAGGAGGCCGGCAAGCTGATGGTCGGCTGTTTCGAGCCGGTCGCCAAGCCCTGGCCGGCACCGGGCGAGACGATCCCCGAGAGCTTCTGCTTCGACCAGCTGCCCGACGACTGGGATCACCTGGAACCGATCCTCGAGGCGGCGGCACGGCGCGTCCCCGCCCTCGAGCACACCGGGCTGCAGCTGTTCTTCAACGGCCCGGAGAGTTTCACTCCCGACGACCGCTACCTGCTGGGCGAGACGCCGGAGGTGCGCAACCTGTTCGTCGCCGCCGGGTTCAACTCCATCGGCATCCAGTCCGCCGGCGGGGCCGGCGCCGTGCTCGCCGACTGGATCGCCGACGGCCATCCCCCGATGGACCTGTGGGACGTCGACATCCGCCGCATGATGCCGTTCCAGCGCAACGCGCGTTACCTGCGCGAGCGCACGGTGGAGAGCCTCGGGCTGCTTTACGCCATGCACTGGCCGCACCGCCAGCCGGAGACGGCACGTCCCGTGCGCACCTCGCCGCTGCACGACCGCCTCGCGGCGGCCGGGGCCTGTTTCGGCGAACTGGCGGGCTGGGAGCGGCCCAACTGGTTCGCGCCGCCGGGCGTGGAACCGGTCTACGATTACAGCTTCGGCCGACCCGCCTGGCTCGCGCACAGCGGCGCCGAGCACCGTGCCGTGCGCGAGGCGGTGGGGCTGTTCGACCAGTCGAGCTTCGCCCACTTCCTCGTCCAGGGGAGCGACGCCCTCGCGCTGCTCGACCGGCTGTCCACGGCGGCGATGGATGTCGCCGTCGGCCGGGTGGTCTACACGCAGTGGCTCAACGCCCGTGGCGGCATCGAGGCCGACGTGACCGTCACCCGCCTGGGCGCGGAGCGTTTCCTGGTGACCAGTCCCGCCGCGTGCCAGACACGGGACCTCGCCTGGCTGCAGCGCCACATCGACGACCTCGAAGCGGCCTGCCTGGCCACCGACATGACCAGCGGCATCACCACCCTAGGCGTCATGGGCCCCAACAGCCGTGCCCTGCTGTCTCGCGTCAGCGAGGCCGATTTCGGCAACGACGGCTTCGCCTTCATGACCAGCCGGGAGATCGAGCTGGGCCGCGCCGTGGTGCGGGCCGCGCGGGTGACCTACGTCGGCACGCTGGGCTGGGAACTCGCCATGCCGACCGAGTTCGCCCGTGGCGTCTACGACGCCCTCGTCGATGCCGACCGGGACGGCCGGCTCGGCCTTCGCCATGCCGGCTACCACGCGCTCCACTCGCTGCGGCTGGAAAGCGGCTACCGCAGCTTCGGCCACGACATCAGCGACGAGGACAACCCGCTCGAGGCCGGGCTCGGCTTCACGATCGCCTGGGACAAGGCCGATTTCATCGGTCGCGAGGCCCTGCTGGCCGCACGCGACGCCGTCCGT
>JAWVZO010000009.1:0-27802 GCA_033722135.1 Gammaproteobacteria bacterium | reverse complement strand
TGACATGCTGATCGGCATCCCGAAAGAGATCGAGGAGGGCGAGCGCCGGGTCGCGCTAACGCCGGAGTCCGCCAGTCACCTGATCGAGCTTGGCTTCGAGCTGCAGATCGAGCAGGGTGCCGGCGCGGCGGCCAACTTCGACGACGAGGAGTACCAGAAAGCCGGGGTGACGCTGGTCGACGATCCGCGCCACCTGTGGCGCAACGCCGACATCATCATGAAGGTGCGCCCGCCCCAGCCGCACCCGGAACTCGGTTTCAACGGCATCGAGCTGCTCAGTCCCGGGCAGACGCTGATCAGCACCATCTACCCGAAGCAGAACCCGCGCATGCTCGAGCGGCTCGCCGAGCGCGGCGTCTCGGCGATCGCGCTCGACGCGGTGCCGCGCATCTCGCGCGCCCAGAAGATGGACGTGCTGAGCTCGATGGCCAACATCGCCGGCTACCGGGCAGTGGTCGAGGCGGCGCAGCACTTCGGTCGCTTCTTCACCGGCCAGGTCACCGCGGCCGGGCGTATCCCGCCGGCCAAGGTGCTGGTGATCGGCGCCGGCGTCGCCGGCCTCGCGGCGATCGGCGCGGCGAAGAGCATGGGCGCGATCGTGCGCGCGTTCGACACCCGGCCCGAGGTCAAGGAGCAGGTCGAGAGCCTCAACGCCGAGTTCCTGATGCTGGAGTTCGACGAGGAGGAGGGCGGCAGCGGCGAGGGCGGCTACGCCAAGACCATGAGCCCGGAGTTCATCAAGGCGGAGATGGCGCTGTTCGCCGCGCAGGCTGCCGAGGTCGACATCATCATCACCACCGCGCTGATCCCGGGCAAGACCGCGCCCGAGCTGATCACCGAGCGCATGGTCTACAACATGAAGCCCGGCAGCGTCATCGTCGACCTCGCCGCCGAGGCGGGCGGCAACTGCAAGCTGACCGAGCGCAACAAGGTGGTCGAGCACCACGGGGTGACGATCATCGGCTACACCGACCTGCCGAGCCGGCTGGCGACGCAGTCGAGCCAGCTGTTCGCGACCAACCTGCGCCACCTGCTGACCGAGCTGACCCCGGAGAAGGACGGCAACATCGTCATCGACATGGAGGACGAGGTGATCCGCGGCTGCACGGTGGTCAAGGACGGCGAGGTCACCTGGCCGCCGCCCGCGCCGCGCATCTCGCTGGCGCCGAGCGAGGACATCGATAAGGAAGCGGTGCAGGATCTATCGCTCAAGGAGGAGATCGCCCCTGCCCACCCGCTGGCGTTCCTGGTGCCGATGGTGATCGCCGGCGTCGCGCTGTTCGGCCTCGGCGCCGTGGCCCCGCCGGAGTTCATGGGGCACCTGACGGTGTTCGTGCTCTCGTGCTTCATCGGCTACATGGTGATCTGGGGCGTCTCGCACTCGCTGCACACGCCGCTGATGAGCGTGACCAACGCGATCAGCTCGATCATCGTCATCGGCGCGCTGATCCAGGTGTCGTCGCAGAGCGCGGCCGTGGTGGCGCTCGCCACGGTGGCGATCTTCATCACCGCGATCAACATCTTCGGCGGTTTCGCCGTGACGCAGCGCATGCTGCGCATGTTCCGCAAGTGAGGGGGCGGCCATGAATCCCGGAATCATCACCGTCTCCTACCTCGCCGCGAGCGCGCTGTTCATCCTCGCCCTCGGCGGGCTCTCCCACCAGGAGACCGCGCGACGCGGCAACTGGTACGGCATCGTCGGCATGGGGCTGGCGCTCGTCGTCACGATCATCGGGCTGGTCACGGCCAACTACGCGCTGCTGGTCGTCGCGCTGGTGGCCGGTGGCGGGATCGGCTACTACCTCGCGCAGAAGGTCGAGATGACCCAGATGCCCGAGCTGGTGGCGATCCTGCACTCGCTGGTCGGGCTCGCCGCGGTGCTGGTCGGCTTCGCCAATGCCATCGGCCACGGCGGCGGCAGCGGCATCGAGAAGACGATTCACGACGTCGAGACCTACGTCGGCATCCTGATCGGCGCGCTGACCTTCTCCGGCTCGGTGGTCGCGTATCTCAAGCTCTCGGCGAAGATCGGCGGCAAGCCGGTCAAGTTCCCTGGACGGCACCTGTTCAACCTCGGCCTGCTGGTCGCCGCGATCTGGCTCGGCGCGGCCTACGTCGACGCCTCCGCCCAGGGAGGCGGCATGGTCCCGCTGGTGCTGATGACGCTGATCGCGCTGGCGTTCGGCGTGCACATGGTGATCGCGATCGGTGGCGCGGACATGCCGGTGGTCGTGTCGATGCTGAACTCCTACTCGGGCTGGGCGGCCGCCGCGATGGGCTTCATGCTCGGCAACGACCTGCTGATCGTGGTCGGTGCGCTGGTCGGCAGCTCGGGCGCGATTCTCAGTTACATCATGTGCAAGGCGATGAACCGGAAGTTCCTGAATGTCATCTTCGGCGGGCTCGGGAGCTCGACGGGCGGTGGCGCGGCCGGCGCGGCCGGCGACGAGGCCGACATCAAGCCGATCGAGCCCGACGAGGTCGCCGATCTGCTGAAGAACGCCCGGGAGGTGATGATCGTCCCCGGCTACGGCATGGCCGTCGCCCAGGCGCAGCACACCGTCAACGAGATCACGAAGAAGCTGCGCGACAAGAAGGTCAATGTCCGCTTCGCGATCCACCCGGTCGCCGGGCGCATGCCCGGGCACATGAACGTGCTGCTCGCCGAGGCGAACGTGCCCTACGACATCGTCCACGAGATGGACGAGGTCAACGACGAGTTCGAGAACGTCGACGTCTCGGTGGTCATCGGTGCCAACGACCTCGTCAACCCCGCCGCGCAGGAGGTGCCGGACAGCCCGATCGCCGGCATGCCGGTGATCACGCCGTGGCACGGCAAGACCACCATCGTGCTCAAGCGCTCGATGGGCACCGGCTACGCCGGCGTCGACAACCCGCTGTTCTACAAGGAGAACACGCGGATGCTGTTCGGCGATGCCAAGACCCGCCTGAACGAGGTGCTGGCCAAGCTCTGAGACCCGCGCGTGTCCCGGCCGGTCGTTCGGCCGGCCGGGCGCGTCGCACTTCGCTATACTCCGCCGCCGAACAGGATCCCGCGGCCCTCGCGGCCAGGAGAAGCACCCCATGCCCGATTCCGGCCTGCGCGCGCGCGTCGGCGCCTGGGTCACCTCGCCCGGCGTGCAGCGCTTCGTCATCGCGCTGATCGTCGTCAACGCGGTCACCCTCGGCCTCGAGACCTCCGCGGGGGTGATGGCGCGCTACGGCACCGAGCTGCACGTCATCGACCGCGTGATCCTCGCGGTCTTCGTCGCAGAGATCGCGCTGAAGCTCTTTGCCTATGGCTGGCGCTTCTTCCGCGACGCCTGGAACGTCTTCGATTTCATCGTCGTCGGCATCGCCCTGGTGCCCGCCTCGGGCCCGCTCGCGGTGCTCCGGACCCTGCGCGTGCTCCGCGTGCTGCGCCTGGTCTCGACGGTGCCGAAACTGCGCATGATCGTCGAGGCGCTGCTCCATGCCGTGCCCGGCATCGGCGCCATCGCCGGGCTGATCCTGCTGATCTTCTACGTCGGCGCGGTGATGTCGACCAGCCTGTTCGGCGCCGATTTCCCCGAGTGGTTCGGCACCCTCGGCAGGTCGATGTACACGCTGTTCCAGGTGATGACCCTGGAGAGCTGGTCGATGGGCATCGCGCGGCCGGTAATGGCCGAGTACCCCTACGCCTGGGCGTTCTTCGTGCCGTTCATCCTGATCGCCACGTTCACCATGCTCAACCTGTTCATCGCGGTGATCGTCAACACCATGCAGGAGATGCAGGCGCGGTTGCTGGCGCGCGAGGGGGCGGACATCGAGACCGTGGTCCACGCCGACAGCGCGCGGGTGCTCGAGGAACTGGCCGCCGTGCGCGCGGAGGTCAGGGCGCTCGGTGAACGGCTGGCGGGCTCCGGCCGCGGCTGAGGCCGGTTCCGAAGCCGCTCCCGGGCCTGCTCCGGGTGCGGTTTCCCGTCTGCTCCCGGTCAATCGCTCTGTGCGCGAACGCCTGTACCGGGCTGCGACGGAAGGATTTATTTCTCCGGGACCCTTGCATTCCCCCGCGTGGTGGCGCCTAATGCGTCCAGCGTTCGCCCAGTGGTCGGTTCCGACCGTCTCTCCATCGTCTCTGATCTGCCTCTCAACCGGCCGACCGGCTTCCTTGGATCAAACACCGTGCGACACGTCATCCGGCCAACGGTTGGTCGGTTGCTGCCGACGCATGGGTGCGGGTGATGGTGGCGAGACTCGAAAACGCACCGGTTCTGAGGATCTGTATCAAGTGAACATCTACGTTGGAAACCTTCCCTACAGTGTCAGCGACAGTGATCTGCGTGACGCCTTCTCCGCCTACGGCGACGTCAAAAGCGTCAACATCATCACCGACCGCATGACCGGCCAGTCGAAAGGGTTCGGTTTCGTCGAAATGAACGACAACAGCGAGGCCGATGCGGCCATCAAGGGGCTCAACGGCAGCGAACTCGGCGGCCGTAGCCTGACCGTCAACCAGGCCCGGCCCCGTGCCGAGCGCCCGGCGCGCGGTCCGCGTTACTGATCGGCTGATCGCAAGAGCCGGGGCGCGAGCGATCGCGCCCCGGCTTTTTTTTGTGGCGCGCCCCCGGGGGTGGAATTACTTCTGGTCACGAGGCTTGCCGGGCTCCGCAGCCACGACGGGCATATACCGCGTGCGTACGAGGTCCGGCGGGTCGGGTGAAGCGCGTTTATGCCGGTGCGCGGACCGGGGCCGATCGGCCATGTCCCGGCACGCCGACTTTTTCGCCGTCAGATGCCGTGGCGGTCGAAGAACTCCAGGCGAATCGGGCAGGAGCAGACGGAGACGCGGTCGCCTCCACGGAGGTAGATGCCGGTCTTGTACGAGCACCACCCGACCGTGTTGCAACGGATCAACAGCGCGTTTTCCCGGTTGATCGGCTCGACGGCCTTGCACTTCGGCCCCTGTTCCAGGCAGCGGTAGGCGTAGTGGCAGCGTCCCGCGGCCTGGATGGTCTCGGGATCGATCGTGTAGGGGGGCTCTGGCATGGTCAAATCCATATGAAATGCGCGGCCATGCTAACAGAGCGGGTTCACGCCGGCCACGCGCGGGGAATGCCGGCCGCACGTTGACCGCCGGCTGAGCGCGTCGCGCGAACCCCGTGCCCGCACCCGGGGCCGGGCTACCCGGCGTCGCCGAGCCAGCCGCGCCCGGCGATCTCGTCGAGCAGCCGCGTCACGCCCGCCTCGACACCGGTGTCGGCGACTTCGAGGACGACATCGGCCGCCGCGGGCCGCTCGTAGGGCACGTCGATGCTCGCGACGTTGTCGCCCTCCGCGGCACGTGCGCGCAGGTAGAGTCCGTGAGGGTCGCGCGTGGCGTACGCCTCCGCGGGGCTGTCGACGAACACCTCGATGTAGTCGCCGTCGCCGACGATGCTCCGCACCCGGGTGCGCTGTTCAGCCGTCGGGGTCATGAAGTCGGCGATGACGATCTGGCCGGTCCCGACCAGCAGCTTCGCCACCTCGGCGGCGCGGCGCAGGTTCTCGGTGCGGTCGTCGACGGTGAAGCCGAGGTCGTCCGAGAGTCCCGCGCGCAACGCGTCGGCATCGAGGACGCAGGCGCGCAGGCCGCGCCGGAAGAGTCGCCGCTCCAGTTCGCGGGCCAGGTAGCGCTTGCCGGTGCCGGGCAGGCCGGTCAGCCAGAGCACGCCGCCGCGGTGTTGCTGCTGCCGTTCGCGCGCGGCGCGGTCGATGTCCTGCGCGTCGTCGAACACCTCCACGGTGGTGACCGACTGCTCCCGGGCCACCAGGCCGGCGGCGACGGTGGCGTTGGTCTCGAGATCGATCAGGATGAAGCCGCCGGTGGTGCGGTTGTCCTCGTAGGCGTCGACCTGCAGCGGCTGGGCGCAGTCGAGGGTGACTCGGCCGATCTCGTTGAGACCGAGCGACTCGGCGGGATGCTCGTCGAGGCTCACCACGTCGGTGCGGCCGTGCACGGCCGCGACCCGCGTGCGCACCTGGCGGGTGGCGTGCTTGAGCTGGTAGGGCCGACCGGGCCGGAGCGGGGCGTGGTCCATCCAGATCAGCGTGGCGTCGATGCGACGCCGTGCCTGCGGCCGGGTGCCTGCGACCAGCATGTCGCCGCGCGAGATGTCGAGTTCGTCGGCCAGTTGCAGCGCGACGCTTTGCCCAGGCCCGGCGGCCTCCAGGGGGCCGTCGGCGGTGTGGATGCGCCGGACTGTGGTCTCCAGGCCGGAGGGCAGGGCGGTGACGCGGTCGCCGGGCCGCACCCGACCGGTGGCCACGGTCCCGGCATAGCCGCGGAAGTCGTCGTCGCCGCGCAGCACGAGCTGGACCGGGTAACGTAGGGCCGCGGCGGCATCTTCGGCGACCGGGTCGATCGACTCGAGATGGTCGAGCAGGCACGGGCCCCGGTACCAGGGCATGTTGTCGCCATGGCTGACGACGTTGTCGCCGACCAGCGCGCTGACCGGGATGATCACCGGGGTGTCGGCGCCGAGGTGCTCGCAGAACGCGAGGATCTCCTCGCGCAGCAGCGCGAAGCGGTCGGCGTCGTAGTCGACCAGATCCATCTTGTTGACCGCGAAGACCAGGTGACGGATGCCGAGCAGGTGGGCGATGCAGGTGTGGCGCCGGGACTGCGGCTGCAGGCCCTTGCGCGCGTCGACCAGGATGACGCTCGCCTCGGCGGTGCTCGCGCCGGTGGCCATGTTGCGGGTGTACTGCTCGTGGCCCGGCGTATCGGCGATGATGAACTTGCGCTCCGGTGTCGCGAAGTAGCGGTAGGCGACGTCGATGGTGATGCCCTGCTCGCGCTCGGCGCGCAGGCCGTCGGTGAGCAGCGCGAGGTCGGGTGCGGCGTCGTCGCCCGAGGCCCGGCGGACCGCCTCGAGCTGGTCCTCGAAGATGCCCTTGGCGTCGTGCAGCAGGCGGCCGATCAGGGTGCTCTTGCCGTCGTCGACCGAGCCGGCGGTGGAGAATCGCAGCAGGTCCATGGTCGTCGGATTTCGTCTCTGTGTGGGTCTGGCGTTAGCCCGACCTGGCGGGGTTAGGGGTATTCGTCGGACTGAAGTCCGACCTACGGTTCCGTTCACATCTTTTTTGGGTCGGGATACACCCGGCAGGGTCGATCCCGTCTTCATGTAGGTCGGGCTTCAGCCCGACACGGGGCCCTCTGATCGTGCTCTATACGGTCGTCGGACCGAAGCCCGACCTGCCGATGGGTGATTCGTGGGTCCGTTCCATCCGCGCATCAGAAATACCCCTCGCGCTTGCGCTCCTCCATCGCCGCCTCGCTCGCCTTGTCGTCAACGCGCGAACCCCGCTCGGTGACGCGCGTGACGCTGGTCTCGTCGATGATCGCGGCGACGGTGTCGGCGTCGCTCGCGACGCACGCGGTGCAGGTGACGTCGCCGACGGTACGGAAGCGCACGCGGCGCAGCTCGGAGGACTCGCCGGGCTGCAGCGGCACGAGGTCGCTGACCGGCATCAGCACGCCGTCGCGCGCGACCACCTCGCGCTCGTGGGCGAAGTAGATCGACGGGATCTCCAGCCCCTCGCGGCCGATGTAGTGCCAGACGTCGAGCTCGGTCCAGTTGCTGAGCGGGAAGACGCGGATGTGCTCGCCGGCGTGGTGACGGCCGTTGTAGAGGTTCCAGAGCTCCGGACGCTGGTTCTTGGGGTCCCACTGGCCGTTGGCGTCGCGGAACGAGTAGACGCGCGCCTTGGCGCGCGCCTTCTCCTCGTCGCGGCGCGCCCCGCCGAACGCGGCATCGAAGCGGAACTCCCGGATCGCGTCGAGCAGGGTGACGGTCTGCAGGCGGTTGCGGCTGCCGTGGGGGCCGGCGCGCTCCACGGCCCGGCCCGCCGCGATGGAGTCCTCGACCCTGCGCACCACAAGGCGGGCACCGAGCTCGGCCGCGCGGCGGTCGCGGAAGCCGAGCACCTCCGGGAAGTTGTGCCCGGTGTCGACGTGCAGCAGCGGGAACGGGATCTTCAGCGGGTGGAACGCCTTCTCGGCGAGGCGCAACAGGCAGATCGAGTCCTTGCCGCCCGAGAAGAGCAGCACCGGCCGCGCGAACTCCGCGGCGACCTCGCGGAAGATGTGGATGCTCTCCGCCTCGAGTCGGTCGATGCGCGGGTCGTGCGCGGCCGAGTCGCGTGGCTCGACGCCGTCCGCCTCGTCGCGCGCGAGATTGTCGGGTCTCGCCGGGTTCATGCCCCTCTCCGGTCTGTGCATTGTGCACCGCGGTAGCCCGCGGGAGGGGCGACTTTAACGCGCCGCGGCAGACCGGCGGAAAGAACAAATTCGCATCGACTTATTCCATCCCTTCACCAGGCGGACGCGGACCGAGTTCAGCCCTCGGCGCGCAGCGCCGCGATCCGCTCGTCGAGCGGCGGGTGGGTCATGAACAGCCGCTTGATCCCCTCGCCGATCAGGCCGTTGATGCCGAAGGCGGCCATCTGGTCGGGCAGCGGTGCCGGTTCGCTCGCGCGCTTGAGGCGCTCCAGCGCGGCGATCATCTTGGGGCGCCCGGCGAGGTCGGCACCCCCGGCGTCGGCGCGGAACTCGCGGCGCCGCGAGAACCAGAAGACGATCATGCTGGCGAGGATGCCGAGCACCAGCTCGGCGACGATCGCGGTGATCCAGAACGCCGGTCCGTGGCCGCGCTCGGTCTTGAACACCACCCGGTCGACCAGGTGACCGATGACGCGGGAGAGGAAGATCACGAAGGTGTTGACCACCCCCTGGATCAGCGCCAGCGTGACCATGTCGCCGTTGGCGACGTGGCTGACCTCGTGGCCCAGGACCGCCTCGACCTCGTCCGCGTCCATCTGGCGCAGCAGCCCGGTGCTGACCGCGACCAGCGCGGCGTTGCGGTTCCAGCCCGTGGCGAAGGCGTTGGGTTGCGCGGCGTCGAAGATCGCCACCTCGGGCATGCCGATCCCGGCCTGCTCCGCCTGGCGGCGCACGGTCTCGACCAGCCACTGCTCGGTATGGTCGCGCGGCTGCTCGATGACCCGGGCCCCGGTCATCCGCTTGGCCGTCCACTTGCTGATCAACAGCGAGATGAACGAGCCGCCGAACCCGAACACCGCGGCGAAGATGAGCAGGGACTCGAGGTTCAGGTCGACGCCGTTCTGCTGGAGGAAGCCCTCGAAGCCGAAGAGGCGCATGGTGATGCTGAGCACCACGATGATGGCCAGGTTGGTGCCCAGGAACAGCAGGATGCGGAACATCTTCGGCCTCGTGTGTCGTGTGGATGACGCCATCTTAGATGGTGTTCGACGCCTTCGGTTTCAAGCATCGATCGTGCGGTGTGCCGGTACGTCCCGGGCTGCAATACGGGCCCGGTCCCGGTAGAGTCGCTCCCGTCGTCACGGAACGGGATGGGTCGCCAATGCGTTACAGGGCTAGGATCGGGACGCTGCAGAAGACCTTGCACGAGCGGGGGCTCGATGGCGCGCTGCTGTTCCATTCGCGCGACGTCCTCTATTACACGGGCACCGCGCAACCGGCCTGGCTGGTGGTCACGCCCGACGACTTCGTGCTCGGGGTGCGCTCGGGGCTCGATTTCGCGCGCCGCGACACCGGCCTCGAGGCACCCTGCCTGGTCGAGCAGCGGGATCCGGTGACGCTGCTCAGGCAGCACTTCACCGCCGGTGCCCGCCTGGGCAGCGAACTCGACATGATGAACGTCGCCCTCTACCGGCGGTTGCACTCTGCGCTCGACGGCAGCGAGCTGGTCGACCTGTCGCCGGCGATTCTGCAGCAGCGGATGGTCAAGGCGCCGGAGGAGGTGGCGGCCGTACGCCGGGCCTGCACGGCGATGGATGCCGGGCACCGCGCGGCACTCGCCGGGGTCCGCGCCGGCATGACCGAGCTCGAGGCCTCTGCGGCGATCGAACACGGGCACCGCCTGGCGGGCCACGAGGGCGAGTACTTCCTGCGCGACATCGACTTCACCATGGGACGCGGCCCGTTCGCGTCGGGCGAGAACCTCGCGGAGATCAGCGGCGTGGTGTTCACCATTTCCGGCGTCGGCCTGAGCCCCGCGGTGCCGGCCGGCGCCTCCCGCCGCGTGATGCGGCAGGGCGACCTGTTCGTGGTCGACATCCCGACCTGCGTCGAGGGGTACCACGCCGACCAGTCGCGCACCTACGCGCTGGGCCGGGCTCCGTCTCGCGCCCGCGAGCTCCACGCCGGGCTGGTCGAGACGGCCGACCGCCTGCGCGGTGAACTGCGTCCCGGCTGGACCGCAGGCGAGACGTTCGAGCGCGCGCGCGAACTCGCGGAGCGGGCCGGGATCGGTACCGAGTTTCTGGCGTTTCCGAGCGGCAAGCGCGCCCATTTCGTCGGCCACGGTGTCGGGCTCGAGATCAACGAGCCCCCCTTCCTGAGCCGCGGCTCCAAGCTGGAACTGCGTGCCGGCATGGTGTTGACCAGCGAGCTTCACGCCTGGGCCGACGACGGCACCATGGTCAAGCTCGAGGACACGCTGCTGCTCGGCCCGGAGGGCGCGGAACTGCTTACGGTATCGCCACGCGAACTGACCGAGCTGGACGACTGAGCTCGCCCGTCAGCCACGGCCCGCGTACGCGGCGAGCCAGCCGAGTCCGGCCCCGGTCGTCGTGGCCGGGCGGTACTCGCAGCCGATCCAGCCTGCGTAGCCGAGGCGGTCGAGCAGGTCGAAAAGGTAGGGGTAGGCGATTTCGCCGGTGTCGGGCTCGTGGCGCTCCGGCACGCCGGCGATCTGCACATGGCGGATCAGCGGCGCATGGCGTTCGAGCCGCGTCGCCAGGTCGCCGTCCATGATCTGCACGTGGTAGCAGTCGAACTGCAGGCCGACGTTGGGCCGATCGACCTCGGCGACGATCTCGGCGGCCGCGTCGACGCGGGACAGGAAGTATCCCGGCACGTCGCGGTCGTTGAGCGGTTCGATCACGAGGTCGATCCCGTCGTTGGCGACCACGTCTGCGGCGTAGCGCAGGTTGTCGACGTAGGTGCGATGCATGGCGTCGCGGGTGGCCCCTTCAGGCACCAGACCCGCCATGACGTGCAGCGTAGGACAGCGCAGCCGGCGCGCGTAGTGCAGCGCGACGTCCACCGAGTCGCGGAACTCGGCCGCACGGCCGGGCAGTGCGGCGAGGCCGCGCTCGCCGGACTCCCAGTCGCCAGGCGGCAGGTTGAACAGCACCTGCGCGAGGCCGAGCCCGGCGACCAGCTCGGCCAGTTCGTCGGCCGGGACCTCGTAGGGAAAGAGGCACTCGACGCCGGCGAAGCCGGCCGCGGAGGCCGCGGCGTAGCGCTCCCGGAACGGCACCTCGTCGAACAGCATCGTCAGGTTGGCGGCGAAGCGTGGCATCCGGCTGCTCTCGTCGACGCCGGAGGCCGGCGCGGGGAACGCGGTCGCTTCGCGCCGGGGCGCGGCGACGCGACTTCGCGACCAGAATAGCGCATGCCGGGGGCACGCTTCCCGGCCCGGACCGGTCGGGGCGCGTTTGCAACGCCGGCGATCCGCGTACTATTTTCTGACGCTGGAAAAGACGATACCGTCCGGCAATCCCACATCCAAGGAGAGAGAGAATGGCCATCAAACGGTTCGCGATGGGGTCGGGGGCTTTCGCAGCCGCGCTCCTGGCCGCCACGTCGGTCCTGGCCCAGCAACCGCTCAAGATCGGCGCGCTGATGCCGATGACCGGCGATCTGCAGGCCTACGGCGAGACCTCGCTGAACGGCATCCGACTCGCGGCGGACGAGATCCAGGCGGCCGGCGGCAGCATCAGCTACGTGGTCGGCGACACCCAGACCAACCCGCAGTCCGGCGTCGACGCGGCGCAGAAGCTGGTCAACCTCGAGAAGGTCAGCGGACTCGTCGGCGCGCTCTCGTCGGGCGTCTCGATTCCGGTTGCGCAGTCGGTCAGCTCGGTCTCCGGCGTGCCGCAGGTCTCGAGCGCGTCGACCTCGCCGGTGATCACCGGTCTCGCCGACAAGGACTTCCTGTTCCGCACCGTGCCGTCGGACGCCTTCCAGGGCGTCGCGCTGGCCAGCCTGACCCGCGACAAGGGCGTGGCGAGGGTCAGCGTCATCTACGTCAACAACGACTACGGCAAGGGCCTGGCCGACGCCTTCTCGAGCGCCTTCGCCGAGAAGGGCGGCAGCGTGGAGGCCACGGTTGCCTACGAGCAGAAGCAGGCGGCCTACCGCGGTGAACTGCAGCAGGCCTCCGACGGCGATCCCGAGGCGCTGGTGCTGATCGGCTACCCGGAGAACGGCCAGACCATCCTGCGCCAGGCGCTCGAGGGGGGCTACTTCTCCAGGTTCATCTTCACCGACGGCCTCAAGGCGCCCGAACTGATCGACGCGATCGGGGCGCAGTACCTGAACGGCACCTTCGGCACCGCGCCGCAGGCGCGCGCCGACACGCCGGCGGCGCAGCATTTCAAGAGCGCCTACGAGAAGAGGTTCGGCGAACTGCCCCCGAAGCCGTTCATCGACAGCGCCTACGACGCCACCTACCTGCTGGCGCTGGCCGCCGAGAAGGCCGGCAGCAACGACCCGATGGCGATCCGCGACGCGCTGCGCTCGGTGGCCGCGCCCCCGGGAACCAAGGTCGGTCCCGGCGAGTTCGGCAAGGCCAGGGATCTGTTGGCCAAGGGCGAGGAGATCAACTACGAGGGCGCCTCGGGCTCGCAGGATTTCGACGCGAACGGCGATGTCCCCGGGACCTTCGCCCACTGGGAGATCCGGGACGGCGAGATCGTCACGATCACGGTGTTCGAGCCGAAGTAACCGACACCGAGGGGCGTCTGTCGGACTGAAGTCCGGCCTGCAGCATGGGCATCACCGCGCGAAGTTCGTTGTAGGTCGGGCTTCAGCCCGACAGTCGGCGCCCATCGGCGCTCAGCCCGACATCCACGATCCCGCCCCGGCGCGCTCGACCGACCCGATTCCACCGCAGGGTGATTCGCCCGGGATCGGAATCGGCCGGGCCGGAGCGCGGACCGTCACGCCGGTCAGCCCTCCGGATCGCGAGTGCGCCCCTTGGGCTTCGGCTCGGGCAGCAGGCCCTCCGGCCGGGCGACGAGGATCACCTGCAGCAGCAGGCCGATCAGCAGCACGCGCAGGGCGCCCGCCTGGGTCACGTATTCCGGCGGCAGCATGCCGGTCAGGATCTCGGTGCCCGACCAGAGCGCCCAGATCACGATCGCGCCGACCACCGCGCCGAGGTTGTTTCCCGAGCCGCCGGCGATCAGCATCACCCAGACCAGGAACGTGCCGTGCAGAGGGTCGAACGCCTCGGGGCTGATGAAGCCGAGGAAGTGGGCGTAGAGGCTCCCGCCCGCGCCCATGATCGCCGAGCCGACGACGAAGGCCTCGAGCCGGAACCGCGCGATGTCCTTGCCGGCCGCCATCGCAGCGGACTCGTTCTCGCGGATCGCGCGCAGCACCCGTCCCCACGGCGAGGTGCGCGCGCGCTCGGCGAGAAAGAAGACCAGCGCCAGGATGGCGAGCACCAGCAGCATGTAGGCGAGCGGGTTGTCGCCCACGAACCCGGCGAGCGGGCGCGGGATGCCCGGGATGCCGCGCACGCCGTTGGTCAACCACTCTTCGTTCTTGAGCACGAGGCGGATGATCTCGGCGATGCCGATGGTCGCGATCGCCAGGTAGTCGGTGCGCAGGCGCATGGTCACCCAGCCGATCACCAGCGCGATCAGCGCGGAGGCCGCCACCGCGCCCGCCAGGCCGACCGGGAAGGCGAGCGCGAAGCCGCCGACGTAGGCGTCGTTGGCGGGGGAGGTGAGCAGGGCGCTGGTATAGGCGCCGACCGCGAAGAACCCGGCCACGCCGATGTTGAACTGCCCGGTGAAGCCCCACTGCAGGTTCAGCCCGAGCGTCATGACGGCGTAGACCCCGGCCAGGGTGACCAGGAAGACGCCGTAGGTCGCGATGCCGCCGAGTTCCATCAGCTGCGCCCCCCGAACAGCCCCTGCGGGCGGATGATCAGCATCAGCACCATGATGGCGAAGGCCACCGCCGGCTTGTAGGCCGGTGCGACGACCATCGTCGAGACCTCCATCGCGATGCCGATGGCCATGCCCCCGGCGATCGCGCCGTACGGCTTGCCGATGCCGCCGAGGATCGCCGCGGCGAACACCGGCAGCAGCACCGACCAGCCCATGACCGGGTGCAAGCGGGTGTCGAGGCCGAGGAACACCCCGGCCGCGGCGGCCAGCGACCCGCCGATCACCCAGGTCCAGACGATCACCCGCTCGGCCGGGATGCCGGTGATCAGCGCGAGGTCCATGTTGTCGGCCATCGCGCGCATCGCCTTGCCCATGCGCGTGCGGCTCAGGAACAGGTGCATCGCCACCACCAGCGTCACGGCGCCGCCGACGATCCAGAGGTGGTCCGGCTTGACCACGATGTCGCCGATCCGGTGCGGCAGCTGGATGCCCTGCTTGTAGACCTGGTTGTTGGGCCCCCAGACGAGCTGCACCACGCTGCGGATCGCCAGCGCCATGCCGAACGACGAGATCAGCAGGATCACCGGCTGCGTGCGCCTGAGCCTACGGTAGAGCGTCTGGTCGATGACGACGGCGACCAGTGCCGTGCCGGCCATCGCCACGCCCAGCGCCGCCCAGACCGGCAGGCCGAGACCGACCGCGAACAGCCCGAAGTAGGCGCCGAGGGTCATCAGGTCGCCATGGGCGAAATGGGCGAAGCGCAGGATGCCGAAGATCATCGACACGCCGATCGCGCCGAGGGTGAGCACGCTGCCGAGCACGATGCCGTAAATCGTCAGCTGCAGCAGTTCGGTCCACACGGCGCTCAGCCTCCGAGGAACATCTCGGCCACCTCGCGGTTGGCCAGCAGATTGGCGCCGGTGTCCCGGTAGCGGGTCTTCCCGGTGGCCAGCACGTAGCCCATGTCGGCGATCTCCAGCGCGTGCTTGGCGTTCTGCTCGACCATCAGGATCGGCAGCCCGAGCCTGTTGACGGCGATGATCTGCTCGAAGGTGTGGTCGACGAATTTCGGGGAGAGGCCGGCGGTCGGCTCGTCGAGCAGCAGCAGCCTGGGCTCGATCATCAGCGCACGCCCCATCGCGACCATCTGGCGTTCGCCGCCGGACATCACCCCGGCTGGCTGGTTGCGGCGCTCGGCGAGCTTCGGGAAGAGTTCGAAGACCTTCTCCATCCGCGGCTTGGCGCTGCCCTTCAGGTGGTAGGCGCCCATCTCGAGGTTTTCCCTGACGGTCATCGTCGGGAAGACGTTCTTCTCCTGGGGCACGTAGGCCAGCCCGCGGCGGACCATGCTCTCCGGTTTCGCGTTGGCGATCTCCTCGCCGGCGAAGGTGATGCTTCCCTTCCGGACGCGGACCAGGCCGAACACCGCCTTCATCAGCGTCGACTTGCCGGCGCCGTTGGGCCCGACGATGACCACGATCTGGGTGCCTTCGACGGCCAGGTCGGTGCCGTTGAGGATGTCGAGGCCGCCGTAGCCGCCGTGGACGTCGCGCACTTCCAGCAGGCTCATGGATCCCCGCTCCCGTCGCCCCGGCCGCCGCCGAGGTAGGCGTCGAGCACCTCGGGATTCGTGCGGATCTCGTCCATGCTGCCCTGGGTCAGGACGCTCCCCTGGGCCATGACCACGATCGGGTCGCAGAGCCGGGCGATGACGTCCATGTCGTGCTCGATGATGCAGAAGGTGTAACCACGCTCCTCCTTCAGGCGCAGGATCATCTCGCACAGCTCCCCGAGCAGCGTGCGGTTGACCCCGGCGCCGGGTTCGTCGAGCAGCACCACCTGGGCGTCGGTCATCATCGTGCGGCCGAGTTCGAGCAGCTTCTTCTGGCCGCCCGACAGGTTGCCGGCCAGCTCGTCGGCGACGTGCTCGAGGCGCAGGAACGCGATGACCTCGTCGGCCCGGGCGCGGATCGCGGCGTCCTCGCGGCGCACCGCGGCGGGCGCGAGCCACGCCTTGAACAGGTTCTCGCCCTTCTGGCCGGCCGGCACCACCATCAGGTTCTCGCGCAGGGACATGCGCTCGAATTCCTGCGGGATCTGGAAGGTGCGCACCAGGCCGCGGTGGAAGAGCCGGTGCGCGGGCATCCCGGTGACGTCCTCGCCCGAGAGGCGGACCCGGCCACCATCGGGCTTGATGAAGCCGGCGACGATGTTGAACAGCGTGGTCTTGCCGGCGCCGTTCGGTCCGATCAGGCCGGTGATGCGCCCTTCCGGGATCTCGAACGAGCAGTCGTTGACCGCGCGGATGCCGGCATACCCCTTGGAGATGGCGTCGATCTCGATCATCGGCGCGGAGTTTGCCACGCACGCCGCGCGCCTGTCGCATGCCGTCGCCGCCCACCCGGCGATGCGCCGGGGGGCGGCTGTCGACCGGCGGTCACGTTTCCTCGAGCGTCAGCAGCGAGGCGTTGCCGCCCGAGGCGGTGGTGTCGATGCTGACCACGCGCTCGGTAGCGAACATGTCGACGCCGTCGGCCAGCGCGACCAGCGGCACGCGGCGCCCTTCGCGGCTGGCGAGCGCGGTGCGCACCCCGGGCGCGACGCCGGCGGTGCCCTCCAGCGCGACTAGGGCGAGGTCCGGCAGCCCGGACGCGAGCCCGACCGGGTCCGAGTCCGCGAACGCGGCGACCAGGACGACAGGCACGTCGCCTTGCACCATGGCCCGGTGCAGCGCCGCCGTGACGGCGCCGGACGCCTCCCCGGCCAGCAGCACGGCGTTGCCGGAGGCCAGCGCCACGACCGCCTGCGCGACGAGCGCGGCCGCGTCGCCGGCGCCGTCGCCGAGGCAGAGAACGAGGCCGCGGCCGTGGTGCGTGAGGCGGTTGCTCTCGCCGGTCGGCCCCGGCAGGGTGTCGCCGCGCGTGGCGAACGGCAGGGCCGCGTCGAGCGCCGCGGCGGCCGGCACGGCGAGCGGGGCGTCGAGCGCCTGCACCACCGCGACCAGCCGCGCGTCGCGTTCCTCGCACCGGTCCCAGGCCGGCTGGGCCTCGAGGGCGGCCCGGACGGCCGTTTGCGGGTCGGCCGGCGGCGTGGCGGCGAATTCGGCAGGCGACGCCGCGACGATGCGCACGGCCGGCTCGCGCGGCACGGAGAAGCGCGCCAGGTAGTGCGGTCCGCCGGCCTTCGGTCCGGTGCCGGAGAGCCCCTCGCCGCCGAACGGCTGGACGCCGACCACGGCGCCGATCTGGTTGCGGTTGACGTAGAGGTTGCCGACCCGCAGGCGTCGGCAGAGCCACGCCACCCGGTCGTCGAGCCGGGAGTGAATGCCGAACGTGAGGCCGTAGCCGCTGGCGTTGACCTGGTCGACCACCGACTCGATGCCGCTCGAGTCGAACTCCAGGACGTGGAGCACCGGGCCGAAGATCTCCCGTTCCAGCTCAGCGAACCGCTCGAGGCGGAGCGCGGTCGGCGGTACGAAGAGCCCGTGCGCGCCGGTCTCGCGCATCGGGTGGCGGAACAGCTCGCGGCCCCGTTCGCGCCAGGACGTGCAGTGGTCGTCGATGGTCTGCCGTGCCGCCTCGTCGATCACCGGGCCGACGTCCACCGCGGGGTGCCACGGGTCGCCGACCCCGAGTTCGCGGGTGGCGCCCTCGAGCATCTCGAGCAGCCCGTCGCGGACCTCGGACTGGACGAACAGCGCGCGCAGCGCCGAGCAGCGCTGGCCGGCGCTCTGGAAGGCGGAGGCGACGATGTCGCGCACGGCCGCCTCGGGCAGCGCCGTGGAGTCGACGATCATCGCGTTGATGCCGCCCGTCTCGGCGATCAGCGGGGCGCGCGGGCCGCTCCCGCCGGCGAGGGCCCGGTCGATCCGCGCCGCGGTCGCCGTGGACCCGGTGAAGCAGACGCCGGCGACCGTCGGGTCGGCGGTCAGCGCCGCGCCGACGGTGGCGCCCTCGCCGGGCACGAAGGCGAGCACCTCCTCGGGCACCCCGGCCTCGAGCATCAGCGCGTGCGCCCGCGCGCCGACCAGCGTGGCCTGCTCGGCGGGCTTGGCGACCACGGTGTTGCCGGCGACCAGCGCGGCGACGATCTGGCCGGTGAAGATCGCCAGCGGGAAGTTCCACGGCGAGATGCAGACGAACGGGCCGCGGCCGACACGCCGGCCTTCGGCGAACCCCTCCCGGGCCCGGGCCGCGTAGTAGCGGCAGAAGTCGACGGCCTCGCGCACCTCGAGCACGCCGTCGAGGCGCGTCTTGCCTGCCTCGCGGGTGAGCAGCGCCATCAGCTCCGGGGCGTGGACCTCGTAGAGGTCGGCGATCCGTTCCAGGATCGCGGCACGCTCGTCGACCTGACGGTCCCGCCACGTCGGGAACGCCCGCGTGGCCACGGCCAGCGCGTTGGCGGCGACGGCGGCGTCTGCGAGGCGCGCCTCGCCGACCGTCTCGCGGCGGTCGGCGGGGTTGCGCACCGGGGTCGTCGTGCCCTCGGGGGCGAGCCCCGCCACGCGGGGCGCCGCGTGCCAGCCGTGGTCGCGGAAGGAGGCCATCGCCTCCTCGAGATCCCCGGCGTCGCGCGGGTGGTTGATGTTCCAGCCCTTCGAGTTGGCCCGGTCCGGGGCGTACAGCTCCGGCGGCAGCGGGATGCGCGGATGGGGCTGGGCGTCGTGCGCCTCGACGACCCCGACCGGGTCGCGCACCAGCGTGGCGGCCGGGACATCGCGGTCGAGCAGCTGGTTCACGAACGAGCTGTTGGCGCCGTTTTCCAGCAGCCGGCGCACGAGGTAGGCGAGCAGGTCCTCGTGGACGCCCACCGGGGCGTAGATGCGCGAGCCGCGACCGGTCTCTTCCCGGAGCAGCTCGTGCAGCCCCTCGCCCATGCCGTGAAGCCGCTGGAACTCGTAGCCGTCGACCTCGCCACCGGCCATCTCGAGCACCGCGGCGACGCTGTGGGCGTTGTGGGTGGCGAACTGGGGGTAGAGCCGGTCGCGGTGGTCGAGAAGGAAGCGGGCTCCGGCGAGGTAGGCGACGTCGGTCGCGGGCTTGCGCGTGAACACCGGGTAGGACGGCAGGCCGAGCAGCTGAGCGTTCTTGATCTCGTGGTCCCAGTAGGCCCCCTTGACCAGACGCACCGCGAGGCGCCGGTCGAGCCGCTCGGCCAGCGCCCGGACCCAGGCGAGGAGGGGCCCGCACGGCTTGGCGTAGGCCTGGGCGACGATGCCGAACCCGTCCCAGCCGGAGAGGTCGCGGTTGCCGAGCGCCGCCTCGATCACCGCCAGCGACAGGTCCAGCCGGTCCATCTCCTCGGCATCGACGTTGAATCCGATGTTGGCGTTGCGCGCCTGCTCGACCAGCGCCGCGAGCCGCGGCACCAGCTCGTCCATGACCCGCTCGGCCTGCACCTGTTCGTAGCGCGGATGCAGCGCCGAGAGCTTCACGGAGATGCCCGGGTTTTCGTGCGCGCTGCCGTCCCTGGCCAGCTCGCCGATCGCGGCGATGGCCCGCGCGTAGGCGCGGTAGTAGCGACGCGCATCGTTCTCGGTCCGCGCGGCCTCGCCGAGCATGTCGAACGAGTAGCGGTAGCCGCGCGCCTGCATCGTGCGGGCGTTGGTGAGCGCCTCCTCGATGTCGCGGCCGAGCACGAACTGCCGGCCCATGACCCGCATGGCCTGCGCCACGGCGCCGCGGACCACCGGTTCGCCGACGCGCTGCACCAGGCGCCTCAGGTGGCCGGCCACGCGCTCCTCCAACGGCGTCTCCTCGCGGTAGAGGCGCCCGGTCAGCATCAGCGCCCAGGTGGAGGCGTTGATCAGCATCGATTCGGCGTCGCCGCTGTGCCGCGACCAGTCGGCCCCGCCGATCTTGTCGCGGATCAGGGCGTCGAGGGTCGGGGCGTCGGGGACCCGCAGGTAGGCCTCCGCGAGACACATGAGCGCCACCCCCTCGTCGGTGGAGAGCCCGTACTCGGCGAGGAACGCCTCCATCAGGTCCTGGGAGGGATCGTCGCGCAGCCGGCGGACGTAGCTCTCCGCGCGCACGGCGATCCGCTCCCGTGTCGCCCGGTCGAGGCGGGTGCGCTCGAGGACGTCGCGTGTGACCGCGGTCTCGTCGGTGTAGGGTGCGGCGCGCAGCTCTTGCCGGGCCCTGGAGAGCGTCGTCTGGGAGGTGTCGGGCATGGTTCGTCGCGGCTTGGTTTCCCCAAAGGATAGGCATCTTCGCGCCGTGGGGCCCGTTTTGCGGGGCGGGCCGTGCCGCCCGCGCGGCGTCGCGCGCTGCTAGGATGGTCGTGGAGATGAACGGAATGCACGCCACCCGGGGTCCGATGCGAAGGTCGCATCCCGCCCGGCGGTGGAGGTGCTCCGTCGTCGTTTCGAGGCCTCGTGATGCAGCGATCCAAGCCGCCGTTCAGGAGCCATGCCGGCCTCCTCGACGAACTCAACCAGCTGGCCAGCGTCCGCGAGAAGTTCACGTTCCTGCACGAGGTCCTGCTGCGGCAGTTCCCGCCGCTCGAGCGGATCGCGGCGGCCGTCTACGACAAGGCGAGCGACGAGCTAAAGACCTTCATGGCCAGCGACCTGCGGCAGGTGGAACTGCGCCGCTACAGCGCCCGGCTCGCCGATTCCCCCTCGCTCAAGGAGATCGCCGAGAGCGGACAGCCGCGCGTGGTCGACGACATCGACGCGTTCGATCCGGAACTCTCCGAGCACACCCGCGAGATCGTGATCCAGGGTTACCGCTCCAGCTACACGATGCCGATGTACATGGACGGCGAATTCGCCGGTCTGCTGTTCTTCGACGCGACCGAGCCGGGGTTCTTCGTCGACAGCGTGCTCGGCAGCCTCGACCCGTTCGGCCACCTGATCTCGCTGACGGTGATCCGCGAGCTGGCCCTAGGACACACCCTGCAGGGGGCGATCCGCACCGCGCGCCACTTCGCCGAGCAGCGGGACAACGACACCGGGGCGCACCTCGACCGCATGTCGCGCTACGCGCGCCTGATCGCCCTCGAGGTGGCCGAGGAGGAGGGGCTGAGTGACGAGCAGATCGAGTTCATCTTCCTGTTCGCGCCGCTCCACGACATCGGCAAGATCGGCATTCCCGATTCCGTCCTGCTCAAGCCGGGCCGCCTGACCGACGACGAATTCCGGACCATGCAGCGTCACGTCGACGTCGGCTGCGAGATCGTCGACCGGATGATCGTGGACTTCCGCCTCACCCCGTCCGACAACATCGCCATCCTGCGCAACATCGTCCATCACCACCACGAGGCGTACGACGGTTCCGGCTATCCGAGCGGCCTGGCGGGAGAGGCGATCCCGATCGAGGCGCGCATCGTCGCCGCGGCGGACATCTACGACGCGCTGACCAGCCGGCGCCCCTACAAGCGGGCCTGGTCGCACGCCGAGGCGGTCGGGATCATGGCCGACATGAGCGGTAGCAAGCTCGATCCCCGCTGCGTCCGTGCGCTGGCGGAGAACCCGGAGGAGCTCGCCGCCATCCGCCGCCGCTTCGCCGAGAACCGCTACGGCTGAGCCTGGCGATGCGCCGCGCCGGCCCCGCTGGTAGAGTCGCGGAATGGCGACCTCGAGACTCAACGGGACCCTGGCCGGGCGGCTGAAGGAGGTCGTCGGTCCCAAGGGCTGGTGCGACGATCCGGCCGACCTCGCGCCGCACCTCGAGGATCCCCGGGGGACCTACCGGGGGGATGCGGGCCTGCTGTTGGCACCGTCGACCACCGCCGAGGTCGCCGAGGTGGTGCGCCTGTGCCACGCGGCGGGTGTCGCCGTGGTCCCGCAGGGCGGCAACACCGGGCTCTGCGGCGGGGGACTGCCAAGGGACGGCGAGGTGCTGCTCTCGCTCGGGCGCATGAACCGGGTGCGCGAAATCGACCCGGTCAACTTCACGATGACCGTCGAGGCGGGGTGCGTTCTGGCCGACGTGCAGGCGCGCGCCGAGGAGGCGGACCTGCTCTTTCCGTTGAGCCTGGCCGCCGAGGGGACCTGCCAGATCGGCGGCAACCTGGCGACCAATGCCGGCGGCACCAACGTGCTGCGCTACGGCAACGCCCGCGAACAGGTCCTGGGCCTCGAGGTGGTGCTCGCCGACGGGACGGTCTGGGACGGGCTGCGCCGCCTGCGCAAGGACAACACCGGCTACCCGCTGCGCGAGCTGTTCCTCGCCACCGAGGGCACGCTCGGCATAATCACCGCGGCGGTCCTCAAGCTGCGTCCCCGTCCCCGCGAGCAGCAGGTCGCCTTCGTCGCGGTGCGCGATCCCGAGGCGGCGCTGCGGCTGCTGGGCCGGGCGCGGGCCCTGTCCGGTGACGCGGTGGTCACCTTCGAGTACCTCAACCGCACCAGCCTCGACCTCGTCCTGGCGACCATCCCCGACACCCGGGACCCCTTCGACGAGGACCACGCCCACTACGTGCTGCTCGAGCTCGCCTCGGGACGGCCCGGCGACGATCTGCGTGGGCTGCTGGAGATGATCCTGGCCGAGGGATTCGAGGCCGACGAAGTGGTCGACGCCGTACCTGCCGCGAGCGTGGCCCAGGCCGCAGACTTCTGGCGCATCCGCGAGTCGATCCCCGAGGCGCAGAAGCGCACCGGAGCCGGCATCCGCCACGACGTGGCCGTGCCGGTCTCGCGGACCCACGAGCTGCTGCGCGAGGGCGGGGCCCTGGCCGAGCGGCTGGTGCCCGGGGTGCGCCTGGTCTTCTTCGGGCATCTCGGCGATGGCAACATCCACCTCAACCTGAACCAGCCGCCGGAGATGGCCGCCGACGCGTTCCTAGCGCGGACCGAGGAGGTCAACCGGGCGATGCTGGACCTGGTGATGGGCATGGACGGCAGCTTCAGTGCCGAGCACGGCATCGGTCGCCTCAAGCGCGACGAGGTCGCGCGCTACAAGTCGGCGGTCGAGATCGACCTGATGCGCCGTCTCAAGCGGGCGCTCGATCCCGACGGCATCCTCAATCCGGGGCGGGTCATACCCGATTGAGGCCATTCATGCCGATGCGACCGGTGGTCTCGTCCCGGAGGCCAATGGCGCAGGACCGCGGGCCCGGGCATCCTGTCCTCTGCGATAAGGCCCGCCAACCGGAGAATCCGTCGATGCGCCGCCGTCGCCATCGTCCCCTGACCTGGCTGTCGCTCGCGGCGCTGCTCTCCGCCTGCGCCGCCACGGTCGACGAAGACACGCCCAGCAGCTACCCGTTCACCTTCTCCGACCGGCGCGCCACGCCTCTCGAAGTGGCGAAGCTGGCCGAGGGCGACGGGGTCCGCTACGTCGTCGGCGAGTCGTTCCTCGGACCCGCGCTGATCGACGTGCTCCACCGCGAGCTGCTGATCAGGGCGCCGCGTCTCCCCAGGCCGGTCCACATCGAGGTGACCGGTCTCGACGTCAGCATCCTGGTCGCCGACCGCGGCGTCCGGGTTGGCCCGGACCGGGTGCTGCTGGCCTCCGGTCCGTACCGGCCGGCGCCCGGGGTCCTGGTGCTCGAAGCGATCGGTTCGGGCAGGGCGACGGTTCGCGTGCGCATCGACTTCCGCCTCGACGACGAGCCGCGCAGGGTGGAGTCGAACGGGGAGGTCGTCACGGACGATGTCCGCCAGCGCGTCGGCGAAATCTACCGCGAATCGATCGAGCGCCTGGCCGTGCAGCTCCGCCAGACCGGCTGACCGCGTCGCCGCAATCCACCGCCGCGGCGTGGCTCGGGCGCCGTCCGGCGCATCTCCCCGGGTTCGCAAAACCGCCGAACATGGCAAGAATACCGTCCGCGATTCTGAACTATCCTGCCAGACTGGTATCCATGCGGGACGAGAAACGCATTGTGTACGATTATAACATATTGTAAATAAAGTAGTTAAGTAAAAATAAAGAAAAATAGTTCACTTTTGTGTTGCGCTCATCATGAAATGCACTATAATGCATTTCCATCCTGGTCTCGCCACCGGCGCGAGGCTCACAATCGAGGAGCGCCAGAAGGATGATCGACTTCCAGACCCACCCCGACCAGTACAAGCACTGGAAACTCCGTATCGAGGCCCCGGTCGCCTACCTGACCATGGACGTCGACCCCGAGGCGACGCTGAAGCCCGGATACGAGCTCAAGATGAACTCCTACGACCTCGGCGTCGACATCGAGCTCTACGACGCCGTGCAGCGGCTGCGTTTCGAGCACCCGGAGGTGCGCTCGGTGGTCATCGACTCGGGCAAGGAACGCATCTTCTGCGCCGGCGCCAACATCCGCATGCTCGGCGCGTCGTCGCACGGGCACAAGGTCAACTTCTGCAAGTTCACCAACGAGACGCGCAACGGCATCGAGGACGCCAGCGCGAACTCGGGCCAGCGCTACATCAGCGCGATCAACGGAACGGCCGCCGGCGGCGGCTACGAGCTCGCGCTGGCCACCGACCACATCATGATGGTTGACGACGACAACGCCGCGGTTTCGCTCCCCGAGGTGCCGCTGCTCGCCGTGCTGCCCGGCACCGGCGGCCTGACCCGCCTGGTCGACAAGCGCAAGGTGCGACGCGACCTCGCCGACGTCTTCTGCGCGGTCGAGGAGGGGGTCAAGGGCCAGCGTGCCGTGGACTGGCGGCTGGTCGACGAGATCGCCCCGGCCTCGAAGTTCGCCGACGCCATACGCGAGCGCGCCGAGGCGATGGCGGCCGAGTCGGACCGCCCGACCGACGCCAAGGGCGTGGAGCTGACCCGCCTGTCGCGGGAGATCGGCGACGACGGCGTGAGCTACCCGAACCTGGCCGTCGCCATCGACCGCGCCAACCGCACCGCGACGCTGACGCTGAAGGCCCCGTCCGACGCGCCGCCGGCCGATGCCGAGGGCATCGTGGCCGCCGGCGTCGACTACTGGCCCCTGGCCCTGGCCCGCGAGCTCGACGACGCGATCCTCCACCTGCGCACCAACGAGCCGGAGCTCGGCACGCTGGTGTTCAAGACCGAGGGCGACGTCGAGGCCGTGGCCGCCTACGACGCTCAGCTCCGGGAGCACGCCGACCACTGGCTGGTGCGCGAAATCGTCCTCTACTGGAAGCGGACGCTGAAGCGCGTCGACGTCACCTCGCGCACCATATTCACGCTGGTCGAGCCGGGTAGCTGCTTCGTCGGCTTCCTCGCCGAGCTGCTGTTCGCGGCCGATCGCAGCTACATGCTCGACGGCCAGTTCGAGGGCGACGACACGCCGCCGGCGACGATCCGCCTGACCGAGATGAACTTCGGTCCGCTGCCGATGAGCAACGGGCTGACCCGGCTCGAGACCCGCTTCCTGGGCGAACCCGAGAGCGTCGACGAGGCGCGCGGGATGATCGGCAAGGACCTGGAGGGACGCGAGGCCCTCGACGCCGGCCTGGTCACCTTCGCGCCCGACGACATCGACTGGGAAGACGAGATCCGCTTCGCGCTCGAGGAGCGCGCGAGCTTCTCCCCCGACGCGCTGACCGGCCTCGAGGCCAACCTGCGCTTCGCCGGCGCCGAGACCTGCGAGACCAAGATCTTCGGCCGTCTCAGCGCCTGGCAGAACTGGATCTTCCAGCGGCCCAACGCCGTCAGCGAGCACGGTGCCCTGAAAGCCTACGGCACCGGCGCCCGCCCCGATTACGACCACGAGAGGGTTTGAACCATGAGTGATGCGAACGTGCAGGTCAGCTACGACGACCTGATCCCCAACAACGTCAATCTGTCCGAGGACCGTCGCCTGAAGCGCGCCCTGGAGGAGTGGCATCCCGGCTACATCGACTGGTGGAAGAACATGGGCCCCGAGGGCTTCCAGGAGGCCGAGGTCTACCTGCGCACGGCCGTCGGCGTCGATCCCTCCGGCTGGGCCCAGTTCGGCTACGTCAAGATGCCCGAGTACCGCTGGGGCATCCTGCTCGCGCCGAAGGAGGAGGGCCGGACCATCGCCTTCGGCCGCCACAAGGGCGAGCCGGCCTGGCAGGAGGTGCCGGGCGAGTACCGCTCGCTGTTGCGCCGCCTGATCGTCGTTCAGGGCGATACCGAGCCGGCCTCCGTCGAGCAGCAGCGCCACCTCGGCGCCACCTGTCCGTCGCTCTACGACCTGCGCAACCTGTTCCAGGTCAACGTCGAGGAGGGCCGCCACCTCTGGGCGATGGTCTACCTGCTGCAGAAGTACTTCGGCCGCGACGGCCGCGAGGAGGCCGAGGCGATGCTGCGCCGTCACTCCGGCGACGAGGACAAGCCGCGGCTGCTCGGCGCGTTCAACGAGGCGACGCCCGACTGGCTGTCGTTCTTCATGTTCACCTACTTCACCGACCGCGACGGCAAGATGCAGCTCGCCTCGCTCGCCGAGTCCGGCTTCGACCCGCTGTCGCGCACCTGCCGCTTCATGCTCACCGAGGAGGCGCACCACATGTTCGTCGGCGAGAGCGGCGTCTCGCGCACCATCCAGCGCACCTGCGAGGCGATGAAGGAGGCCGGCATCGACGACCCGACCGACATCGAGGCGGTGCGCAAGCTCGGCGTGATCGACCTGCCGACCATCCAGAAGAAGATCAACTTCCACTTCGCGGTGACCCTCGACCTGTTCGGCGCCGAGGTCTCCACCAACGCCGCCAACGCCTTCAACGCGGGCCTCAAGGGGCGCTACCAGGAGACCAAGATCGACGACGACCACCAGCTCGAGAACGACACCTACCCGGTGATGAAGTACGTCGACGGGGAGTTCAGGATGGTCGACGAGCCCGCGCTCAACACCATCAACGCCCGGCTGCGCGACGACTACATCAAGGATGCCGAGGGCGGCGTGAAGCGCTGGAACAAGGTGATCGCCAAGACCGGCATCGACTGCACGCTCGAGCTGCCGCACCAGGCGTTCAGCCGCCGAATCGGCGAGTTCGCCGAGTTGTCGGTGACCCCGGGCGGGATCGTCGTCAGCGAGGACGCCTGGCAGGCCCAGCGCGACGAGTGGCTGCCATCCAAGGAAGACCTCGAGCACATCAACAGCCTGATGAAGCCGGTCCAGACGCCGGGCGAGTACGCCGGGTGGATCGCCCCGCCGAAGGTCGGCATCGACAACAAGCCGGGCGACTTCGAGTACGTGCAGCTGGCTTCGTGAAGTCACCGGCCGGGCCGTGGCAGGGTCGCGGTCCGGCCGGGTGACCCGTAGGTAGGACTCCGGTCCGGCGTGTCGGGCTCGAGCCCGACCCGCACCCGGCAGCAAGGCCAGCCAAGCGACCTAGCAGAGCCATAACGAGGCCAAAGACCATGAGCCTGATCCGCCAGCACCTGATCGACCCCGAGGTCTGCATCCGCTGCAATACCTGCGAGGAGACCTGCCCGGTCGGCGCAGTAACCCACGGCGACATGAACTATGTCGTGGACGTCTCCAAGTGCGAGTACTGCATGGACTGCATCTCCCCCTGCCCCACCGGCGCCATAGACAACTGGCGCACCGTCACCACGCCCTATTCGCTCGAGGAGCAGCTCGAATGGGACGAGCTGCCCGAGGAGCAGGAGATCGACGAGTCCGTGGAAGTCGGGACGCCCGACGACGAGGCGACCGAGCTGCTGGAAATCGCCCATGCGGGCCAGGGCGGCGGGGTGACGGCGCCGCCCACGGCGTCTCAGCCCCGCGTGCACATGTACACCCGCCAATCCCCGGCCCGCGCGGTGGTAGCGGGCAACTTCCGGATCACGGACGCGGAGTCGGAGTCGGACACCCACCACATCGTGCTGGACTTCGGCTCCACCGCGTTTCCCGTCCTCGAAGGCCAGAGCATCGGCGTCACGCCGCCCGGCACGGATGACCAGGGCCGGCCCCACAGAATGCGCCTTTACACCGTGTGCAGCCCGCGCGA